>NZ_AP025506.1:1817931-2120919 GCF_024347595.1 Vibrio pomeroyi | reverse complement strand
GTTCAAACCTTGGTATACATCAACACACCCGCAGGAGTGAACGAAAGCCAGAAAGCCAAGTTCGCACAAGCGTTTGATGGCTTAGATAATACGTTCTCGCTTATCAAGAAGAAGGGATACAAGAAGATAGCCTTCGGTACGGATGTGATTGCCGATCACTCATTAATGGCGCGTCAAAACGAAGAGTTTACCAACCGTACCAAGTGGTTCTCAAACTACGAAATCCTTCGCCAAGCGACTTCTGGTAACGCGGCGCTGCTTGAAATGTCTGGCCCTAGAAACCCATATGAAGGGAAGCTTGGTGTCGTAAAAGAGGGCGCACTGGCGGATTTGATTTTGGTTGATGGTAACCCGTTGGAAGACTTGTCGGTATTAACTAACCCAACAGACAACTTCGACATGATCATGAAAAACGGGACTATCTACAAAAACACGACTCAAGACTAAGTAACTCGATGGTTGTCGATTGATATCAAACGCTGAATCGTGAATTAACAAAGGGCCTACTGATGAAGTAGGCCCTTATTGGTTCGTGGTTACTTGTTTTGCAATACTGACTTGAGGATCTTCAAAAGCCATTGGTTCACAGGTGCGTCTTTTTGTGAACGACGACAGCTCATCACATAACTGACACCGATAGTCAGCTTCTCGGGTAAATCAATGCTTCGACAGCCTTCTGGCACACTGCCATCTAAGGTGATCCCAAAATAGTCAGACTTCAACACCACATCGTGGATCATGGCGGGGTGGTCGACTTCAACTTTTGGCGTGACGTTGAAACCGACGTTTCTGAGCCTGTCGATAATTGGGTATTTATTGTCATTCCACCCAGGAGTCTTGAACAGAATGATTGGGTAGTTAACCAATGACTCAAAGGTTTGTGCTTCGTGGTCATTTCGAACGAAGAACACCGCTTTGCCTTTGCCTATTTCCTTCTGTGAAATGGATTGCGGCAAGCCTTCATCAAAGTAGTGAACCGCGACAGCGTCTTCACCGTCGATGAGCCTGTTTTTAACATTGGTTCCCCATCTCACAAAGGAATAGTGGGCATGTGGCGCTTCTTGGCTGAGTGCGAAGTAGAGCTTAGATCCGTAGCGTTCCCAAAACAGGGTATTGGCGTAAATTTTGATGTCGCCCTGATAAGTCTCAGGAGTGAACACTTGGTGCTTGATGGCTTCGACACTCGTGAGTATCTGCTCAAAGTTTTCGATATTGGTTTCGACAAAAGTCGTTGGCTCAAACCCGTGTTTGGTTTGAATAAACAAGGGGTCATCAAGCTGCAATTTTAGCTTCGACAGGTTCTTGCTGATCGCCCCAGAGGTTTTTCCTAGCGACTCTGCAACCAAACCAACATTGCGAAGCTCATACATACGTTTGATGACCAAGATATTCTGAATATCGAGATTGATGTCCACAAGCACTCCGAATTGGTTAGGTGATTACGATGCGATTCTTTGTTGCGAATGAAGCGTTAAAGCATAAAAGCGCGACAACAGAGAAACGTAAAAGCATCTGACTCTAATATCATAGTCATGAGTTCTAAGTTTTAAGACAGCACAACGTCAAGATGTGAACTATTTCGTTGATTTATCGAGCAAGTTTCCATTTTGTAAATCTTGCTTTTCCTCGAATGGCCTGCATCCGGTTGTTAAAGTTACCTCAACAAAGAAACACAGTAACTAAACGAACATAATATTAAAAATAACGAGGGGTGATGTATGAACAAGTTAATCGCACTAGGCTTGATGGCTATTTCAATGAATACTGCTTTTGCGGCTGATGGAACCTATACAGGCACCATTGATATGACAATGAGCCAAGGCAATCAGGTAAATGTAGAGCGTGTTGAGTCTGACCTTACTCTTGAAGGAAGAAATGACGCGAGCAATGGCGGAATAAAATTCCAAAAGAACGTTGATCAAGACCAAGCGATTCAATTAACGGGTCGCCGTGACTAACGCTTAATCTGTGCTTACCATGTCCATGGAAAATGCTGTGCCCTCGGGTGCAGCGTTTTTCGTTTTAGAGTCTTTTATAAAATTTATTCATCTAGCCTTGGCTGTATCTGTAACCTGTGGCATTTTGTCTTTCTATTAACGTTAACTTGCGATTGGGTGTTTGCTCGAATGACACACCAGTAAACGAAGACTCGAAAAGGACTAGGAATGAATCGAAAAGAAACGGGAATGATTCGTCATATTTTGCTGATTAAGTTTAAACAAGATGCAGAAGTTTCTGAAATAGAGAAGCTGAAAGGACTGTTTGAAGCAATGCCAAGCAAGGTGGAAGGTGTGACTTCAGTCGAGTGGGGGCTAAATGACAGCCCAGAAAACAAGAACCAAGGTTATACCCATTCGGTACTAATGACGTTCGTTGATGAAGCAGGTCGTCAGAACTACCTTCCACATCCAGAGCATGATGCGCTGAAAGATGTGTTTCGTCCGCTTCTAGAAGACATCATTGTGTTTGATTACTCCCTGTAATTCGCTTGTCTTTGGTTCTCGATCTGTCTGAGTGACCTTTGACAACAAAGAGTTAGGGCTTAGTGATTAAGCCCTAACGAAATAAGAAACAATTTACTCTGTTGGTGAAATCGTGACAGGGGCGAATGAAGCAACCGCATTTCCGCCAGCGCCCGGGCGATCAACGTAAGGGGTGTTTTGCATTAAGGTGTAGTACACGTCTACGAAGTCATCGTCATTCACTAATACGCCTTCAGGAATCACATCAATGATCTTACCTGTGATTTGCGCAATGATCGCATACCCTTGAACTTCTGGGTCAGGAATCATCTTCAATATCTCTTCTGCGGCTTCGACTAGTAGCTTGGCTAACGCTTTGTAATCTGTGCCGTCATCGTGCTCCATCAAAATCATATCGGCAGCGCCCCAACGGTAACGAGGCCAGAAGATCACGGTTTGATTTGGGTAATACGTCTGTTTGTCGTAGTCCAGATAAGGCATCTCAACCAGATCAATCTGTGGTTCTAAACGACTTGAATCGACACCTGTCACTATGGCATAGATTTCAGCTTTGCCAGAGATCCACGGTTCTTGGTCGACAGCCAAACGGATTTTCGTTAACTGTGTGGTGTTCAACGGCTCAGGTTCAGACATCGCCATCGAGCGTTGAGCTTTGCCCATAAAGGTTTGTTTTTGAGCCTTACTGTTTTTACTCCCTTCACTGTCGCTGGTGGTTTTGGAGCCGGAATTGATTTGTGTTGCAGTACCTAATTTGTTCATCTCGGCCTGCATCGCCATTAAGCCTGCTTTGAGTTCTTCTGAGCCGTTGCTATCAATAACAAACACAGGAACGTCGGGCATTTGGTACACATCTAACTCATGTACTTGCCCATACACATCGTACGCTTCGATGTATTGCCAATTTGAATCATCACCAGAGGGTTCGTAAGCAAACAGCGGGCTCTCACCATTCTTCCAAGCTTCAATCATCGCTTCATCGGCCATGCGAATCTCTAACACAGAGTCACTGAAGTCGTTGATCCCTTTCATCTTGCGGTAGCTAAGATCGGCTTTCTGCATTTTGCTTGAAAACGCGGAGTAGGGCTTGTCTGAGTTCAGCTTGTCTATCGGCGTAGACAGCTGCTTTTCTGTTATCTGATCTTTTAGAGAAAGCTCAAGATCCGAGTAGCGGGCACTGATTTGCAACGCCAAAGATTGCTTTTGTGCTGAGGAGTTCTCTGAAAGAGAGCGTGCGTCTGTCGTATCGATATTGTTTGCATAGGACTGGAAGCCAACCACTGTTGTTGCAAGCACCATACTGATAGAGAAAGATGGTCTCATAAATAATCCTTATTTTAATTTTTATCATTAATAGAGCATTTGCCCTATAAGGATTAACCTATCAGTAAGGTGAATGTGTTTAAAAGTTAGACAGCTTATTTTTATTTCGTTGTGCAGCACAGGATCTCAATTTAAATAATTTATAAAATATTAAGTGTGTGACGACTTGATATATCCAAATTTATAAACCAATCAGTAGTTAATTAACAAAATTATTAACTGTATAGGCTGGGTATATATGTCTGTAGGTTCAAAAGAGTACGCTCAGGTATGAGGGTATCTATTGGCTTGTATAGGGCAGATAAGAAAAAGGGCTAGCGCTTGGCTAACCCTTTTATGTTTATAAGCGAACGGCAATGCTTATAAAGACTGACTGTTGTTGGTGTATCTATTATCTCATTACAGAGCGGCGTTATATCAGCGCTTTAGCCCTGAGATTGCTCTGCGGATGCCATGTACATTTGCATCTCTTCTAAGCTTGTTTTTGCGATAACTTGGTTATCAATAGAGTAGTGAACTTCATCGCCAAAGCGCTCGCCCGTTAATGTCGCGTGAGAGCCGTCGTTGTAAGTTAGCTCAATTGCGATTTGGTCTTCGTTGATCACTCTCATCTCACTGTGGTCAATCACATGCTTTGCCAGCGGGTCGATCGGCGCTTCAGTTAGGCTGTCATCCAGTTGGTCATTAACATCAATGTACGTATCTACTTTGGTGTCAAAGATGTGAGGCTTTTTGTTGATTGGGTTCTTACCCGTCCAAAATTCCAGTGAGTTAAATACGATGTAATCGGCGGCAACGGTAATACCGTAAGCAGGGGCAAGTAACATGTTTAGGCCACCACGAGCGTAACGGTTATCAACGGCTTTCACGTTAAATTCCATTAGTTTTCCGGTTACGGCATTGCTGCCCACACAACCAAATAAGGTCACAAGGCTCATTGAGATTATTATCGGTTTTGCAAATCGGTTAATCATTATCTATTTCTACACGTGTCTGTTTAGGAACGGATAATTATGTCAAAGTCATCTGCGTTCTAATATAACGCCACGCCTATACTTGATATCAGAAAATCCTATATCTCTATATAAACCAACACCTTGCTTATTCGCTTTGTTTGTTTCCTTTGCTATTTCGTTCGATCCTACCGTACTAGTTCGTGTTATTTACACTTGGTGTTTTTACAATGAACTGTCATGACCATAACTGAATGATGGGAATTGAACAGGATAATAGAGGGCAAGTTAAACGATATTAATTCTCCGTTTATTCATATAAATGACCGCCTAAAGGGCTCGAATGAAACGATTTAATCTGAACCTCATCTATTACTTTATTGCGATATATGAAGAAGGAAACTTAACGTACGCAGCAGAGCGGCTCAACATCTCACAACCTAGCCTCAGTGCTCATTTGAAGCAACTTCGAGACGAGTATCGTGATCTGCTCTTCGTTAGAAAATCGTACACGCTTGAACCGACGCCAGTTGCTAACGACTTGTACCCAATCTTTAAGCAAGCGCACAAACTGGTCTCTCATTCGTTGCCTGAAACGCACGACTTTGAACCCAAAGAGTGCAGTTACACGTTTAGAATTGCCGCGATGAGCATTTCAAGCAGTGTGACGCTGCCGCAAGTTCTGGATAGGATTCAGAAAGAAGCACCAGACTGCGTGATAGAAATCGTGAACATCAAAGAAGACATGGCGACCGACATTCGAGAGAAAAAGATCGATCTTGTTGTCGACTTAACCAGCGCACATCCAACCTTATTAAGCCAAGAGGTCTGGAGCGACGAGTTATGTATCGTGTGTAGCCAAAACCACTCGAACATCGACGAGCAAGTCAGCTTAGAGCGATACCTTTCAGAAAAGCACGTGACGCTCACACATGATAACTACCGAGTGAACCAGCTTTCCGACTTTCACAGCCCAATCTTTTCAGAGAGGAAAGTAGCAAGAAAGCTGAATTCGATAGCTGACTTCTCTGAGACCATCTACAACAGTGATTGGATTGCCACCTTCCCTAAAAGTGTGGCGAAAGCGTACTTCGATGAAGAAAAAATAAAGATGTTTGAACTGCCATTCGAATACAACAAGCCATCATTGAGTGTGTATTGGCACAGCAACCGTAACGACGACATCGTAAACCGATGGTTAAGAGAACTGTTTACCAGTGAGATCTTAAAACTGTCTGCGTGATCAATGTGGCTTCTTAATTGGTCATCTAAGTCTCTAGAACAATCTAGCCTTTTAATAAGCAATAAAGCCTACTCATGTGAGTAGGCTTTGTTATTGGTTGCTACCTTAAGCGCTACGTTCTAACTCAATCTAAACGCAACGTTAGGCCAGAGTAGTTCGAGTACCCGCGAAGTAACACATGATAAGTCACGCCCGGTTGCGCGCTCACACTGCACTGTTCATTATTGCCAGCGCGATAAGGGCGACAGTCGTAACTGGGTGTGGTTGGCTTGCTTCCCGATTTCACGTAAAGGTCGGCATCGCCTGAACCGCCCGACATTGAAACTGTCACGCTTGATGCAGAATCCACGGTGAAGGTGTAGAAGCTCTCTGAGGATTGATTCCCGCTTAGGTTCGAAATCGGTGTGCCTTTCGTTAGCACATTGCCAGTAGGAGGCGTGACACCACAGCTTGCATTTACGCCTACGGTGTTAAAGGCATCTTCAACATCGGCAACCACATAACCCATGTCTGCTGCGGCTTTCGCAACGCCACACGCACCGGCATCAAAGGTACTGTTTGCCGTCCAATACAGTTGGTTTGCGACTGTGAATATTTCAAATCCCTTACGTACATTCCAACCTGATTTGTTCGCTAAAAGGTAAAAGGCGCGGTTATAAACACCGCTAGACAAGTGAACGTTCAAACCGTCGTAGTATTCAGAGGCATGATCAATCGAGCGGCCATCTTTTGATGGTTGGTCAAAGTAACGCAAGCCACCTTCCGATTTGAATATGTCGCTACCCACAATCCAATCCACATTGCCACGCAGATAGTATTCAGCCGCTTCGCCCGCAATATCAGAGAAGGCTTCGTTAATACCGCCCGACATGTTTCTGTAAACAAGCCCCGAGTTCTGCTCTGTGAACCCGTGACTGACTTCGTGAGCACTCACGTTAATATCGACCAATGGATAGAAGGTGCTGCCACCATCGCCAAAGGTCATTGATGAACCATTCCAAAACGCATTCTCGTAATTCGAGCTGTAGTGAACACGCATGGTCAACTGGAAGGTTAACGGCGAGGTGTTCATCCACTCTTTGTACATATCAAACACGACGTTACCGAAGTAGTGCGCATCGTTAAGAGGCGAGTAAGCACCGTTAATGTATTTGTGATCGGTGTAGTTGGTTCCGTCGGCACAGTTGTAGCTGTAGGCAGCGCTGCCAGATGTTCCGTGGTTCAAGTTGACCGTCTTAACCGAATCGTTTTCTAACTTACACGTCGTGCCTGTTTTGTCGATGGAAAAGCTAGGGAAGTCACTGCCATATTCATATCGAGTGGTTTTGAGGTTACCACCGGGGCCAGTACCAGACGATTTAGCATGGTTTAATCCATTCCATTTTTGGATTACTTCGCCAGTCATGGCATCAATAAAGTAAAAAGGGCGCTCTGGATAAGAGGAAGCGATAAAGAAATCGACCAGATACACCATTTGCGCGGTTTGGTTCTCGTCCAGTCTCACCATGAGTTTTGCATTTTTGTTTTCAATCGACTTTTTGCCGACAGTAAACGTGCGGTGAGAGGAAATCGCAGCTTCAATCGCTTGTTCCTGATTCAGTTTTGGCGCGATGCTGGATAAGTCTCCACTGATCCCTTGTGCCATTGAGCCAAATACCTGAGTGGGTTGGTTTTTGGAAAGGGTGGCGACAACGGAGGTATCAAAGACGGGTAAACCTAGGTGAGTTTGCTGATAGCGGACTTTCGTTTTCCCATTGGGCAATACCACCCGTTTTACTTCAGAAAAACCTAATTCTAGTGGGGCAACACTCTTCGACTGCGCGACGAGGCTTTGTTGTAGCAGTGTATCGTTATCGACTCTGACCATTTCTGCAGCGTGTGCAGTAAAGCCGAAAGACGTACCTAGAATGGCTGCTATTTTCCAGCTTAATTGACGTTGTTGGTTCATTTTACGTTCCTGATTTTAATATAAACTCCTTCTTCCCAACGGCTTTATAGGAAGTCTATATGCAACACACAAATGCCATGTGTTGCGAATCAAGATTGGAAGAGCATTTCGGCTTATGACAAGTTTTTATTAGAGATTTAATTTTAGAGTATGTAATTCAAAGTTTACAAAAGTTCTTATTGATCAAATTGTTTTTATAAAATTAAATTTTATTATTTATCGTAAACGTATGAAGGGGCGGGAGTTATTAAAATCCGCTTTGTTTGAATCTATAGAATGAATTTCTCTAAGTTAACTTCGATATTTTTCTGTTTTTATCTTAATTATTATTTTATAAATAACCAAGTTTTTATAAGTTAAATATTGTCTTTATTATCAATAGCAAACTTGTTTTAACAATATCACTAATTACAGTTCTCACCTTTTTTAACACTTAGTCTCGTTAGATAGGAAAACATCTACATTTTCATGTCCAATCACAAACTAAGAAAGATAACTCATTGTTATTAATCGAGTAAGTCGCTTAAGATAGGCAGCATAAGAAACTAGACAGAAAAATTCTGCATTTAAATACAGAATTTCTCTGTCTAATAGCTGTTATGAAGTGCTCACTTTTTAACTGAAAGTGAGCATTTCAAGCGATTAGTAACAACCGTACTCATTACACGTAGAGGAAAAACTGTTGCCGTTCGAGTCAGTACCCGACGTAAATGTAGAGTTTCCAACTCTGTTTGTGGTGCTATTCCAAGAGTTGCCATCAGCCGATGTACCGTTGGTAAATGTAGAGTTCCCAATTGTTGTACTAGTTTGATTCCAATTTGAACCTGTTCTGCTATTACTACCTTGCACGGTGGTAGTATTTCCATACTTTTGCACGCTGTACGTATTACCACTGTCATCGTAACAAGTTTTAAAGGATTCTGAGCCGATACAGTTTGCATAGCTTGTTGCTGGTAAAGCTAATAGAAGTGTGAAGAACAATTTTTTCATGTGTACTGCCTTTTTTAATTTTTGCGAATGATATACGGTTAGTTTAATGAGGTCAACGTACGCATTTCATAACAAAGCGTTTAAGACGGATTCCCAACGTTTGGCATTTTCGGTTTGATTCAGCTTTAGTGTTTACGGCACAATGGTTTAGGTCGGGTGGCCTGCGTTGCTCACCACTTAACGCGGCTACATGGATTCCCCCCAGGTTGTCAAACATCCGCTAAACTTATGTTGATGGGTTTTGGACTGCCGCTCTACATTCGGCCTACTTATCGACGATTCGCATACGTCGTGGCCCTGATGACTTTGCGCGACTGCGGTGCCTTATTCGTTAGATGACATCTAGTGTGTCCGCCGCATTAACAGGCTCTCCGCAAGTGGTCTTAACCTATCTCCATCATTAGCGTCTGCAATGACCCGGTGGGTTTAACTCTTTATGCTGCTTAAGTTTTTACTTAAGCAGCATAGTTTTCATATTCTGTTTGATTGTGTAAAAGCGACCATATAATCCGTGCGTTCTTCGCAGCAAGTGCCACTATCGCTCGGTTCATTCCTCTTCGTTCTAGAACGCCGCGACACCACTGACTTAACTTATCTTGCTTGTCGCCAAGATTGGCAATCACGGTCCTTGCTCCGTGAACTAATAGTGTTCGTAAGTATTTGTCGCCGTGTTTGGTTATCCGACCTAAGCGAGGCTTTCCTCCCGTCGAATATTGCTTTGGTACTAAGCCTAGCCAAGCAGAGAAATCGCGACTTCTATCAAATTGAGAGCCATTACCTATCGAAGCGAGTATCGCTGTTGCAGTTTGCGGCCCGATACCTCGAACCTTAATCACTCGTTGAACATTAGCGCTGACCTTAGCAAAAGAATCGAACACTTGCTCAGTCTCGGCGATACGTTGATTGAGTTCGTCAAGGTGGTGATAAGCATCGGCTATCACCGTTCTTGCGAGGTGTGGTAGTTCACTTTCTGCATCTTCGAGCATTAAGGGAACCTGTCTCATCAATGAAGAGCGACCAACAGGAATGATTAATCCGAATTCAGAGAGTAGGGCACGCATGCGATTCATAAGCGCGGTGCGTTCACGAACCCAATGCTCTCTCATTCTATGTACCGATAAGATGGCTTGTTGATCGGGGGATTTTATGGGCACAAAGCGAGTAGGTGGACGCTGAACAGCTTCGCAGATAGCTACTGCATCGTTAAGGTCGTTCTTCCCTTTAGTTCGATAAGGAACCACGTATTTAACAGCCATAATGCGGGTGTCGTGACCAAGTTTATTGAGTGTTCTTGCCCAATAATGTGCACCACCACACGCTTCAACGCCTATACGCATGAGTGGCATATTTGCTATTGTAGTCAGTAGTTTAGAGCGAGTTACCGACTTATGAAGTATGACCTTACCATTTTGGTCTACGGCATGAAGACTAAAGTGGTTTTTAGCTAGGTCGATACCGCAGAAATAAGAGTAATCAGACATGGTGCCTCCGATGTATTTAAGTACCACATAAGTGTGGCAGATCCTCGGGAGGGGGAATCCATGTCATTCGTTAGGGCTCTGGAACAATTTGAGTTAGGTAAATATGGATAACGAAGAAATAAAAAAAAGCGTAAAAGACTATTTTACTAAAGCGTGTGAGGTTTTAGACCGCACTCGCTATCAACAGGAGCCTGCATACGTTGACGCTCTAATCGGACGTTTGGATGGCACGCTTTATTTGGGTGATGATCAAGGTTTTATTCGCTTTAAGCCCACAGTAGTCGCAGATCGTGGACCGGCTTCCGCGGAAAGTTTATATGGTGCTGATTTTGCGATTGTATTTGAAAGTACAGAGGTGAAAGAGCCGATAAAAAAAGCGATTTTCTCCCAAGCAAAAAATGGGGATGCTACAAAATTACCTAAAAAAGATGCTGAAAAGTTAGATGAGCAGTGCGCCAAAATGGCAAGATTTACTGGTCACTATATGGTTTTTGAAGCCCCTATGAAAGATGGTGCTATGCCTACTATTCGGTTTGGTAAACCTAGCAAAAAATCGTGGGATAAAGGCAAAAATAATAGTATTAGATTAGACGATTACTTCTTGGACTATATCTTGTCGTGCAAGCATGGAGATAAGCGACATAACTTTATTAAGAATGTCGCAGCCAGTAATTTGAAAGGCTTAACGGTTGACGTCAACGGTATTGATTATACTCCGACCCCACCCGCAAGAAAGAAAAAGAATAATAGGAATAGAGGTAATAAATTGGGTTAGAGCCCATACAAACAATTTAAGAGTGATTCTCCACGCTTGGCATTTTCGGTTTGGGTTTAGTATAGTGTTTAAGGTGTATAAATTGAGTGCTGTGGTAGCGTGGCTCACACCTTAATTGGGCGTATATGCCAGAGCGTCCCATGTTTATAGCAAGTTAGGTAAAAGCTAGGATGAAAGTATTTCAATTAGACGGCCCTACATGGGCTTTCTTTACCCCAGAACAGATGTATGGTGAGCAAGCTAAACTACGTGCTGCAAACAAGAATTACATAAATGCAGACTTATACATGCTTACGAGAATGAATAAGATATATTTCAATGTAAAAAAGACCAAGGTTAACTACGATGGAACTATATCCGCTCAGATTTTCGTTGGGAACTCAGATCTAAAACAGTTTGAAAGAAAAGCTGTGAAGATTCCGTTAATTCATTTTACATATGAAATTCCCAGTTTTAAACGGGAGTTTACTACCCCAAATCACTGCTTTTTTCGTTTGTTATATAGACAGTACGAGCCAAAGAGCCAGTTCAAGAGAAAACTAGTTTTAATCGCTAAAAAACTACATGCCAAGGGCATGTTACCTAATATCGCTTTGTTTTATATTATGAGAGCCGTATTCTCTACCGAGGTTCGTGTGTTTCATGATAGTCCATACCAAATAAATGTTTACGATCCCCTTATCGAATGCACTTCTAATGATGAGAAAGCTGAAGTTTATCGTAGAAAGAACCCTGAAACATATAGCCTCAACAATGCTGATTGGGACTTGGAAAAACGAAGTAAAGTCGACTTCTCGAATCTTCCTGGTTTTACTGAGCAGTACAATTCAACGTATATGGTTGATCAAATTGCCAATGTATTTGAAGTTGATGTAGGTGGACAAGAAGTATTGTACATTGGAAAGACAGAGCAGGAAGATTTTGCTAGGTTGGTTTCCCATGACAAATTGAACAAAACAAATGCACTTCACCTTAGGGATGAATACAAAGCTAATGTCGTCCATCTACTTGGATTTAGGTACTGTGACATATTTGGTTCTGTAGCTTGTCAGTCAAACATAAAGAAAAGCGATGCAATCACAATAGCAGAAGCAACATTGATTAATTACTTTAAGCCACAAGATAATACGCACTATGTTGATGATTCAGGTGCAAATGAGTGGAAGCATAGAAAGTTATTAAAACGTAAACACTATCAACGAGTGGATCTGCTACTAGATATCGATGGCCAATATACCAAGTTCTACACTACGTATCTCGGCCATAAGGGCGAGTCATCCCATAGTATGGGCTATAAAGTTTAAAACCAGGCATACAAGCATTTAATAGTGATTCCTAACGCTTGGGATTTTTGGTTTTAAATTTGAGTACAGTGTTTACGGTGGCATGGTTGAGTTTTGTGGTAGCGTTACTCAAACCTTAATTGGGCGTTAAATGTATATGAATATTCCTAATTTAATCGCAGTAATCACGTTAATGTTTATTGTGACAAGTGTTCAAAGTGAAAGTATGAATGATGATTCTGATTGGAAGTTAAAGGTTCGTTATGAGAGAGAAACGACCCCATACAGCCATTTCACCGTTTTAGCTGAAGGCGTTTGTGGTGAAATGAAAGAAGGCTTCTCTTGCCCCAAAGGTAATGCCATTATGGGAATAAAAGTGTGGGCTAATGACATTGACGAGCCTCCATATATGGTAACAAGTATTGGAAACCAAATCGGCTTTAAGGTGACAGGTGAAATTCAAATATATTCTACTGAGCCAGAAGAGCCTCCTAGAGAAAACCCGTATGGATATGACATTCAATTCACTCCATTCGACTAGAAATACATTTAACAAGGACTTTAAACGAAACTAAAACAGTGGGTTAGGTTTCGCTTCGCTGCACATTTTAACCCACTATTTTAGTCCACTTAAGGCGGCGTTAGGCGTCTAATACGAAAATATTGAAGATTGAATATGAAATTATATGATAGTTATTCCGAACAATTGGTTATCGACTACTTTAAAGGTGTCTCAAATACTGTTGGGGCAGTCGCTCTAGGTATTTTTGGTGGTTTAGTTAGCGTTGAGGGAAGTCAAAAACTAGCAATGTTGATATTTATCGTTCTGTGTTCTTGGTGTTATACACAGGCTTATGAGTATCGCCGCTTGCTGAAGCTTGAGCGTATCAGGCCGCAATATAGTTTGCTTCTGAAGCACGGTTGGCTAGCTGTATTTTCTCTAGCTCTGATAGGTTTGGTAGCGGTTGGTGTTATTGATAAAAGCCTGTTCTTCACCGGTTTAGTCGTCGCCTAACAAACGACTATGGAGTCAATGATTAGTTTTTGGCTGTATTTTCATCCCACATGGCGCCATCTCTCAGCATAGAGTTAAGGGTCAGTTTCACGGAGGAAACATGACAAGCGACCAACTATTGGAAAGGCACTTTATAGCAGTGCCGGCATTCACTAACCTCATTCTTTAAAAGCTTATTTGGCTGCGAACTATCTGAATGCTTATTTCGCTAAATAAGACAATGTGTGGCTTAAAACGAGTGAGCTGATAGACCAAACTGAGATTGAAGTTTTAGGCGAGTACTCTGCAACGGTGCAAGCGCCGAAGTTTACGGATCTCCCACGCAAAGGCGAACGTTTGCTTTTTGTTTCTCGGAATTTAATTGCAACAGTAAACGACATACAAACGTAGAGGTAGCGCACAGAATCGAAAAAGGGGATATCGTGATCACGCAATCATTGATCTAGCCGAGAGTGAGATAGTGACAAGAGTTCGATAATTCGTTGTCGGATCCAAATTAGAACTGTAAATCTAATTTCTAAGTAGTTGTTATCTCAGGAAGAGTTTTTGTGCTATGCGCCCCTATATTAAATACATTATCCCTATTTTAATTCCTTTCATTATCCTCGTAATGCCGCTATCAGCGTTTCCATTTGAAGGCCTTACGATTATTCAACAACGCGTTATTGCGATCTTTTTATTAGCGGCATTGTGCTGGGTGTTCGAGCCTATCCCGATTTACGCGACGTCTGTTGTTATTATCGTTCTGCAATTATTGATGTTGTCGGATAAAGGGCTGATCTTTTTAAGGTTTGATCATGGGGAAGAACATTTTGGTGAGCTGTTAAAATACAGCGATATCATGGCGACATTCGCTAGCCCAATCATCATGCTGTTTTTAGGTGGTTTCTTCTTAGCGATGGCTGCCACTAAATATCGATTAGACGTAAACTTAGCTCGCGTGTTGTTGAAGCCATTTGGACAAGACCCAAAGTTTGTGATGCTCGGCTTAATGTTGATCACTGGTATCTTTTCGATGTTTATGTCTAACACGGCAACAACGGCAATGATGCTATCCATTTTAACGCCGGTGCTGGCTGTGTTTGGTCCGAAAGACCCCGGTCGTGTAGCGTTTGCGCTTTGTATTCCTGTTGCCGCTAACATCGGTGGCATTGGTACCCCGATCGGTACCCCTCCGAACGCTATCGCACTTAAATATTTAGTTGGCGATAACCTAATTACGTTCGGCGAATGGATGGCATTTGGTGTGCCGTTTGTCGTGATTATGATGGCGTTAGCGTGGTTTTTAATCGGCTTTATGTACAAAGCTGACCAAAAGAAAATCGAACTAAGTATTAAAGGTAAATTCCTTAAAACACCCAAAGCCATTGCGGTGTACGTCACTTTTGCGCTCACCATCATTCTTTGGTTAATGGGCTCAAGCCATGGCATGAACTCTTATACCGTCGCTCTGATTCCAGTTGCTGTGTTCTCTCTTACTGGGATCATCAATAAAGAAGACCTGAAGAAAATTTCTTGGGACGTATTGTGGCTTGTATCAGGTGGTATTGCGCTTGGTTTAGCGCTCGATAAAACTGGCTTAGCAAAGCTCGTGGTACACAGTATTCCGTTTGATGCTTACTCACCCTATGTGGTGTTGTTCGGGGCGGCGTTCTTGTGTTTGGTAATGGCAAACTTTATGTCTCATACCGCAACGGCTAACTTGTTAATGCCAATTATGGCTGCATTAGGTTCGTCTATGGCTTCACTCACGCCACTAGGTGGTGAGTTAACGTTAATTCTGGTTGTGACTTTTGCCGCTTCATTAGGTATGTCGCTACCAATCAGTACGCCACCGAATGCGTTGGCTCATGCCACTGGTCATGTGCAAAGTAATCAAATGGCCAGAATCGGTATTATTTTGGGTGTGGTTGGTGTGCTATTGAGCTTTGTTATGGTGTGGGTGCTACATTCAATTGGTCACATAGGGTAACGATACGTGTATCAACAAAAGTTAGAAGCACTGATCGATCGCTATTTTAACCACACAGAACGTCGGGTGACGTGCTGTGCCGGTAACACCATTATTGAACAATCAGCGTTAAACACTCGTTTATATTATGTGTTGAGTGGAGAACTGGAAGGGTTTTATTCCGATGCGAATACACCGCAAGTGCGAGTATTTAGCGCGGGGAGTGGGGCTTTTATAGGCGTTCATAGCTTCTTTTCTGGTAATTGGACAGCATCTTCAACGGTTGTTGCTAAAACCGATGTTGAGTTAGCGTGGATCGATAAAGACACGCCTGCAGAAGATGAACGTAAATTTGGTCCTCTTACCGCACAGTTCACACCTGTGATTGTCAATGAGTTGTCGCGTCGTCAACGCCGCGCAACACAGGAAGCGATCGCGAAACAAAAAGCGCTAGAGAAGTTACATACTGCTGAGCAAATGACGACCTTGGGTCAATTAGCTGCTGGGATTGCTCATGAACTTAACAATGCTATTGGTGTAGTAAATAGTAAATCTGGTCGACTTGAAACGGTCATCATGGATCTACTTGAAGAAGTGCATCCAGAAGCCAGTCAATTTTTCGATTTTGGGTTAATGCATGGTCAGAAAACGTCGTCGTTAGAAGCACGAACACGTGGGCGACAATTTGAAAGAAAATATGGTTTAGACAAAAACATTGCTCGCTCTCTTGCAAAGGCGATTCCAATTGACGCTTTATCTGCAACAGACGTTATTTCAAAGCATTGGCTGAAAAACCCAGAAGAAGCGATTCGTTTTTGGCAGATGGGCTGTGATTTACATGATTTACGTTTGGCATCTAGACACACCGTCGGCATCGTAAAATCGGTTAAACAACTTGGCAGAGTTGATATTGACACCGAAGAAGCGGTTGATATTAACGACTCCATTAACCATGCCTTATCGTTGTTACAAAGTGAGTTACGTAGAGTGTCTGTGCGATTGAGCCCAGCAGATTTGCCGACTTTTAAAGGCTCGAAAACAGAGCTCGTTCAGATTTGGGTCAACATTGTAAAGAATGCTTGTGATGCAATGTCGAATTCAGACGATGCCGCAATAGAGATTCAAACCAGATTAAGTAAGAAAAGAATATTAGTTACG
This sequence comes from Vibrio pomeroyi, assembly GCF_024347595.1. NCBI lineage: Bacteria > Pseudomonadati > Pseudomonadota > Gammaproteobacteria > Vibrionales > Vibrionaceae > Vibrio > Vibrio pomeroyi. The sequence continues at coordinate 2,104,319 of NZ_AP025506.1, read as the reverse complement.
ATCGCGAATAATGGCCCTGAGATAGACGAGGCGACTCGTAGAAAGGTATTTCAGCCTAACTTCACCACTAAAAAAGGTGGTTTATCGTTTGGATTGGGCTTGGGTTTATCAGTAGTTAAGCGGATTGTGGCAGGTTATGGCGGAAGTATCATTGTGAAAAGTGATGCTTCTAAAACGGTATTTAGAATCAAGTTACCAATAGAGGGTGAACATGGAGAAGCTTAATTTAATCTGTGTCGATGACCAGAGAGAAGTACTGAGCGCAGTGATACAAGATTTAGAGCCGCTGGCGAGTTGGCTGAATATTGAAGATTGTGAATCAGCGCAAGAAGTGCTTGATCTCATTGATGAACTTGACGCAGAAGGCGAACACATTACCGTCATCGTGTCTGATCATGTGATGCCAGGGAAAACGGGTGTGGAGTTACTCACGGAAGTGTTCCATGACAGCCGCTTTACGAATACAAAGAAAATTCTTCTTACGGGGCAGGCCACTCATACTGATACCATCAATGCGATTAATGCAGCAGGCATCGACCGTTACTTTGAAAAGCCTTGGCAAGCAAGCACATTAGTTCAGTGCATTCGTACTCTTGTCACTGAGTACATATTTGATCAAGGGCTTGATTATACGGACTATCAGAATGAGCTTGACCAGCAGGTTGTGTTGAGACGCTTGCGTTAGTCTCTTATGTTAGCGACTTACGCTAGTCACTTATGTCAGTCGCTTGAAATTATATGCATCGAAGGACGCTTTCTGAAGGATTTTGTCTTTGAAAGATGTAATCTTTCGGTGCATATATTACCTATCTCTTTTAGTCGTTCAGGTTTTAGTACTCAGTTATTAACACACTGATTGCATGCTTAAGTATAAAACTCATACGCTACGCCAACGGATGCCTTGTGTTTTCTTCACGAACGATTCCCTGAACATGCAGCAGAACTAAAATGTGTCGCAGAGTACCAGTGTCGTTTGTTAGGAAAGTAAGTCGAATGTATTCAAAAGTGATTCCTAATACGTGGTATGTGAAGTTCGAAGTCAGATCGGTACTTACAACGTAAATGACTAGGCTTTCCACGGCTTACTGCGTAATAATGCATTCGCCCACAAGTGGTGGTTTATAGTCAGTAGGATTTTAAAATGAGTGAGATTACTCGCTTTATCTCTGGTGTAGTGCCAGATAAATTTGGTCGTAATATTGAACAGTTGTTAGCTTATAATCACTTTTGGTTGGAGCATGACCATAAGTATATCCAAGTGTTTTTCCCCATCGATGAAGGGACTAAGTTTAATCAACATGCACCGTTGGTTACTCAAGAGGATAGGGTGATTTTTGCTAACTCAGAAGATCTTCGCACAGCTCATCTACAAGTGCTTGACCTGATGCTTGAATTTTGGGGCATGCAGCGAGACGGAAGTGAGATATCGTCATTATTGCCACTTAGCCCGGCAAACCATGTATGGTTGAAGAATCATGACCATAACCAGCTTCGACTAACGAGAGCTATTCGCAGTTTATACTTGCTAGGCAATGAAGAGGTTGCGACCAACTTATGTGACTTCTTGGTCGCAGCAGCGAATGAAAATGGTTCTGTCTCTGATAAAACGGTGCAATATTGGCGTAATGCGTTAAATAGTTAGAAGCCGCAATAGCCAGTGGGTTAACACACTGTATTAAAGGGAAGGAGACTCAGGATGAGTACAGATTTTAAAGGATCGTGTTTGTGTGGCAGTGTTCGTTTTTCAGTTGAAGGGTTCAGCGAAAAAGCCGCCAACTGCCATTGTTCAATGTGCCGAAAATTCCATGGTGCCGCTTTTGGGACGCTTGTTGGTGTACAAGGCTTAAACTGGCTTTCTGGCAAAGATCGACTCAAAGAGTTTGTCGCATCAAACGGCACAACGCGAACATTCTGCTCCAACTGTGGATCAAGCCTTGGCTTCAGAGTTCAAGGTGAACCTCTTGAAAATATCGAGTTGGCGATATCAACGTTCGATGTCGATATTCCTGTCAAAATTGATGCTCAGATTTATACAAACTACAAAGCGAATTGGTGTGAATTACAGGCCGAGTTAAGCGTTTTTCCAGAAGGGCGCTCAACCTAAGGTGCAGAATCCGTTAGTCAGTGAACAAAGATCCAAATTCAATCTGTGTTATACATCAAAGTTGATATTATTTTATCTAACTCATTACTTTTCATTATGTTAGGGTTCTTCTTATTTTTATAAGAAGGCGACTAGATTATGAAAAAGGGATTTGTTATCGCTGTATCAATTGGCTTTGTTGTCTTCTTCCTCGTTGGCCGCGAACTTCAATGGTTCGGGTCCAGTAATTCTGAGTCGTTCCCTAAACTTCCTAATAGTCCTCAATTTGTGCCTTCTACTGATTTTGACGGTGAGTGGCTAGGTCGCCGTATTAACACCACTGGCAATAATATGTGTGAACGCACAACCATCACCGGATTCATTAGTGAGGGTAAAGCCATGCTAAGGCTTACCTACAACGGAACACCATTAGAAGGTTGGGTGACGGAAAGTGGCGACTTACGTTTATATGCCAAACATCGCCAGTGGGATTATCGTTTTTCTGCAACTGGCAACAGCAAGAGATTTGATGGTCGTTGGCATTTAACCAATGGCCCATGCCATGGGACTTGGTTTATAGAAAAGGTCGATGACAAGTAAGGTTGTTAGTGCATTATATACTTGGAATAACTTAAACAATATCCACACGCATGTGTACGATTTAGTTTAAACATATAGATAGGGAAACCCATGAGGATTGTGATTTTTATCGCTACAGTGATTTTAGTTAAATCAATTGAAGCAAAGTTTGGGCACACCTATAACATCTTTTCAGATCCACTAGATATCAAGTTAGCCGCTCTCGATGTTGTCTTGTGGGTTTCAGTCTACTTTGGTTTATCTCTTGTTTATGAAAAGGGGAAAGGCATCCTGGCTAAAATGGGTAAAGTTAAGAATCCTTAATGGGGTGTATGAATTAGCCGGACAAGATGTTTATGGTAAATTCTAGTTATTAATGAAGTTGTACATGGAGGTGCAATGAACATCGGAATCTATATTTATAATCAAGCAGAAGTTCTCGACTTCTCTGGCCCGTTTGAAGTTTTCAGTACAGCAAAGCGCTTAGGTGCTGAAGATCTAAATGTGTTTTTAATCTCCGAAACTGCAGAACAGGTTATAGCTCGCGGCGGTTTTAAGGTATTGCCTGACTACTCGTTAACTAACCACCCCAAAATAGATTTGTTGATGGTCGTTGGTGGTGTACATACTGACGAAATGAACAAGCCAAATGTGCTCAATTGGATATCTTCTGTTTCAGAATTGGCCTCACAAGTCGTGTCTGTTTGTACTGGTGCATTTCTTTTAGCTAAAGCAGGTTTACTTGAGGGGTTAACAGTAACCACTCATTGGGAAGACATCTTCGACTTAGCGCAGCAATTCCCAAGTTTAAATGTGATCAGTGATAAACGATGGGTGGCGTCAGGTAAATTCACTACATCTGGCGGTATCTCGGCAGGTATAGATATGAGCTTACATTTGGTATCAGTACATAACGGCCTACAGTTTGCCAAGAAAGTTGCGCGTCAAATGGAGTACAGTTGGCTGGAATGTACATAGCTAACCCTTCAAAGATGAATCTACGTGTGTTGTGTATTTTATGTGTTGGTTTGGGTGATTAAGCACAATTGAAAAAGGACATTACATGGACATTAAAATAGGAACATTGTCTGATGTTGAAGGAATTACAGATATCTTCAACTTTTATATTGAACATACCAATGCTCGCTTTGAAGAAGAGAAGTTTACGTTGGAAAATCGACAGCAATGGTTCTCTCAATTCTCGAGCAATAGTAAATATCAACTTTACGTCGCAACCGAAAACGACTCGCTACTTGGTTTCGCATGCTCTCAACAATACAGAGCTACATCGGCATTTGAAGATACAGCTGAAGTCACCATTTATTTAACTGAAGATGCAAAAGGTAAAGGGATAGGCTCTAAGTTGTATTCTCAGCTCTTCGCATCAATCATTGATTTCGGTGTTCATCGAGTTCTTTCCGGTGTGGCATTACCTAATGAGGCATCTATCGCTCTGCATAAGCATTTTGGCTTTCGAGAAGTTGGTGTGTTCAATGAATATGCAAAGAAAAATGGCCAATACATCAGTTCAATGTGGTTGGAAAAGGCTTTAGACGCAGATATGTCTCTTAAATCTTCTTAACGTTTTTGATTCAATACTTATGGCATTTTTGGATGCAGTATTAGGGAGCAACTTGAAGGTAAGGAAAACAATATGGAAGTAAAGCTGGTCAAAGGTTCAGATCCTCAATTCGCTGAGCTAATTACCAAAACAAATATGGCGAGTTACTATCAGGCTCGCGGCATCGCTTGGGGTCATAGTCAGTTTTTACGAAGTTGGGATGAGTTGGATAACTATGAAGCCTATGTTGGTGGTAACCGTATTGGAGTTATTCGATTCAGCTATACCAGTGACACCACGTTTCTCAGAGACTTTCAGATATTAGCTGAACACCAAGGCAGAGGCTTTGGTGCTAAGTGTTTAGATTTAGTGATCGAACATGCGAACAATCAAGCATCGACTCAGTTAGTGCTACGTGTGTTCAGTGAGAATCCCGCTATTAAGCTTTATCAATCAAAAGGCTTCACCAAACTTTCCGAGGTTAAAGGCTTGGTTGAAATGGAGCTACGTTTGGATTCACAACAAGGAAGGCACCATGGTTAGCCGCATCCAATTAAATTTTGTTAAATACTTATTTTCAGAGCTGCTGTTTATTGCTATTGCATTAGGCCTTATCTATTGGATATCAGGCGGTGAACGTTCATCGTTGCTAACCATAGGGCTGATAGTTTGTGTTCCTCCACTAATAAAAATTCTAATGTTGTGGTGGAAGCTTCGCGATAGCTCATTTGAAATCACGAACGGTCACGTACGTTTAAATGGCGTTGCTTGTGACGTGACTTTACAGCGTAGCTTTCTTCCGTTTGAAATTGGCTCATTCATCAAGCTTTCATACACAAAAGGTGCGATGCAGAAACACAATATTTACCTTTCTAAAGGCTCTATGAGCCAAGAAGAATGGCAGCGTGTGTTAGCGTGTCGAACATAGTTCCACAGCTTTAGCTTGTGTTGTGCGCCAGTTTGTATTTTAGGTTCTGGTGGTGTGCTAGTATCCATTTTTTTGCACCGAGCTAGTATATGTCTAACGACCATTTCCAGGGTAAATACGAAGTAGAGCTTAAGTATCGCCTCGATTCTAAATCAGAATTCTTGAAGACATTGAGTATTATTCCCCATGAAGTGATGCTCCAAGATAACCTTGAGTGCGATTGGTATTTCGATAGCCCAGACAGAAGCTTACAAGCTCAAAACAAGAGTTTATGTATTCGCACAATGGAACCGTCGGGCATTAAGCTATGGATTGTAAAAGGCCCAGAGTCTGACCGATGCGAAGCGACAAACATCACCGATGCGTCGAATGCCAAGAGCATGCTTGAGAACTTGGGTTACGAAGTGATCCTAAAAGCGCAGAAGACACGCAGTATCTACTTTGTGGGCGAATTTCATATTACTGTCGACTCACTAACGGGTATCGGTGATTTTGCAGAGTTCGCTATCATGACGGATGATGAGTCTAAGTTATCGGTTTACAAAGATGAATTGGAGTTATTAGCCAGTCGGTTTGGGCTTACCCAATCAGCACTACAAACTCAATCTTACAAACAGATGTTCGAGGAAATGAACGCATAGCACAGCACTTAAGCGGTAGGGAGAGTTATGGACACCATTATCAAACAAGCCATCGAGTTACGTAAAGAGGCCAAGTATCAAGAGTCACGAAATTTGTTAGCGACACTGTTCGATGATGAACAGTATGCTGCGAAAGCGCACTTGCAGATAGCTTGGTCTTACGACAATCAAGGTAAAGAACAGCAGGCTATCGAGCATTATTTGCTGTCTCTTTTGGGCGAGCTTACTTCTACAGAACGCTTTGATGCGCTTTTCGGGTTGGCGAGTACTTATCGAAGCCTCGGCCTGTATGCAGAGGCTTTAAGCTATTTTGAACAGACGATGGCTGAGTATCCTGATTCCCTTGAAGTTCAGCCTTTCTACGCGATGTGTCTGTATAATTTAGGCCGACATAAAGAAGCAACGTCTCTGTTGCTTGAGTTGTTGGTGTCTACGACCAATAGCGATGCGATCAAAGAGTACCAACGAGCGATCACCTTATACGCTCAAGATTTAGATAAAACTTGGTAAACAGCCTGCGAGTAGTACGCCTCACTTAATACGAGAAAAGCCTAAGCATCATTCGATACTTAGGCTTCAAGATTTAGTTTTTCTATTCAGATCAGCCGTTACGCTGAAAGCTCTTTACGAACGATCTCTGCGCCAGCGCTGAGTGCATTCAGCTTAGCTGAAGCAATGTCGCGAGGCAGGGGAGCCATACCGCAGTTAGTACAAGGATAGAGCTTGTCTGCATCAACATACTTAAGTGTTTCTCTGAGAGTGCTAGCCACTTCTTCCGGTGTTTCAATAGAGTCTGTAGCAACATCAATTGCGCCAACCATTACTTTCTTACCGCGAACAAGTTCAAGCAATTCAAGAGGTACATGAGAGTTGTGGCACTCTAACGAGATGATATCGATATTTGATTGCTGCAGCTTAGGGAATACTTCTTCATATTGGCGCCACTCAGTGCCCAATGTCTTTTTCCAATCTGTGTTTGCTTTAATGCCGTAGCCATAGCAAATGTGTACAGCGGTTTCGCATTTAAGCCCTTCAATGGCTCTTTCCAAACAAGCGATTCCCCAATCATTCACTTCATCAAAGAACACGTTAAATGCGGGTTCATCGAACTGAATAATATCCACGCCTGCAGCTTCAAGTTCTTTGGCTTCTTCGTTGAGGATCTTTGCAAATTCCCACGCCAGTTTTTCACGGCTTTGGTAATGCGCATCGTAAAGTGTATCAATCATGGTCATCGGCCCCGGCAAAGCCCATTTGATCGGTTGGTCTGTTTGCTGGCGTAAGAATTTAGCATCTTCAACAAACACCGATTTCTGACGAGAAACTGGGCCAACAACCGTCGGTACACTCGCATCGTAGCGGTCGCGGATCTTAACCGTTTCACGCTTCTCGAAATCGACACCATTCAGGTGTTCAATGAAGGTCGTTACAAAGTGCTGACGGGTTTGTTCGCCATCACTCACGATATCGATGCCGGCTTGTTGTTGTTCATGCAGAGACACTCGTAGTGCATCCTGTTTGCCATCCGTTAATTCGTCGCCTTCCAGTTTCCATGGAGACCAAAGTGTTTCTGGTTGTGCTAGCCAAGATGGCTTTGGCAAGCTGCCTGCAGTTGAAGTCGGTAATAGTGTTTTCATAATAATTCTGCCTGTCCTTAGATTCCCATAGTGGATCGTACGTTTCCTAATGCGCGTAAAGTAGAACGATTACAGCGCGTAGTTGGCAGACCAGTTTTCTAGTACCGACTGGTATGGCTTAATGAAGTTCTCTTCTGCGAACTTACCTTGTTCAACAGCTAGCTTGCTTCGTTCTTCTCGGTCATACACGATTTGAGTCAGTGAGTGATCCAAGTTTTTCAAGTTTGGTTGGTAGCAGTTACCCGCAACAGCGTTCGCGTTGTAGATCTCAGGGCGGTAGATCTTCTGGAAAGTACCCATAGTGCTAATGGTGCTGATAAGCTCTAGGTTAGAGTAATCGTTCAGCAGATCACCAAAGAAATAGAAAGCCAGAGGAGCAACACTATTTGGCGGCATGAAATAACGAACCTGTAATCCCATCTTCTTGAAATATTGTTCAGTTAAAGAAGACTCATTCGGTTGGTATTCAAAGCCTAATACAGGGTGTTGATTTTCAGTACGGTAATAAGTTTTATTATCTGAAACACTCAAACAAATAACCGGTGGTTTCTTAAAGTTCTCTTTGTATGCTTGAGAGTTTACGAAATATTTAAACAGCTTGCCGTGTAAATCACCAAAATCGGCTGGAATACTGAATTTATCTTGGCCTTTATTATGATCTAAAAGTAATACACTGAAGTCATAATCACGAACATAAGAAGAGAAGTTATTCCCGATAATACCTTCAATGCGCTCGTTCGTTTTGTGGTCCAGGATGTTTGTTTTCAGCACTTCAATTGAAGGGAAGGCTTCGCCGTTGCTTTCAATGTCCATATCGACAGAAATGATTTCAAGCTCTACAGAGTAGCGGTCGCCCTTTGGGTTGTCCCAGTGTGCTAAGGCATTGAAACTGTTGTCAATCATCTGTAGTGCGTTACGTAAGTTCGCTTGACGGCTGTCGCCACGAGCCAAGTTAGCAAAGTTAGTTGTGATACGCGTGCTGTCTGCAGGCTGGTAGTTTTCGTCGAGGCTAATGCTCTTAATCGTAAAGTTAAATTCATTATTCATGTTGATCTGGTATCCCAATTCGTTGTCTGATTCTCTCGGTCTTTAATATTTAAGTGCTTTATTTTTGCGTGTGACCGGATTAAGAATCGAGGCTGTCTTCACTAAAAGTTTCGTATTAATTTATTTGCTTAAGGTTTTTATACGTTGATGGGAGTGGGATTAATAATGGTATTACTTCACATTCATCATGAAGAATTTTCATGATCTATATGTTTGAATATTCAAGTCGGTGTCAGTTATATTAATTAGCTTAATGGAAATATAACCACATTAATGTTGTGTTATTTAAGATAATTAATTGAATAAGAGATGGATGAAATGAGTGAATTGCTGTTGTTGATTTTCTACTGTGCGTTATTAGGCAGTGGTGTTGGTTTTCTTGCCGGGCTTTTGGGCATTGGTGGAGGGCTGATTATAGTTCCAGTGTTAAGCAGCATTTTACTTTATTTGGACGTTTTACCATCAGACCAAGTTGTTGTCGCTGCGATTGCGACCTCACTGGCTTCGATTCTATTTACTTCAACCTCATCTGCGCTCGCTCACCACAAGAACGGTAACGTGCCTTGGGATTTAGCACCTTGGATCATGTTGGGCGTTGCCCTTGGTGCTTTGGTTAGTGGTTTTATGGCGGCGTTATTACCGGAAAAGGTTGTTCGTATCGTGTTTGCTGTGAGCGTGGTTCTTATCGCGATTAAGATGTTCTTAAGCAGCAAAAGCGACGCGCCTAAAGAGCGAAAGCTACCGAATAAAGGCGTATTAACAGTTCTGACAACCATTACGGGTGGCTTGTCTGCAATGATAGGGATTGGTGGCGGTGCATTACTCGTTCCATTGCTTACGTTCTTTTCGGTCGATATGAAAAAGGCGATTGGCTGTGCGTCTGCGTGTGGCATTGTCATCGCGCTATTTGGCTCTATCGGCTACATCACGTCGGGCAGTAGCCACTTTGCTCTAACTGATGGCTTTGCAGGTTTTGTTTATTTACCAGCGCTGTTGGGTATCGTGTGTACGTCTTGGTTCACCGCACCTTTAGGTGCAAAAGCGACAAACCATTTACCCGTTCCAACCATCAAGAAGATCTTCTCAGTACTGTTGGTTGTTATCGCGGGAAGTATGGTGGCTCGTTAATTTCAGACAGTTCATGATCTATTCGGCTGATGACTTAATTAGATATTTATGTGTGAAACACCACGTAAATGTCTAATTGCGATCTGAGCCCTTCAATAGTGTAATTCAGTCCTTTGAATGCATCACCATTCATAATAAACTTATCCCGTTTTATAAATATCTCGAATGTACTCAAGCATTTACTCAAAGGAATCTATGATGGCACGGGAAATCTCATTTAAAAGTAATGGGCCGCAATGGAACGTTGTTTTATCAATGACGATAACCTATGCGATCGTATCTCTGATGATCAGTTTCTTGTATCAAACTGAATTGCAGCTTTTTCCTTTCATCACCTCAATTACCCTCATGACTTTGGTTTACATGTTTGCCTCAAGGCTCACGAAAAGCCACTTGTGCTTAGACGATGGGAACGTGTATTTGCATGGTATTAAGGCGAACCTAGTGGTTAAAAAGTCTTTGTTCGGTTATTCCTTTATTGAAGTGAAATCCTTAACCGAAAAAGGTTACCACAAGGTGAATATTCGCAAAGGGCAGGTTGAGCTATCTGATTGGGATCTGTTGTTGAGTAAGGCGACACAATCACGCTGATCAGATACGAGTTAATGAGAGCCGAATAAGAGCAGTCATCAGGCTGCTCTTTTTTGTTTGTCAGTCTACATTTATACGATTATGTCTATGAGTATGTTGACAAAATCTTGTTGTTTAACTGGATTCACTGCTATAGCTAAATGTACTTGTTCAGTTCAAGGGAATGCAAAAAGTGGGTGATTTATGGATCCGTTAACGCAGGGCGTACTAGGTGCTTCTTTGTCACAATCGGCGAGTAAAAAACAACATTTGGTGGTCGCTGGGGTTTTAGGTTTGCTCTCAGGAATGGCGCCAGATTTAGATGCGTTTATTCGATCGGAGAGTGATCCTTTACTCGCATTGGAGTTCCATCGACAGTTTACTCACTCACTTTTATTTATTCCTATTGGCAGCTTGATTTGCGCTCTGGTTTTGTACCCTTTGATTGCAAAAAGGCGGGGTCTCTCATTTAAACAGAGTTGGTTGTATTGCGCGTTAGGCTATGGCACACATGCTTTACTCGATTCTTGTACTACGTATGGCACCCAACTGTTCTGGCCGCTCACCAATGAACGTTATGCTTGGAATACCATTTCGATTATCGACCCTGTCTATACACTTCCCATCTTAATATTGCTTGTGTTTGCAACATGGAAGCGAGTCCCTTGGTTAGCTCGTATTGCGTTTCTGTGGGCTTTGATTTATCCAACGTTAGGCATGATACAAAGGGATAGGGCAGAAGCGATAGGATGGCAATTAGCACAAGAACGCCAGCATGCACCTATTCGTTTAGAGGCTAAGCCGAGCTTTGCAAATATCTTAGTGTGGAAAGTGGTTTACGAAACAGAATCTCGATACTACGTAGATGCTGTTCGAGTCGGCACTTCTGCTAAAATCTATCCTGGAGACTCTATTGCTAAACTGAATGTGCGTCTGGATTTCCCGTGGCTTGACCCTAATTCACAACAAGCAAAAGACATTGAGCGTTTTCGCTGGTTCTCAAATGGTTACGTGGCACAAGATCCAATGGATGAGCTACGTGTTATCGATGTTCGATATTCGATTGTTCCAAACCAACTGCAAGCACTTTGGAGCATCAAGTTGTCTCAATCTGCCGATGCGGAGGCACACATAAAGTACGAAACCCACAGGGACAACACACCTGAATCGAGACAGATCTTTTTAGATATGTTGAAAGGCGATTAATGGTTAGAGATCTTGAGAGTAAAAAGGCTGAGCCAGATAAGCTGGTCAGCTTTTTTTTCGTTTATTTAACTGGTCGAAGTTATATAGCTTTACATCACATATATTAATAAAACCCATAATGCTTACATTTATAAATGTGATGTATATCTCCATTCATTTTTTGATTACTTTCTAAGCTTAGTTGGTTTTTATCCAATTAAACAGAAGGTTATATGATAAATAGAATAATAACACTAAGTGGCGTTGCATTACTTTGTTCAACGAGTGCACATGCGCAAATGCAAAATGGAAGTTTCGAAAACTGGGAAGGAAACGTACCATCTGGTTGGAGTGTGATTGACTCCGGCATTGCACTTTCGCTCTCTACCGATCCTGTAAATAACGGCAGTTCTTCAGCACAAGTAACAGTGAATACAAGTACTCAAAGTAATACCGATTTTCTTCAAACGATACGTGTTGAACAAGGGAAAACTTATGATTTCTCTGTCGATGTTTACCACACGGAAGGCAACGTGAAAGCTCGCCTTTTTGTTGATGGCTATTTAGGTTACTCGAATAATGGTTTAACGAATCAGTGGCAAGTATTGACTCACTCGTACAACGCTACGAGCACTAAAGATATCGTTGTGGGCGTACGATTTTATGATGATGCAGGTTTTGAAGGTTCGGAAGTGGTGTATTTAGATAACTTTCAGCCTACGGAGACTCCACCAACACAAAGCTGCAATGACACAAGTGCCGCACTCACGCTAGCGACGGATAACTATGGTTCTGAAACCAGTTGGTCTCTCAAAAACTCAGTTTCTCAAACTCTTTTTTCTGGTTCAGATTATCAAAGTAACACCATCAATGAAGTGGAAATGTGTTTAGCGGATGGTAGCTACATCCTAGAAGTCTCAGACTCTTATGGGGATGGAATGTGCTGCAGTGTGGGGAATGGTTCATACAGTTTGTCGGTAAACGGAACCGTTGTGGCATCTGGTGGTGATTTCCAAGCAAGTCAGAGTACAGAATTTACGATTGGTAGCTCAACTACACCACCAACTGAACCTCCAGTGTTAGGTGAGTATTACAAAGACGCTGAAGGCAAAATGGGCTTTGCGTTAAAAACGGCCTTGTATCAAATTATTGATAATCATAGTAGTCAGGGTTACACCGCTATTTGGACGTTGGTGTCTGAGGCTGACCTAGACGCATACTATGACACTGATGGGTCGATTCTCGATATGTATTCGGAGAAACCTTCAGGCTCAGATTCAATCCAATTTACTAAGGTGGCCGATCAATGTGGTCAATACAGAAAAGAAGGTGATTGCTACAACCGTGAGCACTCATTCCCGAAAAGCTGGTTTGGTGGGAAAGTCGAGCCAATGAACTCTGACGGTCACCATTTATTTGCCACTGACGGCTACGTTAACTCGAAACGTAGTAATTGGCCATTTGGTGAGGTGAGTAGCGCGACATACACATCAAGCAATGGTTCTAAGTTAGGCAATGCAGCGAACTCTCTTGGTTATGTGGGTACGGTGTTTGAGCCAATTGATGAGTTTAAAGGTGATTTCGCAAGAGCATATTTCTACATGGCAACACGCTATGAAAATGAAATCGCTAATTGGGAAGGGAACTCAACAAGCTCTGACGCCGTTCTGGATGGAACCAATACAACCGTTTTTGAACCTTGGCTACTTACTATGCTAAAGCGTTGGCATTCTGATGACCCAGTAAGCCAAAAAGAAATCGATCGAAATAAGGCGGTACATGATTTTCAAGGGAATCGTAATCCGTTTATTGACCATCCAGAGTTTGTAAGCCAAATCTGGGGAAATTAATCGGAATATAACCACCGTGACAATGGTTTCATGATTATTGAATTGAGCCCAACCCTTTGTTTGGGCTTTTTTATTGAGAGGCAGTAGAGAACATGATTTTAAATATTTGAAAAAAGCATATTGTCTGAAGACCCGCATACTTGTCAGTGATCTGCACCATCAATACTGGACGCTACGTTAAGCGACTTTCCATACCTTTAGTTATCTCTGAATTGTTAATTTAGGGGAAGCTGTAGCTCATTCATGCCCCATTGTGCGCCAGAGCAAGATTGAACCTGACTTTAAGTTGTACAATTTGACTTGTTTTTTCTAATGACAAATTCTCTAGCCATGTGGCCAGGCTTTCTTATCCGCTACGTATCTCATAACTGAAACTTATGGGTTAAGGAACGACCTCTGTGAGTACGCTTCCTGTCGAACCTGACGGAAAGTTGATTTCCATAAATTGAGAGATAGTTGGCGCGATATCATAAGGGGTGACTTCCCGGTGAACTTTAGCACCTTTGATATCCATTCCTGCAAAAAAGATAGGAACGAAAGTATCATAGCGCCATGGAGACCCGTGAACTGAAGCTACTTTCAAACCATCAAAGTTGTTGATGTAAACATTTGGGTTGTAAACCACATAGATATCTCCAGAACGAGTGGGGTGATGGTTGTTAGCCACTAGTCGATTAATACGCGTATCTGAAAGTTGACCTTTCATAATATCTGTCGCTGTAATTGTTTGATTAATACCATCGATGTTTTCTAATGCGCGGGCGATAGCAGTCTGAACCTCTGACACTTTATAGCCTTTTGATTCAATCAGTTCATGGTTCAGGTATAGGTAGGGATCGGCATATTGGCGAACAACATCCTCACCTAATCCAAAACGCTTCTTTACCACTTCAAAAACGCCTGACTGTTTCATTTTTTCAATGCCAAAATAGTCAGCTTTATTCCCACCTAACGCATTCACGTAGCCCGGGACGTCAGGGGCTCCGTGATCTGCTGACAACACTATAAGTGTGTTATCAAGCCCAACCGTTTTGTCCACATGAGCGAATAGATCCTCTAATGTGCGGTCAAGACGTATTAGGTTGTCTTCTGCCTCGATACTAGAAGGGCCATACATATGGATGACATAATCAGTCGCTGAGAAACTAACCGAAAGGTAATCGGGGTATTCACCTTGACCTAAACTTTCTGAGTCAATGACAGATTTTGCAAAATCTGCAACGATCTCATCGCCTGCTGGGCTTACGCTCAATAGTGTAGTGAAGTATGGGTAGTTAGCTGGACCATAAGGGTGAGGGAAGCTACGACTAAAACTGGCTAAGTCAATTTTATATTCGACATCACCATCATCAGAAAATAGATACTTTTCTTGGGGTAGAGTGAGTTCCCATCGCTTACCGCTGTACTGTTGAGTAAAATCCTTGGCATTCCACTCGTTAACCCAAGCTGGGTTCTTGTCGTAGTAATAATCACTCGTTACAAATGCGCCGGCAGATTTAGAGAACCAAAAAGCTTTGCCTAATTCACCGCCTAAAGACACAGCCCCTCTGTCTTTAAAAGAGACAGAAAAGGCGCGAGACTTACCATGATAGGCTTTAACAATTTCGTCTCCAATTGTAGAAGTGTGGATATTTAACGGTGACCGACCATCGCCTTGTGCTGCGCGTTGGGTAGAATCGATCTCTGTTGATTGATCGATGTCAGCATCGATTGCCAATAAGTTGTAGTTAGTATCCTCGATATTGTACACCACACGTTCTTGAGCTCGGTCGTACCATACATTACCAATCATGCCGTTTACTGCGGGAGGTGCGCCTGTAGCAAGGGCTGCGTGTCCTACAATCGTTTCTGTGTTCGCATGTTGGTAGTGTGCATTCGTATAGTGAACGCCCTCATCTAAGAGCAGCCTAAAACCACCTTCACCAAAATTGTGTTTAAATCGATTGGGTAAGTCACCACGCAGCGCGTCAACGGTAAGCTGCAGAATGAGTTTTGGCTGGGTTTCGTTTGCGATGACAGCACCTGAAGAAAATAACATGCTGAGTGCAAGGGTACTAACGACAAGGTTCTTCATATTGTTAATCCAGTTTTCGATATGGTTACGCTCCAAAACGAGCTTTTCTCTCTACGTTCAGATTCATCACTGCATGCTGTAATCGTGTCCAATCACTAACTGCTTTGGTGCATTCTAAGTATCATGACGAATGTAGTCTTTGGCTAGATCTTCCGAGCGGGTACTGGTGATCCAACATTTTACTTCCTCGATCTTGCCATCGTCTTCTCGTGTATACATATCAGACACAGAAAAAGGCGGAATCACAGCGATAGAATCGATTGCAACGGCTTGTTCTTTTTCATCAAACGCGATGCAACGAACTTTGACGGCTTCTGCGTAGGAGACTTTAATTCGCCAATGAGTATCTGAGAGTGGTTGAATTTCATCCCCAGTAATAACGAATGGTTTGTTTGGCCGCTTTTCTTCTGCTTCAGGCGTAGCGGTATCTTTTGCAAGTGCATTCGTGCAGGTTAATGCGGCAAAAAAAAATAGGATTTTGTTAAATTTCATATTAACAACTCTTTGTGGTTGACCGTGTAAGTAACTCAAACATTACATTGATTACTAAAAGAGATTAACTAGGACTTTCCCTAGTCCTAGCTTTACGAATTTACGCAGGATTGATCGGCTTTAATCGGTACTTTACTCGCCATTGTTGTCTGACTTCATTCGTTAACACCCAAACAACTATGTAGCGTTTTAAATGCCACTGACCTTGTTTGTTAGTACGGATGCCATTTTTCAGTGTTGGGTAATGGTTTAGGTCATAAATTCCATGATATGAAAACCATTGATAAAGTGCTTGGCTGGCACATTTTTTTGTCCCTACAGCAACCCAAAAAATGGTTATTAAGCGTTTTACAAAAGAAGAGTGAAGGGCAGTTTGATTCTGCACTTTTAACACTTTCCATAAGTGAGAAAACTTAAAACGTAAACGCCATAAGCCAAGCACAACTAACAACCCTAAAATGAGTGTTTTACGTTGTTCTTCCAACCACAGCTTTATATTTGAACTCCATAGCTCAATACGCTGATCTAAAGGCAAAGGTGGTGCAGAGTTGACCTCCACCGTTATGGCTGGCAGCGAAATTTTCTCTACTTTACGTTTTGTTGTGTTCCACCACTGGAATGACAGTTCAGGTAGGGTGTATTGCCCTTTGTGAACAAATCGATAGTGAATATCTGTAATGCGTGTGCCAGTCATATCTGCGCGGAATGTTTGGGTTGTCGTTTGGCTATTGCCAGTACGAATTTCAACGTCTTCAATCTGGTTAATCAATGGCAGTTCTGAAATATAGTGCCCTGGCAAATCAGCAACATTGAGAGAGACTGAACGGGTTACCGCGCCGCCTTCAGTGATCTCTACGTCACTGACAGTTTGCTCTACTGTGACGTTAGGAGAGGCAATCTTACCTTTCGCAGCCTCAGGAAGTGCTTTTACCGTGATCTTCAATGGCTGTGTTGGAATAGTAACCACGTTGTCACTACGGCCAAGGGTGATGTTGATACCTGGTAAAGTGAACTCTCCAGGTTTAGCTGGAAATAGTTCTAACTTTAATGCTGCTTTTTCAACACGTTTGCCGTTTTCTGTTGGCCTAGTGTATTGCCAAAATGTGGTGGTTTGCTCAAAAAAGAGATCTTTGGCTGAAATCGTTTCAACGTTGATGACATCAGTAATGGCTGCGTCACTGAGAAGTTCTAGGAAAACGGTATGGCGTTGCCTCTCTGTAAAGGTTTCACTACCTAGAGCCCAGCGGGCATGGTACTGCGTATTCACTGTGTTTGGCGGTTGAGAAGATGCAAGCGACAGTGGATCATTTGTAGAGATGGATGCTTGAGCACTTAAACTTGCCATGAGTATCATGCCAAAAGCGATGGCGGTCCCTATATCATCGATGAAACGTTTGAACGTGCCCATTACTTCACCTCCTGTTGGGTGTGCTCGCCGACCAAAACGGGTTTGTCTATTTGCTGCAGTTGAATAGAGAACTTATTGCGAAGGAACACTTCAGGGTTGGATTTAACTTGCTCCAGCCAAATTTTAGTCAAATGCTCTTCTGCCATTAAATCTGCACTGTTGATGACTTCAATTTTGTCTTCAGGTTCTTCAATTCCCATATCTTCTTCTAGTGTGGAAATGACATCGGCAGTCATGTCCTCTCCGGCGGTGCCTTGGCCTTGCGCACGATCAGCCATGAGGTCGAAAATCTCTTCAAGCAAATCAAGGTTGTGAAGTGCTTGTGGGTGCTGTGGGTCTAATTCTAATACTTGTTCAAACCAACGCTCTGATGAACGAAAACGGTCAATATGCAAATAAGCAAGAGCCACTTTGTAGCGTTTTTCGAGAGAGTCCGGCTGATTGTTGAGCATGGTCAGCGCCCATTCCCACTGCTGATTGCGCATGAGGGATTCAATTTTCCAATCAGGATCGATGAAGGCTTGTGCAGCACATGCATAATTGCCTTGGTTATAAAACCATTGTCCTTGCTGATCTGGCGTGAGGAAGAGCCTCATTGACAGTGAATCACACGTGGTGAGATCAGTCGACGACTTTGCTAAAGCCGGGCTTGGTTGAAAGGCACTGAGAGCAACAATACTGATCAATACGCTAGGAACCCAACGGATACTCCAGCCTCGGCGAAACCAAAGTAAACTAAACAGCAGAGCAGGGAAGACGAGATAAAATCCGGCTTCTTGCCATTGTATATCTTCATCCATTGGATCAAAGTAACTGAAGCTGTCTATCCATCGGCTAATACTTTGAACGTCGCTATGGTCAGGAGTACTTTGAATTAGACGGACATCCGAGGGAGAACCGACAGTTTCGTTGTAACCAAATTTCCAAACGATCATTTGATCACGGTAGGTACGTTCATAATTCTCTATGGCTTGAGCAGCACTGTTATCGAGGCTGTCTGTTACAACGACAATGCTTGCTGGGATGCTACTCTCTGTCTGTTGCTGGGCAATCTGATCCAAGACAGCTGGCAGGTTTTTCCCTTGTCTAGGGACGAGGTTTGTTGATAAAGAAGAAAGATACAGTTCAAGCACTTCCCGATCCTCTGTCGGTGGAATGAGCATATGAGCGCTGCCAGCATAGACATACGCACCAATAATCCCATCAGATTTGTATTCTAATAGGTCGGATAACTTCAATTTGGCATTTTCAAGGCGACTTGGTGCAATATCGGACTCACCCATTGAACGTGATAAATCAACCACAAATAGAATCGGCGAATGGTTTTTTGCGTGGGTATCAGGTTCTGGCTGCCATGTTGGACCTGCCACAATGATAGTCAGCAGACCTAGGAAAAGTGGTAGCAAGTTCTGAGGAGAAAACCAACGCGTTTGGCTTTCTCCTGCATTGAGAAATGGCAACAGGTGAGCGGCGATAGGAAGCCGTTCACTGTTGTCTACTTTTCTCTTGAGGACATAGACCAAAATGCCTAAAGGAATGGCTAACAAAAGTAACCATGGTCGAATGAAATGAAATTCAGCCATTTTTGTCTCCTTTATTCGTATTACTTTGCCCGCGAAGTGCAGCAACAACTAATGTCAGTAGGTTGAGGAATAAACTGACAATAAGTGGCCAGTAATAGAGTTCGACTTTTGGCCGTATGGTGTAACTATCAAAAAGCGTTGCTTCGAGCTCGTTTAGTGCGCTATATACTTCAACTAAATCTTGCCCATTGAGCGCTTCAAATACCTGGCCGCCAGTGTAATTGGCAATACGCTCTAACATTTCTAAGTCGATGCTATCCTCACCAACGTTGGTTGCGTCGCCAATGGCAATGGGGTAGATAGTAATGTCGTTTTCACCCGCAAAATGGGCTGCGTCAATGGGAGGGTAGTTGCTGGTGGTATCACGGCCATCCGTCATGAGGATCAATACTTTGTTGGCACTGTTTGAATGTTCGAAGTGATTGACGGCCACACCAATCGCATCACCGAGGGCGGTTCCCGCTCCTGCCATTCGTACGTCCATTTCATTGAGTAGCTGAGCAATAATAGCGAAGTCATCAGTAAATGGGGCTTGTAGGTAGGCGTCATCGCCAAATGCAATCAAGCCGATTCGATCACCTTCGCGTTGTGATAAAAATTCGTCCAACAGTAACTTAACGCCATCGACGCGGCGAACGTTGATACCGTCTGCATCGACAAAATCGCGAGCCTCCATAGATCCGGAAAGATCGACGGCCACCATCATTTCACGACCACTTTTTTCTATTGAAACGGGCTCACCTAGCCAAACAGGTTTTGTTGCAGCGATAACCAAACTTAGGTATGTCACCACAATAAGAAGACGTTGCCACCAAATAGGTGACATCACCACAGCGCCAGAAGTTGGTTTAGAACCTGTGACTTTAACTAACTTATCGAAGTGACTAAAACGCAGTGCGGTCTGACGAGTGAAGTGTTTGGGACTCAGAAAAATCACTAAAGGTAGCAAAATCAGCAGACTGAATAGAGGATAAGTGAGGGTTAACATGTCACCTCCTTAAACCAACGTCTGATCGCTTGTCGCTCGAGATCTGTAAGAGTGGGTGATGCGCGATAGCTGCTTTCCATTAATTGAGAGACCTGCACTGAATGTAGTTTGGTAGCACTGCTTTGACATATGAATTGAGCAAACTCCTGGTTGGTCATTGTGCCGATATCGGACTTAGGCCAGTGTTGATGTGCTAGCTGCTTCATTAACTGCGCAATAGCGGCAATGTTCTGTTGGTGTTCGTATTTCTGAAACAACGCCCAAGCTTCGCGTAAGTAGGTACGCTTAAGATATTGGTGATAACGATGAGCAATATAGCCAAATACCACAACGATGCTTGTGAGCCCAATGAACAGCCACGTGATCGTTTGTGGATACCACGAAATAGCTTGAGGCGGAGAAATCCATTCCGCTCGCTTTACTAGATGACTACCAAACTCGACAATTTGGCCTTGTGTAAAATTACCCATAAAATGCCTATTGTTTGGTCAGTGAAAGTAATTGTGTCCAAGCATCCTGCTGAGTCGTCATATCAAGCAATGCCAAACGATGGCGTATAAAGTGCTCTGATAGCGATTGTTTTTGCTCTTGGACGTACTGTTCATAACGAGCTCTGATAGGTCGATCGCTTTTCTTCAGTTCGACTTGATAGCTTTCATTGCCCATGACTAGATTCTGCTTAGGGAATTGTTCTTCCAGCGGATCGGTAATTCGGATGCCCACTAGACTATTTTGACGAGCTAACTTATCAATCATTACGCTTGAATCTCGTTGGTCGTAGTCGCTGAAGTCACTAAAAATAAAACACTGGCTCTCTTTTAATCCAAGATCGACTAAGTGCTTTAATGCGTCTTCTAAATTGGGGGCCTTTTTAGACACTATCCAATTTGGGAGTTTGTTTGATTGATCTATGATCGCAGATAAAAGAGCCATGAGCGCTTTTTCCCCGCGTCGAAATGGTAACGTGACTATGTCACTGTCGGTAAGAATGACAGCGCCTACGCGATCGCCATGATGACAAGCTGCGCCCGCAGCAATTGCTGCAGCTTCACAAGCAATGGCAGATTTCATGTGGCCATCGGACGCAAAAAACATACGAGTTCTAAGATCGATGAGCAGAGCGATATTCTTATCGTTTTCCTCAGCGTAAACTCGTAAATAGGGTTGACCCGTTCGTTGTGTTACTTTCCAGTCAATACAGCGAACATCATCACCTGCGTAGTAGTGACGAAGTTCGACAAAATCCAACCCTCTGCCACGTTGTTGACTGCGATGCTTACCAGTAAGAGGAGTCAACTTTTGGTAAGGGGGTTGCCACGAAATCTTACGCCCTAGCAAGGTTAGCTCTGCAAGCCTTTCTGAAGTCGGATAGATACGAAGATCGACGGTCATAAAGCCTCCTCGCGATTAAGAAAATGCAACGCAATTTAGAAGTTGATCGATGACTTGCTCAGCATCTACTCCTTGATTTTGAGAAGTAAAACTCAATACCAAGCGGTGGCGAAGTACTGAATGGGCCACCGCTCTTACGTTGTCCGGCGTCACGTAATCTTGACCGTTTAACCATGCGTGAGCACGTGAACATTTGTCTAACGCGATAGTTGCACGAGGGCTAGCCCCCAACTCAATCCACTGGCTAAGCTGTTCGTCACACTTGTCTGGGTAGCGAGTCGCATCGATTAGGTCGACAATGTATTGATCTACATGTTCGGCGACATGAATATTATCAATATGACGGCGTGCCTCTAGCACTTGTTCGATGGTCATGAGCGGTTCGCTCCTAGTGGAGTCTTGGTTCTCAATCCGCAAGAGTTTGAGCATGTTTTTTTCAGCGTCTTTGCTTGGATAATCAATCAAGATCTGCATTAAGAAACGATCCATCTGCGCTTCAGGCAGTGGGTAGGTACCTTCTTGTTCAACTGGGTTTTGTGTGGCGAGAACCATGAACAGTTCTGGTAATTTGTGTGTTTCTCCTGCTATCGAAACTTGTTTTTCTGCCATCGCTTCAAGCAGTGCTGATTGCACCTTAGCTGGAGCTCGGTTGATTTCATCGGCCAGCAAAAGGTGAGTAAATACAGGACCTTTTTTGAATGTCAGCGATTGAGTATTACTTTCGTAAACTTCGCTACCCGTGATGTCAGCAGGAAGCATATCCGGTGTGAACTGAATGCGGTTTAGATCGGAATCTAATTGGCTAGCCATTACGCTTACACTGCGGGTTTTAGCGAGACCAGGTAAACCTTGGAGAAGAACATGACCGTTGGCAAGCAGAGCGATGACTAACTGCTCAACAGGCTTTTCCTGGCCAAGCACGCGCAAATTAATTTTCTCTTGTAACGTAATAAAGTGGTTGTTTTGTACGCTCACGCTATCTCCTTGGGGGCGTAGTTTAGCCCGAAGGCTGAAGTAGAACTATTCAAAGCTGTTAGAGTAATAACTGTGAAGGTGGTGATGAACTAGGAGTATTACTAAACGAGCTTCAGAACGAGAAAAGGTGCGCATTAAGCGCACCTTTGTTTATGTACCCAATGATTGAGGAGGTTTATTCCTCGCGATAAGGTAGAGAAGACAGCACTCGGTCTAAGTTGAATGCAGTTGGCTCCTGACGCAGTGGGAATTCGTTAAACGTCTGTAGTAGGCCTGCCACTTCAACTTGGATTGGAACGAAGTGGAACATACGTTCTGCGTACCAACGTAGGTACATCCCTGAGTGTTCTGGCGCTTCCTCATATGGGTCTGCACGTAGGTCAACCAGTTCTGGCCAAGTAGAGGCTAGACGTGGAGCGAACCAGCTCTCTTCTGTTGGATGGATAAAGGTTGCTTTGATCTTACCAACGCGAACCGCTTCTAAGTTACCTGTTTCAGCAAAGTAGAAAATCTCGTTACGTTCAGTGTCTTCGTTGTTGAACCACGCGTTAGTATGGTCGTAGCCATCAATGTAAACGTCATGTTTTGTCTTGAACGACTCTTGAACATCTTTAACACCAGCAATTGTTGCTAGAGTAGTAAACAAGTCTTCATGAGACTGGATACCGTTGTTACGAGCACCTTCAGGGATGTGACCGGGCCAGCTAACCATGAATGGTACACGCACACCACCTTCAGACGTCAGGCCTTTCTCACCTTTAAACGGTGTGTTACCGCCATCTGGCCAAGACATCTTCTCTGCACCGTTGTCGGTAGTGAAGATGATAACTGTGTTGTCACGTTGACCGGTTTCCTCTAGCTTTTCTAGAATCTCACCCACGTAGTGGTCTAGTTCAGCCATACCATCTGCGTACAGACCGTAGCCAGTTTTACCTTGCCACTCTTCGCTTAGGTGAGTCCATACGTGCATTCGAGATGGGTTATACCACATGAAGAATGGGTCATCGGTCTTGGCAAAGTCCTCTAGGTAATCCAGAGCCATGTCCGTTAGTTCACGGTCGATGGTCTCCATGCGCTTCTTAGTGAGAGGTCCTGCCGACTCAGTTGGGCCATCGGCTGTGCCCGTGACAATACCACGAGGGCCGAAGCGTTCGAAAAACTCTGGATCTTGTGGGTAATCCGGGTGTTCTGGCTCTTCTTCAGCGTTTAGGTGGTAGAGGTTGCCATAGAAGAAATCAAAACCGCGGCGGTGAGGCATCATGTGCTCACGGTCACCAAGGTGATTTTTACCAAGTTGTACATTGAAGTAACCTTGCTCTTTAAGCACTTCAGCCAGCGTTGGATCATCTTGGTGAATACCGACCGGAGAGCCTGGCAGGCCCACATTTAGAAGACCTGTACGAACAGGAAGTTGGCCAGTTAGGAATGCTGCACGACCAGCAGTTGAGCTTGGTTGACCATAGTGGTCAGTGAAAAGCATGCCTTCATTTGCGATACGGTCGATGTTTGGCGTTTTGTAGCCCATCATGCCCAGGTTGTAGGCAGAGGTGTTTGACCAACCTATGTCATCGGCCATGATGACGAGTATATTTGGTTTCTCTGAAGTGTTTTTTGCTATTGCTGGTGCTGCAGCAACGGTAGCTAATGCAGCAGTGCTGAGCACGGTTTTCTTTAGTAAGCTTTTAGAAAGGGTTTTCATAAGATGCTCCTGAAATAAGATGAGCACAGTATGTTTTTTTTCCAAAATGAACTGAACTAGGACAATTCCTAAACGAATTGAAGTTGAGCTACTTACTTAAAATACTACTAGGTATTTTGGGTGTTGCTGTTTATGGTAATGAAGTTCATTAATGAAAAGAGGTTTACAAATGCTATCTGATTCAATCACTTCAGCATTAATATCCATGTCTAGTCGGTTATTAAATTCTCCAACAGCACAAATGGAAGAAACCATCATAGAGACGCTACATGAATGTCGAATTGCTTTAAAAGTCGACCGTATATCATGCTTGCCTATTGAACAAACCAGAATACGTGACTGGCGATTTTATGAGGCTGCGGGAGAAGGCGTTCCCAGAGTCAAATCTCAACTTCCGGAATCCTTGGTTTTAGAATATCGTCGGCATATCCAAGCGGGAGTTGTTGTATCAAGTGAGGAATCACCAGAACTGCTTGAGCTCGCTAGTCACTTACAGGATGAAAATCCGCTGCGTCATATATTGGTTCCAATAACTGCTATGGGGAAACCATGGGGCTTATTGGCCTGTGCAAATTTTAGTGAGGTAGACGGCTATTCAGAAGAGTTTATAAACGCGGCGACAGTGCTGGGTAATATGATTGCATCCAGTATTGAGCGTGTACGTCATTATGAGCAGCTAATAAAAAGCCGCCAAGATGTAGTTGAGAGAAACAAACGCATCATTGGAGAACGAGAAAGAGAACGACAGAATATTGCGCGCGATTTACATGATGATTTCAGCCAACGCCTTGCTTCTTTAGGGATCGAGCTCAGTCTTGTCTCTAGTATTTGTGATGAAACCACAAGACCTGCGCTAATGAAGTGCGCCAATGAACTCGCATCAATCACCAAAGATGTTCAGCATCTGTCTCGTCATTTGCACCCAGTGGTCATAGAAAGAGTAGGGCTTAATGCCGCTATCCAATCTCATGCTGAACAAGTAGCCGAACGCTCAGGGTTGTACTTATCGATTGAGCTTGATGACGATACTTCTTTTAACAATGATGTTTCATTGCATGTCTATCGCATTATCCAAGAAGCGTTATCCAACATTGTGAAACACGCAAATGCTTCTGCAGTAACAATCACGTTAAAGCCATATAGCTGCGGGCGCGTAGAATTGTCGATTCGAGACGACGGTATCGGAATCGATCAAGAGCAAACATATACTCAATCTCCTTCGCTAGGTCTTCAATCTATGATTGAACGCGGAGAATTGATTGGTGGAGAATTGGTTATTAAACGTAATGATCCAAAAGCAGGAACTACAGTTAAATTATCCATAAAAACAAGTGAGGTATAAATGGCAACCGTTGTAATTGCAGATGACCACCAGATAGTCAGTGAAGGTATTGCCCGCTTAGTGGACTTAACCCACCAAGTTGTCGGGATTAGCGTTGACGCAACAGAGCTACTTCAGCTTGTTAAGCAACATCAGCCCGACTTAATTATTACCGATATTTCTATGCCTGGTATGCAGCTAAACACTACGCTTTCACTGCTTAAGCGAACTTCGCCAAACAGTAAACTTGTTTGCTTATCTATGCATGATGAACCAGAGATCGTTAAGGCTGCATATCAATATGGTGCTGACGGGTATGTACTGAAACATCAAGCCGGTTTTGAGCTAGCAGCGACGATGAAAAATGTACTCGCCGGAGAACGCTACATACCAGATGAGTTGAAAAGCATTATTGAGCAAAAGACGGATTTGACCGCCAGACAAGTTGATATCCTTAAACTATTAGCTCAAGGTTTTTCTGCGAAGAAAGTGGCTTTGGAGCTTAATATTTCTTCTAAAACGGTCGAATACCACAAATACAAGATGATCGAACAACTTGAACTTGCTAGTGCATCTGAGCTTATTGCTTGGGCTCACAGTCGAAAGTTCATCTAACTTACCCGCCACCTCTCTAATCCATATCTCCTCCCGTTAGGAAATGTCCTAGTGGTCTAATTTAGGCCGCCTAAGGATAATTATCCTAAATCCAACAGGAGCGCAGATATGACGATGACATCACCACACCCATTCCACCTTTTGGTTAAGCCTGTTGGCTCAAAATGTAACTTAGATTGTCACTATTGTTACTACTTGAGAAAAGAAGAGCGTTATCAGTCAGGTGCGACAATGCAGATGTCAGACGCTCTCTTGGAAACATATGTCCAGCAATACATCGCTGCTCAGCCAAAACACATCAAATTTGTTGATTTCAGTTGGCAAGGTGGGGAGCCTGCACTGCGCGGTCTTGAATTTTACGAAAGAGCTGTAGAACTGCAGAAAAAATATGCTCGTTCAGGTATGACGATCTCAAACACATTCCAAAGTAATGGAACTCTGATCAACGAGAAATGGGCGAAATTCTTCAAAAAGAATAATTTCTTGATCGGACTTAGTATTGATGGTGACGAGCTAAATCATGACTTAGGCCGACCTGACGTAAAAGGGAATGGCAGCTACTCACGAGTATTACGTGGCCTCTCCAAGCTGCAAAAACATAAAGTACAGTTCAATACCTTGACCGTTGTGCATAACGACAACGCGCATCTAGGTAAGCAAACCTATCAGACACTCAAAAAATTAGGTTCTAACGTCATTCAGTTTCAGCCTTGCGTTGAGCACTCCCTTGATCGTCGTGGGGAAAAAGACTGGTCTTTGACCCCACATCAGTGGGGGCACTTTTTGTGTGATGTATTCGATGAGTGGCGCAAAGAAGACGTGGGGAAAGTACACATTCAGTTTTTTGAGAACACGCTCGGTATTCTTGCGGGTCAACCAAGTCAAATGTGTTTCCATTCGGAAACTTGTGGCCAACAAATGATGCTAGAACATGATGGCAGTATTTACTCTTGTGACCACTATAGCTATGAAAATCATAAAGTTGGCGATATAGAATCGGTAGATTTAGGCGCTCTAGCATCCTCCTCGAAGCAAGTTGAATTTGGTTTAAACAAGTGGAAGTCACTGCCTAAGCGGTGCCGAGAGTGCGATTTCAGACCAATGTGCAATGGCGGCTGCCCAAAAGAGCGTACTTCTCTTACCGCAGACCTTGAGCCGGGTTTAAATCATTTATGTTTTGGATATAAAAAATTCTTTGTGCACGCAATGCCTTATTTTGCCGCAATGCTAGAGGCAATCAAGCTAGGACACCCGGCTGCAGTTTATCCCATGTTCGTAAAGCGTATTACGGCGTAGTTTTGAGTAAGTGTTAATTTTCAATCATTAAGGAACGAAGTCAATGAAAAATAAACTCACCACAGCAGCAGGTTGTCCTGTTGCACATAACCAAAATGTAATGACTGCGGGTAAACGTGGTCCGATGCTTTTGCAAGATGTCTGGTTTTTGGAAAAGCTTGCACATTTTGACCGTGAAGTGATTCCTGAACGTCGAATGCATGCGAAAGGTTCTGGGGCTTATGGCAAATTCACAGTGACTAACGATATTACCAAGTATTCGAAGGCGTCAATTTTCTCTGAAATTGGCAAAACAACCGAACTGTTTGCTCGCTTTACAACGGTTGCAGGCGAGAGAGGAGCTGCAGACGCTGAGCGTGATATTCGTGGTTTCGCACTTAAGTTCTATACAGAAGAGGGAAACTGGGACTTAGTGGGTAACAACACTCCGGTATTCTTTTTACGAGATCCACTCAAGTTTCCGGACTTGAATCACGCGGTAAAGCGCGATCCGCGCACTAATATGCGCAGCGCCGAAAATAATTGGGACTTTTGGACGTCACTTCCTGAAGCATTCCATCAAGTGACGATTGTGATGAGTGATCGAGGTCTTCCAGCAACGTACCGTCATATGAATGGTTACGGTAGCCATACCTTCAGTATGATCAATTCAGACAACGAACGTGTTTGGGTGAAGTTCCACTTCAAAACACAGCAGGGAATCAAGAACCTGACGGATCAAGAAGCAGAGACACTGATTGGTCAAGACCGAGAAAGCCATCATCGTGATCTCTACGATAGCATCGAAAATGGAGAGTTCCCGAAATGGACGATGCAAATCCAAGTGATGACAGAGAAAGAAGCGAACGACGTTGAGTTCAACCCATTTGATCTAACAAAAGTATGGCCTCATGCGCGTTTTCCGTTGATTGAAGTCGGGGAGCTTGAGCTCAACCGCAATCCAGAAAACTTCTTTGCAGAAGTTGAGCAATCAGCATTTAACCCTGCCGCTATCGTACCCGGAATTGGATTCTCTCCAGACCGAATGTTGCAAGGTCGTTTATTTGCTTACGGTGATGCGCAGCGTTACCGTTTGGGCGTTAATCATCATCAAATTCCAGTGAATGCGCCACGTTGCCCTGTGCATAGCTACCATCGTGATGGTGCGATGCGTGTTGACGGCAACTTTGGTTCAACCAAAGGCTATGAGCCGAACCAGTATGGAGAATGGGCACAGCAATCAGAGCATGCTGAACCTGCGCTAGAACTAGAGGGCGAAGTGAACCATTGGGATCATCGTGAAGACACGGATTACTTCACTCAAGCAGGCAATTTGTTCCGAATTATGACATCGAGTGAACAGAAGAGTCTATTTGAAAATACAGCACGTTCAATTAGCTCTGCCTCTAGGAAAGTGCAACT
Source organism: Vibrio pomeroyi (assembly GCF_024347595.1). Taxonomy (NCBI): domain Bacteria; kingdom Pseudomonadati; phylum Pseudomonadota; class Gammaproteobacteria; order Vibrionales; family Vibrionaceae; genus Vibrio; species Vibrio pomeroyi. The sequence goes on along the minus strand of NZ_AP025506.1, from coordinate 2,075,866 downwards.
GAAACATGTTCAACATGCACTTCTCGCCGATCGTAATTACGCGCAAGGCTTAGCGAAATTATTGGGTTTTGAACTCTCCGAGATGGAGGGGGAGCATGTTATTGCTCAAAGTGACGTGGAAGTATGATGGATGGTTTTTTAGTTTCCCGGAATCGTTGGGGTTTACACTTGTTCAGCCGCAATATTTGTGAAGTAATGGTCTAAGGTAAGTCTACAGCGCCTCAAATATGGGGCGCTTACGAAGGTAAAATGTATGTCTCGTAGCAAAGTGAAAAACGATACTAGGGATGGGGTCGAGGAAGCAAACAAAGGCAATAAAATCATCGGGTTCGCAATGTGGTTGATAAAAGCTATTGTGATATTGGCGGTATTAATTGGAAGTTCAATTGGTTTGTCTAAGCTTGGTACTATCCATGGAAAAACTCTTCCTGAGAACTACTTTATTGATGGTTATCCCACTATTTTGAAGCTGCTTGATTCTGAAGTATTTATGGGATTTGTATTTTTTGTAACCGTCGCCATTATTGTGTATGTCCTTTATCTGCTTTGGGAATTGCATGAAATTGCAGTGCATAAGTCCGCGAAAATGTCGAGTGCTCACACACAAATTGTATTTGCTCTTTCACTGTGTGGTCTGTTTATAGATAAAACGTGGTGGGTTTTAGCCATCATCATTGCTTTTGCGCGTTGGGACGTATTAGCCGAAGCGATTTCGTCCATAATTCGAAATGGTCGTACTGTGATCTCTACGAATAAGGAGCAGTAAGATGAAAGAAATAATGCTTCCATATATTCTAGTTTGTTGGATCTTAGTTAAAATAGGTGTCGTTAAATGGACGCTACGTAACGCTACAATCATTGTTGCGATAGGTTTGACGCTCGCGTTTGCTTTGTTTACGGCACACCGATTTTGGTCTCCTGCAGATCTAACCGATAGTACGACAGTGAAAGCGCCACATGCCGTTTTAAGTCCATTAATTGGACAAGAAGTTGAACAAGTTTTCGTGGATCATAATCAGGTAGTCAAAAAAGGCGATTTAATATACACCCTGCGTTCGGTTGACACTGAATCTCAAATGATAGGATTAGACGCAGAGAAGAAGGCGGCAAAAGCTGAAATACTCGCACTCACTCATCAGATTGCTAACGATGAAAAGAACCTTGATCGTTTAACCCAACTTGGTGACTTTTCACAAGAATCAGAACGAGATAACCTACGGACACGTATCGACACTACTAACGCTCAAATTGCGTCAGCCAATGCAAAAATTTTGAGTATTGAGGCTCAGATTGCAACAGCAGAATGGCAAAATGAGCGAAGAGAAGTTCGTGCTCCTTTTGATGGGCAGCTTTCAATCTCGAACATTGTTGATGGTACGCGTGTAGGTAACATGCACTTATACAACACTAATAAGAAATTTGTAGAAATGCGTATTGCTGACCAAACCTATCGCGGACTCAAAGTCGGTCAATTTGCAGAGTTTTATGTGAATGCATACCCAGGTGAGATATTCCGTGGCCGTGTACATAGTTTAACCACTGGTACGGGTGAAGCACGTGTTTCTGTCATGAATGGTTCGCAACATGTACGCCAACACGTTGGGAACAATATGAACGATCATGGCCGAACAATTGTGATTGAATTTGATGAACCAGAGGGATACAACATTCCAATTGGGGCTACTGGTTCCGGATGGGTTTCTGCAACAAAACCTCATCCAATGCTTGGTTTCATGGATATTATCGGTGCAGCAACGGTTAGGCTTAAATCTTACAAAGCTTACTTATCAGCAATTTAACATTACAAATCGACTATAGATGTAGTAGATAAAGGAGTTTAGCCAATCTGTTGTAGATTGGTTAAACTTAGCAGCTTGAATAGCCATCTAACATTCTCTAGTCATCTTTCACGTTGTTTTGGATACTTAACATACACCGTTAAATGTTTAGTGGATAAGAAAGTTTGGCCACTAGATTAAAGGTCTTGCTATAGTTTAAGTCATTCGTTAAATGCTAATTTAGCAACCCGTATAACTTAGTTTTGTCCAATTCCGTTCTAGTAGGTATCAGAATATTCTGTGATTGTTAAGTTCGATGAAGGGATAAATCCTTCAAATCAACCTAAGTATGTTTTGAAAATGTGATTAAAAAGGCTGAATCAATAAACTGATCAGCCTCTATCGATTTATTCCATTAAAGGTAACGGCTTCTCAAGTGATCTTTAAAGTACTGTGCATTCAAGGTTTCACCTGTTGCGCCTTTCACCAAATCATCAGTGGTGAGTAGGCTGCCTTTACTCCAAATATTCGACTCTAACCAAGTGAAGATAGGGGATAGGTCACCGCTTTCAATTACTGAGTTCACATCGATTGTTTTCTTCATTGAAGCCATGAACTGAGCCGCGTACATCGCACCTAGTGTGTAAGACGGGAAGTAGCCGAATGCGCCGTCTGTCCAGTGGATGTCTTGCATACAGCCATTAGTGAAGTTGCCTTGAGTGCTTAAACCAAGGTAAGACTGCATCTTAGTATTCCAAAGTTCAGGGACATCAGTATGTTTGATTTTGCCGTTTATCAGGTCACGTTCAATCTCGTAACGTAAGATAACGTGTGCAGGGTAGGTCAGCTCATCGGCATCAACACGGATGAAGTCTTTCTTCACGCGAGTGTAGATCTTCTGGAAGTTATCTTTCTCAAACTCAGAACCAGAGAACTGTCGTCCAGCTAGATTCGCCAAGTGCCCGATGAACGGATCGCTGCGGCCAACTTGCATCTCGAAGAACAAAGACTGAGATTCATGGATACCCATAGAGCGAGCTTCACCTGCGGGTTGGCCAGCTAGGTGTTTAGGTAAGCCTTGCTCATAACGTGCGTGACCTGTTTCGTGGACGATGCCCATTAAGCTTTGAACGAATTCGGCTTCATCGTAGCGAGTCGTGATACGCACGTCTGACGGTACACCGCCACAGAATGGGTGAACACTTTCATCTAATCGGCCGTGTTCAAAATCGAATTGAAGTAGCTTCATGACTTCTAGGCCAAGTGCTTTCTGTTTCTCTGTCGAGTAGATACCCGATGGCGCGTTAAATTGCTCGCTTGATTGCTTTTCGATCACTTCGTCAATCAGGCTTGGTAGCCAAGTTTTAACGTCTGCAAATAAGATATCCAGTGAAGCAGAACTGGTGCCCGGCTCATAGATGTCCAGCATCGCATCATAAGGAGTTAAGTTAGCAGCATCTGCGCGAATTTGTGCTTCTTCACGTGATAGCTCAACCACTTCACGCCAGTTCTTTTCAAAACCAACCCAGTCGTTTTCTCCACGTTGGCTACGCCACGCATGCTCACACTTTGAACCCGCTAGAGATTTCGCTTCAACCAGTTTTTCTGGAAGTAGGTTAGCTTGTTGCCATTGGCGTTTTATTTCACGAAGTGATGATTGTTGGTCGTTGTTCAGTGCTTCGTTTTCAGCGTCTGCAATCCAATCGCCAAGTTGTGGCTGAGTCATCAAGCCGTGAATATGAACAGAAAGCTCGGCCATCGCTTCACTGCGAGCTTGGTTACCGCCAGCTGGCATCATGGAAGCTTGGTCCCAACCACAAATAGAAGCTAGGTGTTGAAAGCGTGAACATTTTTGAGAGTGTTCGACTAGTTTTTTGAATGCGCTCATTTGACTACTCTTAATTTGGTTTCTTTAAATGACCCATAAGGCTGCATCAGTTTAAGGGGCATCTCGATGTTTAGTACTTTGAAGTTGGTCACTTCACTTTGTTTTTGAGGCTGTTCTTCTCAGTAGAAGATATAGCCTAAACAAGATAGGGCAGTGATATGCCAGTAATTTACTATTTGTTAACAAATTAAACTGTACCATTGTGCACAAAATCAGTGAGTTGTATAGCTGACGGCAATTGTTGCTTGCGAATTGTTCAGATACACGGTATTGATGATAGATCGCTGAACAAGAATGACAATGATATGGATATTTTGAACTTTGAGGCATTTCTGATTGCCATCACTATTTTAACGCTAACGCCGGGTTTAGACACGGCATTGGTAATTCGTAATACGAGCCGTTCTGGCTTATCTGACGGTGTGATGACCAGCTTTGGTATCTGTAGCGGTCTTTATGTGCACGCCTTTTTCTCTGCAGTGGGTATCTCTGCGATTCTTGCTCAATCAGCTGAACTCTTTCAAGCCGTTAAAATGGTGGGTGCGGTTTACCTGATTTGGCTTGGTTTAAGCAGTTTACGCGCTTTGATGAAAAATGGTGGTGGGTTGAAGGTTGGCGAGCAAGCTCATCAAGCCTACAGTGCAAAACGTTCTTTGCGTGAAGGTTTCTTATCTAATGTGCTTAACCCGAAAACGGCGGTTTTCTACTTGGCTTTTCTGCCTCAATTCGTAAACCCTGAAGGCTCGCCGTTATTACAATCTATGTTGATGGCTTCGGTCCACTTTATGATTGCGATGGTGTGGCAATGTGGCTTAGCTGGCGCGCTTAACTCGGCTAAAAACTTACTAAAGAATGCGAGCTTTATGAAGTGGATGGAAGGTGTGACTGGCATGGTGCTGGTGGGACTGGGTGTTAAGCTTCTGATGGAAGAACCTGTGTAGTTCACCTTTTTTAATAGAACATATGAAAGCCCACGACGTGTCGTGGGCTTTTGCGTTTTGTTGTTTGTAGAACTTTGTGTCGCTCTTATTAAACAACCTAGTTCTTCACAACGTAGTTATTTACAGTCTAGCTATTCACAATCTAACTATTCAACGACGCTGATGTTCATCTCAGCACCTTCGAAACCTAAGTCACTCAACTCATCAGCATTGAAGTTGGTGGTAACTTCAATATCGCCAATGCGTTCAGTCGTTTCATTGACGGAGTCGGTACTTCTTTTGCTGCGTAGATTGTTGGTAATCGGTGTTGCTTGGCCAATCTCAATGGTGCCTGCAAATTGAGAGTCTGCGTAGAAATCACCCGACACGTAAGAGTGGAATGGACGTAAGCTTCCGCCTGTTGCGTATTGCATGCTAGATAAGCCCGCTTCTTTGATTGCCCAACCCCAATCCCACCATTTGGTTTCACCTGGAATGTATCGGTGATCCCATTGGTAGCGAATGTCTGCAGATTTCTCACCACCGCGACCCATAGTGAAGGTGTGACCTTTGTAAGGGCGGTTGTCCGGATGTGTATGCCATGCGTTGCCACCCCAACGAAGGAAGCCGTTAAACTCAACATCGTAACTAATATCAGCGTTGAATCGGTACGGGTAGGAGATACTTGAACGATACAACTCGACTCGAATCGGCAGCTCTGAGTTGGCTGGAACCATTGGGCGCGCTTGAAGTGTCACTTGTTCGCTAGTAGAGCCGCCATTGGATTTAGAGAAGCTTTGGTTGGCTTCAAATTTAACGGTGAGCTTAGTTTCGCCAACAAGAGGCCACTTAAACGTATTCTCTGTTTGAACACTTTGTGAGAATCCGTAGCTGTTCGTTTTCGACCAGTTTGTTGATTCATCCACTTTCAGGTCGACAACCACTTGCTGAGCGATATTACTGTTGTTTCTTGCCGTCGCGTAAACCGTCTTCACTAGTTCACGGTCTGATTCGATAACATCGCCATGCCAAAAGTTGTCGTCGTTAACGGTGTAGGCAAAGTTATCGACGGTGATTTTAGTTTTTTCCCCACAGCGATAACCACTACAAGAACCACCATTGTTTCCTTGTATCACCCAGCTGTCGCCAGAGCGGTTGATCGTCATGTCTTCACCCACGTACTGACTATTATTGCCGCCAACCCATGCGTAACCTAGGTTATGAGCCAAATAGCTTAACGGACGAACAAAATCATTACGGTTATTGACCAGCTCATATTGAACATCCAACTCGCTGCCTTCTGGAACCGATTTAGCAGAGTAGTTTGGAATTTCAGACTGGTCATTGTTCGGATAACAGAACGTTTTGCCGTTGGTTGTGTCTTGTTTAATAAGGCCATTGTATCCCGGGCCCATGATCACCCAGTTTCCTTTTAAGCCTGTGATCTGCCAAGTGCCCATTCTAGCCAGCAAAGCGCTCTTTTGCTCTTCGGCTTCAAAACGGTCTAACGGGCGATAGCCAGAGCGACATACATCGTCACCAAGTTGGTCATGGACTATTTGGTCTGGGTAAATTTTTGCGTTTACGCCAGTAGATAGAACAGACAACACTGCGGTTGCTAAGAGACTTCTGTTTATTCGGATCATTAACAATTCCCTCATTTGTAATTTTTCTATTTTGATAACGTTTTTTGTGCCGTGCAGTTAACAAGACAAGTTCACTTTTTCATGTTGATAAATAGATAGATACTGAAAAGGGTTGAATTAAATTACCCTGTTAATTCAATGGCTTGTATTGTTTTATTTGTTTATTCGGTGAAAGAGGCTGTAATTGAAAAGAAATTCTTTGATAGGGCTCAAACCGTTTTTAGAAAAATGAGGCGTGATGATTGATACATTCACGTCAAATAGTTTTTAACGTGGTCTATCGCGGGTGAAATGAATGGTTAAGTACGAGAGAAGACATATTATTCACATCGCTTTTATTTGATGTAAATATCAACAGGAGAGCGATAAATGAGACTGGGATTTTAAAATTTAATCCAGTGTTTTAAACATTCGATTAATTGAATTCTCAAAATACAAGAGATGTTTATTGATGTAGTAATAAATATAACCATCCGTTTTTTATGTGTAATATTCAGAACGGTGTTAATTAAAACGAAGTGAATTCAGCTGGTGGCCAAACGGAGATAAATTATCGTTTAGCCAAAAGTTGTGTTCTTCCTGTATTACATGTTCGAATGATGGCAAATAAATCATTTGAACTTAATATATCAACCTTCAATGTTAAAGGGTCATTGTTGATAAGTAGGTAGGGCGACAATAAGCTGTCATTCATGGTTTTATTTATTTTTTGCACGGAGACTAAGTCGATAGTGCCGGCTATTGAAAAGAACAGGGATTGAGAAGGACCAGCTTCTCCTCTAAATCGTAGAACAATCGGGTCGGGCATGTTGTTATCTTGGACGGACATAAGATGCAGAACCTTGTTATCACTTATTTTGGTGAGCCCATCGGTTCGTAATACATTTCCATCTAACACAAGATCTACCACGCTATGTTGATAACGGTGCTCTTCTTGGGGCGGAGATGAAGGAATACTCCATATACCAATCAATAAGGCTAGCGAGGAAAACAGAGCTAGAAATGGCATCATAATTGGCCTCTCTTTAGGAATAATTCTATCTCTTCACTCGCTCGATCTAATTGCGTGGCTGTGTAAAAGATATTGATGGACTGACGTGTTGTCTTGTTGAGCATGGAGAGTTCTGAATAGCCTGGCTCATCGCTGATGTAGGCGACGCAATCGCATTGGTATTTGTAGAGAATGGCTTCGAGTTCTGGACTCAAGGACATCTCTGTTTCTTGAAAAACTTGTACCTGCCCAACCCATTGCTCATTAAGTCGGTTAAAGGGGGTGATATCACCAAGGCTTTTATCGTGAACCTTAGCAAAAGCCAACAGTGCCGAGGACAACAGCAAACAGCCCGTTATGAAGTAACACAGTCTGTTTTTGTATAAGCTGACCTGAGAATAGGCAAGTGAAGTCGATTTGGATTCAGGTGTATCGTTGTTAGCAATAGAGGCAGCAATATTACTTTGACTGAGTGGGACTTTGTCACTCACAGGAGTGAGAGGAACAGTGGTTTCGCTTTGTGGTTGCGAGTCAATAAAGACGCATTCATCAATAAGTCGGTAACCTACCTTTGGCACCGTGACGATGGGTGTTTCTCTGATGCCAAGCTTAACGAACCCTTGGCGAAGTAAGCTGATACACTTCGCCAGTGACGTATCCCCAATGAACTCACTTCCCCATGCGAAACTAATAATATCTTGTTTGTTCACAATCTCGGGCGAGTTTTTAAGTAATAACTCTAAAACGCGAGTCTCACGATATCCTATTTTAATAGAACGTTCGTCGTTATAAATACGGTTTTTAATCGGGTCGAATCTGATCATATAGCCAACGTTTTATTTTTATTATAATTCTCTCAACAATTTAAATGACTATAAACTGACTATTATATGAATTAAAGTCACATGTTTTATTCTGGTGTGTTTTTGAGTGGTCAAAACAAAATCGCTCCTTATTTGTTTATGAAAGAAACTCTACCATTTAGTCATAATCTATTAAATATAAGTAATATCTAATTAAGTGTTAGTTTTATTAGTGAGCTTTTAATTAGAGATTTTTGGATTAATCTTTGTCTATAAATTAATTAGAACAGTGCTCCAATTAAAGTCTTATTTTATTTGTGGGTAAAAGATAGTAATAAATTAGTCAGTTTAAGTATTGAATAGATATAAAAAAGCCCGCATTTGAATGCGGGCTTTGGTTCAATCAATTCTGATTATGCTTTAACAGCTTCACAATTGTTTGAAGACGTTAAAGGTTTGAAGAATAGTTTTGTTTCTTCGATAACCACGTGGCGTAGCAAGATAAGGCCGATTAGGTTTGGAATTGCCATCAGGCCGTTCACGATATCTGCCATTATCCAGATCATGTCGAGCTTCAAGAATGCACCAGAAGCCACCAACGCAATGAAGATGATCTTGTAAGGTAGGACTGCTTTAGTACCTAGCAAGAAAACAACACAACGCTCGCCGTAGTAGTTCCAACCTAAAATCGTAGTAAACGCAAAGAAGATTAGGCCAACAGAAACCAGCATTGGGCCAAGCGTGTCTGCGTTCAGACCAATAGCAAATGCATGAGTGGTCATCGCAGCACCTGAAAGGTCAGTCTGCCAAGCGCCGGTTAAGATAAGCGCCAAACCAGTCATCGTACAAATGATGATGGTGTCGAAGAAAGTACCTGTCATAGAGACAAGGCCTTGTTTCACGCATGAATCTGTTTTTGCCGCCGCAGCAGCCATTGGTGCGCTACCTAAACCAGATTCATTAGAGAATACACCACGAGCAATACCCGATTGGATAGCAAGCATGATGCTCGCACCAAAGAAACCGCCTGTCGCCGCTGTATTAGTAAACGCAGAGGTAACAACAAGGGTAATGGCATTCAGTAGTTGGTCTGCATTTGAAACCAAAACGCTCAAACACGCGACAATGTACATAACCGCCATGGTCGGAACCACTTTTCCTGCAACCTTAGCAATAGATTGAATACCACCAAGCGTTACCACTGCCACCAATATCGTTAGAACAACAGCAGACATCTCACGCGAAGCGCCAAATGATATTTCAGTAGCGTCCAAAATAGCGTTAACTTGTGGGAAGGTACCAATACCGAAGCAGGCAACACCCAAAGCGAACACAGCGAACATTACCGCCAAGATTCTTGAGCCCACACCGTATTGAAGGTAGTACATAGGGCCGCCAACCATTTCGCCATTGCTATCGGTTCTGCGGTATTTAACAGCAAGTAGACATTCTGCGTATTTGGTCGCCATGCCAAATACAGCGGCAAGCCACATCCAGAATAGGGCACCAGGGCCACCAATCTTGATTGCGGTCGCTACACCAACGATGTTACCAGTACCAATGGTCGCTGAAAGCGCGGTACACAAAGCGGCAAAACTTGATACGTCACCCGTACCGGATTTGTCTTTGCTGAATACCATTTTTAGCGCGGTTGGGAGGTGTCTAAACTGGAGTAAGCCTAAGCGAAAAGTAAAGTAGATACCTGTACCCACTAGCAGAATAAGTAGTGGTGGTCCCCAAACGAATTGGTTGATGGTTTGTAGTGTAGCTTGTAGGTGGTTCATAGATTCCCCTTAATAAATTAAAAAATTTAAGGAGAAGAGGGAAGGCAGTGCAGATCACAGGGATCGGTATCACTACTTAATACATACGGATTTCTAGATAGAATTCTTTTGTTAATTAAGGCTTGTTGCTTTCCACTCCTCTGTCCTTTTGCCTGAGAGTTTCACTTAGCGAATCACTTATAGATAAGTAACGGGCACTAAGCTTGCTCCTTCGGCGACCGATCTAACGGTTCTCTCCAGAGGTTCCTCCAACGACAGTCCTCACTTTTCTGGATTTCTCCAGCATAAAGCACCTGAAAGATTTACTTCTTCGGCGGGTCAATCTAACTAAATGTTAAAGTTTAGTTAAAAACCACTCTCCTGCAGTCTTCATCGGAACAATTACCTAAATAATTAGGTAATCTGTAAGCGTATCCTAGATCATATAAAATGTGATGTCAGCTACAAAATATCTGTTTGCACAAATGTTGTTCAACTAAATGATCAAACAACGCGACTCTGACGTAACTTGCTTATTTAAATGGTATAAAATAGGGAAACAAGGAGGAGTTATGACTCGACTAATAGCGATTGTTTTTTTATTGGCTTTGGCATTTGTATTGTTTCGTTACCGGACCAACGAAAAACTGCAAAAATGGGTAGTGATAGTTATCGTTAGCAGCTTCCTTTTGTATACTGCCTGCTTGATGATTTCGGAGTTAACGCGTTAAACCGTCTGTGAGCAGATGGGATGAACGTGTTAGTAAAGCGCAAGTGCTTCTGACTTGAGCGATAGGTTTAACTGAACCTACATAATCAGTATTGGTATTAGTGCCAGTGACCGCGTAACGTTAAACATATTTTTGGGAGTACCCGCTAGTGAACCAGCAATCTGGACAAAGCGAACAAGATGAAGTGGTTGTTATTGAAGAACGCGATAAGCGCAGTCAGCTCTATATCGGCATTGCTGCGGTTATAGGTTTAGCATTGGGTGGCTTAATCGGTTCGACAGTGACGGCTTCGAAGTGGGAGTCCACTTATCAGGTACTCGAAACCCGTTATCAAGAAGTGCGCGACAGCAAAACAGAATTGATGACGTCGGTTGAAGCTAAGGTGGCAAAAGTCGATACCGAGATCGACGCCAAAGTAGAAGTTGCGCTAGCTAAGCAGGCTGAAGAACACCAAAAAGAACTCCAAGAGTTAGCGAAACAATCTGCAGTTTTAGAGAAAGCGAATTACTCGTTAGAACAGCAGTTAAACGAACAAAAGCAAACGCTAGACAAAACCGAGCAAGATAACCAGAAGCTAAACCGTCAGGCGGATATGCAGTCGACCTTGTTTGAACGCTCTCGTGAGCTGTTCCGTAAAGAATTACAAATATCTCAAGAGCTTGAAAAGCTTGAGAAGGAAAGAGACGAGCTTGAACAGAACCTTGGTTCACTTAAGAAAGCGTGTGATGTGTTCTTAGATGGCACCTCATGGGATGCGAAATCTGACGCGTGTGAGAAGCAAGATAACGCGAACTCTCGCCTAAGTGACATCAGACAAATGATTGAAGTCCACACCATGGATCTTAAGCAAATCAAAACACTAACCGAAGAGATGGGTTTATAAGCTCAAACCTTTAATTCATCGTCTTTAGCTATAACTATTCCAACGCCCACATCATGTTAATGGTGTGGGCGTTTTTCGTTCCCGGCTACTTTTGTAGGGGATTAGTTCAATGTATGACTAGCCAGGAGAGTTATACGTTGAAGACCCGTTTTCACACTATTACCAAGTTATTCGTGATTAGAGCCGTAAAATGGTTTTAATATGTGATCAATTGAATACTTGGTGACTTTGCACGCATATTTATAAGGTTGAGAAACAGCATAATAGCGATGTTCTAGGATGAACACGCGGTCTGTTGTCATTCTGTGATTAGACCATCTCAATGGACAGGGATTAAACCATGAATGAATATCTGTGTGAGAACTGCACCGTAGCCTATTGTTTTGATGATTGTAATTCGCCATTAGCGCAACGAGAAATGATTGAAGTAGAAGAGCTGGTGGATCGTAAAAAACTAAGCCAAGATCCCGAACGGCTTGAACAAGAAAAGCCAGATACAAAAATCCCTACGAGCTAAACCTTAAGCCAGTAGGGATTTTAGGTTATTGCAGTACTGTTCTCGCTTTCTCAAGCAAAGGGTATTACAAAAATTTTTAGAACAGTGTTATTTGACGATAAGCACTGAAGAGAAGTTATTTCTCGTAAGTTTTGATTTCGCCAGATTTCACGCGAGCAACAAATGATTGCAGTTCTTTCTTAACAACAGGCATCAAGAAGTATAGACCTAGGATGTTAAAGATAGACATTGCAAAGATAGCTGCATCAGAGAAGTCGATTACCGCGCCAAATTGAATGGTCGCGCCAATCACAACGAACACACAGAACATCACTTTGAATACGAGTTCTGTTGCCTTTCCTTCACCAAATAGGTAAGTCCATGCTTTAAGACCGTAGTACGACCAAGAAATCATGGTAGAGAACGCAAACATGATAACGGCTAGGGCTAGTGTGTATTTGAAGAAGCCTGCAGTTTCAGTGAATGATGCTGCAGTTAGGGTTACACCCGTTAGGCCTGTACCATCGAATGGACCTGTGTTTAGGCCTGCGATAGTGATAACCAATGCTGTCATTGTACAAATGATTACCGTATCAACGAACGGTTCTAATAGTGATACTAGACCTTCAGTGATTGGCTCTTTTGTTTTAACCGCTGAGTGAGCAATAGCTGCTGAACCAACACCTGCTTCATTCGAGAACGTCGCACGTTTCAAGCCTTGAATTAACGCACCAATGAATCCACCAACCACACCTTCACCAGTAAATGCACCTGTAAAGATTGCACTGAACGCAGGGCCAACTTGATCAAGGTTAGAACCGATAACAATCACAGCCATACCGATATATAGCGCAGCCATCCAAGGCACAACTTTTTCAGTTACCGATGCAATAGAAGGCATACCACCAACAATTACAGAGAAAACCAAAGCGGCTAACACAAGGCCAGTGATAACACCGTATTCGCTTGGAATATCAAAAGCATAAGTCAACATTGCATGAGCTTGGTTGGCTTGGAACATGTTACCGCCACCCAAAGAACCCAAGATACACATCAGTGCGAAACCGATAGCCAGTACCTTACCGAGTCCACCTAAACCTCTTTCACCAAGACCTTGGCTTAGGTAGTACATAGGACCACCTGAAACAACGCCTGACGGTAAGATAGTTCGGTATTTCACACCTAAGGTACACTCACAGAACTTAGAAGCCATCCCGAGGATGCCACACAAGATCATCCAGAATGTTGCCCCAGGGCCACCAATCGCAAGCGCGGCACCTACACCAGCAATGTTACCAAGACCTACCGTTCCTGAAAGAGCGGTTGTTAGAGCTTGAAAGTGAGAAACCTCGCCATCTTCTTTCGATTTAGGGTCGGTGTACTTACCTTTAATGATGTCGATAGCCATGCCGACACGTTTAAATTGAACGAAGCCAAAATAAACAGTAAAGATGAGTGCAGCAAGTAATAGCCACCCAACAATAATCGGGAAGTTGGCTTCACCTACTGGCACGCTTTTAAATATTAATCCAACGAACCATCCTGTGTACTCGTTGAAAAATCCATCAACACTTTGGCTTAAGTTGCTAATGGCTTGATTAAATGACCCTTCTTCTGCAAATGCACTGGAACTAAACAATAATATAAACCCAAAAAATAATTCTCTTATGTTTTTCATGGTTTTCCCTGCTTTTTATTAAATTATGTTTGTTGCTGTTGTGTTTGTTTTGTATTTCAATAGCTTATATATTTCTTTGGTAGCGACAAAAGCTCTGTTGCTAAGTCAAAATGCGAAATAAATATAACTACTAATCACGTTTTATATGGAGATCCTTTCGGTACGTCCATCAATGAGACTATGATATTCGGCTTATCAAGTCTTATTGATAACCCTATACATAAAAATAATGTCATCAAAGAAATTTTTACAATAAATTTACAATTATTCGGGTTTTGTCATCATTTTGGAATAAGTCGATGATTTTCGAGTTTGAAAAGGCATATGCAGTGATGGCAATAGCGGCAGGTGAATTTTGTTAGGAAGGCGGTTTATCCTTGTTTAAAGCGATTCCTTAGATCTTGAGGTGTGATTCACGATCAAATCGCTCTAAACCTGATGGAAGAGAGTGAAGGAAGTTTGAATACTTGATATGTTTTTGGCGGCTTCTAACCATTCGATAGTTAACGAGCTTGAAACTTGAAGGCATTAAAAAAGCCCTTAATCAGAGCTTTTTTAATGGTTTTCGATGAGTCAAACAGCTTAACTACTGTTGCTGGTACTCGTACTACTGATAACGACGCTTTTACTCGATTTGTGGTAGAGCTTAAGTGCTAACAACGAACCCCATAGAGCAACTTGTCCCCATAACAGCGTCCATTGAGGTGCGACTTCTTGCCATGAAGCGCCCATCTGATTCAGCGCCAAGAAACCTTGAATAGCAGGGGTACTTGGGAATAGTTCTGATAGCATTACCAACCACTGTGGCATCATTTCAACAGGCCAGATAAATCCAGACGAGAAGATAAGCGGCATTGAACTGATTAACACAACAACCGTGACTAACTCTCTTCGTGGCACTAACTCACCGATAAAAATGCCAATCAAACAGCTGGCCAATAAGAAGGGCAGTAACAAGGTTAAAATCTGTGAGATTGAGGCGAGTAGGTTAATCCCGTACATCGAAAAGCTGGCGCCGAAGTAGTACATCGATAATAAGTAGTAGATGCCTACTAAGGTGCAACAGCGAGCAAGGATTAGTTTGGCTGGATGAATTCTGCTCCAATAGCCGAATGTGGATTGAGCATTTTGCGTTGCAGCAACTAAACCAGAAGCCATGGCTAAGGTTTGTTGCAGAATCAACACAAATACAGCAGGCACAACATAATCGATGTATCCCATGCGACTATTGAAGGTTGGTTTTAGGTTCAAGCTAAAGGCGCTGTAACCTTTGGCTGCTGACTCTAACGGCACACCTTCGACTAGCAAGTGGCTGACTTTAACTTGTGCGGCTAACGTGCCTCCGGCTTTGGCTAACCCTTCAACAATGGTTCCGTACACTAAGAAGTAAGACGCATCACCCGCATAAGAGAGCGTAGGGCTCTTTCCAAGAAGTAGATCTTTATAGAAATCTTCTGGGATGACGATGAACCCGCCAATCTCTTGGTTCAACACAGCTTGTTTCGCATCTTCAATGGTGGAATCTCGACGAACCAAATCGATTTGTGAGGTCGCATCGACCATTCTTTCTAACTGGTAGCTGCTTTGGCTCTTATCTAGGTTCACCACCGACGCTTTCAATTGTTGAGGTACTTGATTTGCGTAAGGCAACGGATACAAGAATGAATAGAAGACCACGCCACCAAATACGGTGAGCAAGACAACTGGGTTGCGAAGTACCGCTAACAGTTCTTGTTTTAGCAGTTGAGTAAAGCTCATTGTTTTACTCCTTGTTCTGCATCTTGTGCTTTAGCTGAGAGTGATGCTTGCGCTAGATGTTTCTTAATTAACAACATAACCACCAATGCAGGAACCGCATACCACAACATAGAAGTGAGGCTGATTAACGATTGTGCTGCGCTCACGCCATAACTGGACTGAGCCGTTTGTACTTCGATGTAGTGACTCACTGGCAGTAAGCTTCTCCAAACTTGAGCTGCCGTGTTCATGTCGGTTACTGGGAAAGTAATCCCCATGAAAGCGAAGCTTGGTGCTGTAAAGGCACCGGCGAAACTCATCGCTCTTGCTGGATCGAGCGTCAAGAAGAAGAACAAGCAACCCATAATGATACAGCTGACAACCGTTAGTAGTTGAGCAACCGTTAAAGCCATGAAGCTGCCGTTAAATGGCCAGTCGAGCAGACGATAGAACCAAAAGCTAAACGCAATACCAAACGCTAAAAACAGAGCCACGTAAGGGGTTAACGTTGAAACTAACGACTTCGCAGGAGAGTGTGAAAGCCATGCCTTTAGCCCACGAGCTCGAACGTTTGCAGTTAACACCAGTATCGTGCCGACCACAATCATGATTTGCCATAAAGCAGGAATAACGGCAGATACCAAGAACTGAGCGTAACTAGTGTTCTTGTTAAACAATGGGGTGATTTGGCTTTGTACCGTGACAGCTTGCCCCAATGCTGATTGCACCGTGGTATCACCGTGTGAAAGCTGTTTAACGACTTCAAGCTGAGCGTTAAAAGTCCCTTGAGCTTGTAACAGCGCTGAGTTGACCAGTTTACCTATCAAGATGAATTGACTGTTGTAGAACACAGACACTTGAGGGTTCAAACCTAGGTAGAGATCGCGGTCGAAGTGTTTTGGTATCACAACGTAACCGTAGATATCGCGCTCAATCATCGCCTTAGCGGCTTCGCTCACTGAACTGTATTTCTGAGTCACTTGTAGGGTAGGTGACGCATCAACAAGACGAGTGAACTGTTGCGATATTTGACTGTGTTCAAGATCAACCACAGCGACGGGTAAATCACGAGCGATGCCTTGCGAGAAAATCAGCCAAATACTCGCTGCAAGCAGCAAGGGTATCCAAGTTAGACACGACAACAACCACTTGTCTTTGCGAACTATCGCCCACTGTCTAAGCAAGGTACTCGTCACCTTGTGATGATCAGGTGAATAAGAGCCTGTAGATTGTGCTCCTGTAGATCGAAAGTTAGCAGACATAAGTCACCTAAAGCTCAACCACAAGGCTCATACCCATGCGCAGTGTTTCGTCTGTGTCGACAGGGCGTGCTTCTACTTCGAATGTACGTAAATCAAAGCCTTGCGATGCATCGGTTGAACGCCAAGTCGCGAAATCACCCATTACGGCAATATGAGTCACTTTAAAGGTCAGTGATTTGTCTAGAGCAGGGAGGTAAGCATCAAACTGCGTGCCTTTTTCAAAGTGCTTCAACATGTCTTCACGAACGTTAAGTACCGCCCATGCGTCTTGAGTATCGATAACGGTGACAACAGGGAAACCTTGCGGCGCTAATTCACCACTGCTTAGCAATACTTGAGACACTTCACCACTAAACCAGCTGTGGATCTGTGTGTCTTTTGCGTAGGCTTCAACTTCTGCCACTGCACCTGCAGCCATTAAGGCTTTTTGAGCAGCAGCAACTTTGGTTTCATCACGAGCACCTTCTTGCGCCAACTGGTACATCTGGAAGGCAGCACTTTCTGTGTATTTCGCGGCTTGCCACTGTGTTTTGGCTTCGTCACGCTTTTGTTCAGCGACGACACCATCGTTGTAAAGGTTATTTACACGTTGGTAGGTTTTGTTCATCAGATCGGCAGCAGCTTTAGCTTTCAGCCATTGGTCTTTAGCGGCTTGGATTTGCTGAGTACGTGCGCCATTTTCGGCTTCTTGAGCTAATGCGCCAGCGGCTTTCTGGCCAGCTTTCGCTTGTTCTAATTTAGCGTCGATCTCTGGGCTAAGTAGAGAGAAGATCAATTCACCTTTCTCAACAGAGTCGCCTTTGCGCACGAATACTTGGTCAATTCGGCCTGGTACTTTAGAAGAGATGCTGTATTGCTGCGCATCGATTTGGCCTTGAAGCTTAACCGGTTGAGGCTGATACGCTTGGTAAAAACTGTATCCGACCCAGCCAATAATGCCGATACCAACTATAGATAGAAGAAGGGGCTTAATAGGTTTCATGAGTTATCCTTTTGACTGGCTAGCGGTGTCTGTTTTTGAGTCGAAATCAGACGTAACAGAAGAAGTTAAGTAACTTGAGTAAGCATTCATTTCGCTGGTGAGCGCCAAAAGCTTGTTGAGGGAGATAAGATATTTGAATCGCGCAGCAGATTGCTGTGTCTTAATGCTCGCAAGGTATAGCTCTGCATCAACCACTTCTAACGAGTTAGACAGCCCTTGAGTGAACGCTTTTTTGCGAAGAGATAGATTCTCTTGAGCTAACGACAAGCTAGAATTGAGCCCTTGAACCTCTTCAATCGCTTGCTTCGCTTCAAGATAGGTCTTTTGTACCAAAACGGTTAAGTCTTGTTTGGCTTGTGACTTAAGGAATTGCACCTGTGAAACTGCACTGTGCGCAGCGGCTACCTTATCAGAGCGTCCAGAGGTATCGATCAGCGGTACGTTCACACCAATGCCGACTAACCAATCCGGTTTCATTTCACTCGCCAACGAGTCGTCCTCGTAAAGGCTGTAATCACCGTAAAGGTAGACTTCTGGGTAGTATTTGCCTTTTTCAGCTTTGATTAAGCTGCTTGCTTGTTTCTCTTTCGCATCAAGGATCTTAAGGCCGGGGTAGGTCATCAGTGTTTGATCAATGAACACATCCATATGAGGAAGGTTCTTGTTGATAAACAGTTGCTCTGAAGGTTCAACACTCTGGCTTTGGCCAAGAATTTGAGTCAGTGCTAACTGAGCAATCTTGAGGTCATTTTCAGCCTTAGTACGTTCAACGACTGCTTTATCTAAAGAGGCATCCGCTTGTAAACGTTCAACTCGTGCGATTTGCCCTTGTTGTTCCATCTTGATGGCGAAATCTCGGTGCTGAGTTAAGCCTGCTTCTACGGCCTGACGCGTTTTCACAACGTCTTCCGCTAAGATTACTGAGAAGTAGTATTTGCTTAAGTCTTCGTAGCGAGCCTGCTTTTCCATCAAGAGTTGGCTTTGCGCTTCTTCGCTTTTACCTTCAGCTGCGGTTTGTGCTGCGTTAATTCGTCCGCCTGTAAAAATAGGCCAAACTGCGCGAATTGAAGAGCTGAAGATGTCTTGTTCGGTGATGGTGGAGGTGATACCTCCGAGAGATGAAACTAGCCCGGGAGCAATGGCTCCAATACCAGATAAGCCAGCTGGTACGCCACTTAGGCTATCTGCAAACTGTTCGCCATTGATGGTCACGTCACTATCAAGGTGAGTGTAGTTAGCGCCAAGCGTGACAGAAGGCAGGTTAAGGCTTCCAGTTGCATTTTGAAGGTGTTGATAACGCTCAACATTAGCTTGTTGAGCTGCAAGAGAGTTGTTGTTCTCTTGGAGTATTTGCCACGCCTCAGAAAAAGTGAGCGGGGCAGCATAGCTTGGCGAACTGATAGCACCGATAAGAATACTGGCAATCGCAAGGCGTCGGAATGTCGGTTTGGTCATCTGCATTAAATACCAAATTAGAGTATTAGCTCTAATGTTAACAGGGGGATAATCATTTGTCTTGAACAGATTACCTCATATGAACAATTAGCATAGCCGCTCGTTAATATAATGTGAATGCTATTAAGGGTTTAATGGTTGGAGAAAAGAAACAAAAAGAGCACGACGAATCGTGCTCTTTAAGTTCAGTATAGAAGGGTTTACTACAAATTGATTGGCGCTATTTAAAGCTTGGACAATGGTGATCGGCGCGCCACACCAATTGTCTTGAACCTTGCATCGTTTGTAGTAAATCTCTACCTGACATTTGCGGGAAAGCTAACAATACTTTTAGATCGAGAGGGGATGTCTCGTTCTTCTCATATGCTCTGACATGAGTGAAAGTAGATTGTAAGTTTTTGAACAACATAGCCTTTGTTAGGCAGATTCCAAAATTATCGCGTTTCATTGCCTGGTTTCCTTTTCAACAATGTTTATAGGTTATGTTTTTTATCCTGTTTCTATTGGACGTTGCCACTGATCGATACTTCCTGCTCATCAATGCTTTATTATTGGGTGCTGCTTTTATCAGTCACCTCTTCGTTGTCTAACTAGCCGGTTGTCTAACTATCCGAGTGTCAAATAGCGATGGATGAATAGGGGAGAATAGTTAATCCGTTTGTTCATCATTCGTAACGGCGAGCGCGCAACTTTTACTTATCGGTACGTCCAGCGAGTGAGGGTTTGTTGCTTTTATGTTAACCGAAGTTCCGGGTTAAACGCTGTCTAAAAATTGCAACGTATAGCTTGGCAACAATAAACTCCTTCATATGCAACCATTATAATTGTATTTATTTTAAACAACCTAAAAAACACCTAAAAGCTTAGTGATCTAGCTCGATATTTATTCGTTTATTTGTCTTTTTAAGCTAATCCGTTCTAAAAGTGAGCGATTGTTTGGGCCGTATAACGTAAAGGAATATCAATTAATAATCTGGTCAATTATTTAGTTGAGTAACAGTCACAAATTCGTATAAGCGCAAAGGTCATAAGATTAACTTGGTGTTAACATTAATCGTTAAGCACTAGGGACGGTTTTATATGAAATGGAGTAGCATCAGTTTCCGTAAAAGGTTACTGATTATCATGACGGTCACTGGCCTCGTTGAGCTGTTGATACTCTCAGCGGCAGGTTTTTCTTATATCAAACAATCTCAAGAGCAAGAGATGGGTTTGAAAGCGCTCGGTGTGGCCGAATTTCTCTCCGAATCACCGCTAGTCACCCGCATTATTCAAGAAAATGGAACCTTGGATGCTGATGGCATTCCTCACGTTTTATCTGAAGAGACCCAAGTAAAGTTTCGAAACCTCACGCAGTTAATTGGTGCGGCGTTTATTGTTGTCGGTGATGAGAAAGGCATTCGCTTGATTCACCCATACGACGACAGGTTGGGTAAACCCATGCGTGGCGGAGATAACCAGAAAGCATTGGTATTGGGTGAGTCTTACGTATCGACGGCAAAAGGTTCGCTCGGGTTTTCAGTTCGTGGTAAATCGGCCGTCAAAGACTCGAATGATGCTGTCATCGGCGTGGTATCGGTTGGTTATCTCTTAGATTCGCTGCAAGACAGAATTGAACCTTATTTAGCCTTTTTGATCGTGATGGCCTTGCTGGTGGTTGCCGTTAACGCATTGATTTCAAGCTATGTGTCTCGTCGCTTTCAGCGTGCTATTTTGGGCTTTGAGCCAGAAGAGATAGGCCGTTTATACGTTGAGCTCGATGTGACCATGAGTACCGTGAAAGAGGGTATTTTAAGTATCGATAAGAACGGTATTTTGCGCTCAATAAACAAGAGTGCCTGCGATATCTTGTCTATTGATAGAGATAAAGCGCTCAACCAGAAGCGTCTTTCAGATGTGTTAGCTGGCAGTGATTTAGAGCAGCTGTTATCGACGGGTGATACTGATCATGATGTTGAGCTTTACCTGAATAACAAACGAATCATTGCTAACCGTAGCCCGATTATTGTAGCTGGTGAAGTGGTTGGCGCGGTGTCCAGTTTCCGTTTACGAGATGAGATTAATGACTTAACGGATCAGCTATCTCAAACTAAAGAATATGCGGATCTATTGCGTTCGCAAACACATGAACACCAGAACAAGTTGAATACCATTAGCGGCTTGATTCAGATGGGTGAGTTGGAATCTGTTCAGCAGTTGATTGGACAAGAAACGGCCCACTATCAAAGCCTGATCGAGTTCTTAAGAGAAACGGTCAAAGACCCACTGATTGCGGGCATGTTGTTAGGCAAAACAGAACGCGCACGTGAGATTGGTTTAGAGCTTAAAGTCGAAGAAGGTTCGAGGCTTGAGGCGCTGCCAAGCCGTTTAAATGCGGATGACGTTGTCACTATTCTCGGTAACCTGATCGATAACGCGTTTGATGCCACCATGATGGCGATTAAACAAGAAGGGCAAATAGCCCCTGCGCGCCGCGTGATTGATGTGTCTATCAGTGATTTTGGCAATGAAATCATCGTTGAAGTGGAAGATAAAGGTTGTGGTTTACCAAAACACTTGGCTACCAATGACTTGACTGAAAAAGGCGTGTCGAGCAAAGCGAAACAGAATCGTGGTGTCGGCTTATATTTGATTAAGCAGTTAGCCGACCGCTACCAAGGGCTATTAGAAATGGTTGATAACCCTGACTTTGGTTCACGCATGACGGTTTATCTACCAAAAGAAGAACAATAATAATTAAGCACGAAACGATCGAGTGACGATCATCGTGACAGGAATACAATGGTTAAAGGAAGAACATAAATGAACGCAATCACGAGAGTCATGGTCATTGAAGATGATATTGCGATTGCAGAGCTTCACCATCGTTATTTAGAACAGATGGGAGGCTTTGATGTGGTTGGTATCGCGACCACACAGTCTGAAGCCTTAATGCAGCTCGATATCTTGAAGCCTGATTTGGTGCTTTTGGATGTTTATCTGCCGGATGGGTGTGGGCTCGATATTCTTAATCACGTTCGCGGCAGCAATCAAGGCTGTGATGTTATTTTGATTACCGCAGCACGTGACGTCGATACTTTGCAGCAAGCGATGCGTGGCGGAGTCGTCGACTATCTACTCAAACCTGTAATGTTTCCTCGCTTGGAAGCGGCGCTGAAAAAGTACCAATCACAGCAGCAAGAATTTGAAAGCGTGTCTGACCTTAACCAAGACTTGGTCGACAAGATGTTGCAAGCCAATGCGAAAGCAGACTCAGCGAAAGTATCGACGTTACCCAAAGGGATCGACGGTGTAACACTCGATAAGATTCGTGCGATATTTCAACAAGTTGACGCGACGAATATCACGGCTGATGAAGCGGGGGAGCGTATTGGTGCAAGCCGAACCACTGCCAGACGCTACCTAGAATTCTTGATCACGACCGGTGAATTGGTTGCCGATTTAAACTACGGCACCGTTGGTCGTCCTGAACGTTGCTATAACAAAGCAAAAAGATAAGGTCGCGCAAGAAGCTCTCTTCATCCGAAGACGCCTTTACATTCCAAGTAAACTGTAAAACCAGTTGAATAAGCTGGTTTTAGTTTCCCTTTTAACATCCACAAGTCACTCCACAGACCAGATGCCATTCTTTCTTGACTACAATGTTTGAGAATGCCGATTTGCTGCTATTTCTACCTTTGTGAACTGAGCTATCGATTAGAATTTGTTCGAAATGAGTCAATATTTAATCGATTGCTTTCACAGTGGTTGATGTAAATCAAATACTCATAGACAATACTGTCCCGAATAGAGGTGATAGCATTCACCCTCGTTTACCAAACGCATTCTCAAGTGTAATAGGCACTCGCTATTGATGTAATAGCTAAGACCTATTATCTATTTTCGTATGTCGCTGATACCGTTGGCGAATACTAAAAACCTTGTTTTTATAGGAAAGATGATGGTAATACCTGAAAACAGCAGCATCGTTATTTTTGGTGCGTCGGGAGATCTAACTTACCGCAAGTTAATTCCTGCTTTGTACCACCTGTATGCTAGCAATCAACTACCAGAATCCTTTGCGATTCTTGGAGTGAGCCGTACTGAGTACAGCGATGAGTCTTACCGTGAGAAGCTGAAGAAGTCTCTTCAGGAAATGGAACAAACTGAACCTGAGACGCTGAATGCATTTATTGAACATTTGCATTACCAAGCGATCAACACTTCAGATGTCGAAGATTACGCTCGTTTAGCACAACGTCTAGACAAGCTTGAGCAAGACTACCAATTCGAAAACCATAACACACTGTTCTACTTGGCAACGCCGCCAAGCCTATACGGTGTGATCCCAGCAAACCTTGCTGCGCATGGCCTGAACGATGAAACGAACGGCTGGCGTCGTCTGATCATCGAGAAGCCATTTGGTTACGACCTAGCTTCTGCTCAAGCGTTAGATGAAGAGATCCATCATCACTTCCAAGAACACCAGATCTACCGTATCGACCACTACCTTGGTAAAGAAACGGTACAAAACCTTCTAGTGCTTCGTTTCTCAAACGCGATGTTTGAACCACTGTGGAACCGTAACTTTATTGAATACGTTGAAATCACAGGTGCTGAGTTCCTTGGCGTTGAAGAACGTGGCGGATACTACGACGGTTCTGGTGCAGTTCGTGACATGTTCCAAAACCACCTGTTACAAGTGTTAGCGATGGTTGGTATGGAGCCACCTGCTCAAATCAATGCGGATTCAATTCGTGACGAAGTGGTTAAAGTACTTCAATGTCTGAAACCTCTTGAGGAAGATGATCTACGTAAAGATCTCGTTCTTGGTCAATACACAGCTTCAGACGTTCGCGGCCAGCACTTGCTTGGTTACCGTGAAGAGCCGGGTGTAGCAGACGATTCTCGTACTGAAACGTACATTGGTCTTAAAGCGCACATCAACAACTGGCGCTGGAATGGTGTTCCTTTCTACGTTCGTACGGGTAAACGCTTACCAACGCGCGTCACGGAAATCGTGATTCACTTTAAGAACACGCCACACCCAGTATTTGGTCAAGATGCACCAGAGAACAAACTGATTATCCGTATCCAACCGGACGAAGGTATTCAGATGAGCTTTGGCTTGAAAGAGCCGGGCGCAGGCTTCAAAGCAAAAGAAGTGAAAATGAACTTCTCTTACTCTGACTTGCCTGAAACTCAAATGCTAACGGCTTACGAGCGTCTTCTTCTTGATGCACTTAACGGCGATGCAACTCTGTTTGCACGTACCGATGCAGTAGAAGCGTGTTGGAAGTACGTTCAACCAATCTTAGACTTCAAGCAAGATCCTCAAGCACTGTTTGGCTATGCTTGTGGTACTTGGGGCCCACAGGAAGCGGATGAACTTCTGCAACGTGATGGCCGCGCATGGCGTTTCCCATGCAAAAACTTAACAGATACGGACTACTGTGAACTATGATCAATCACAAGATCTTTGCAACGCCAGAATTGGTTGTTGAAACTCTAGCAAACGAAATGAAAGCGTACAGCGAGCAGGGTAAACCTGTTCACATTTCATTGTCTGGTGGCAGCACGCCAAAAATGCTTTTTAAGCTTTTAGCTCAAGCACCATACGCAGAAGGCATTCAATGGAATAACCTTCACTTCTGGTGGGGCGACGAACGTTGCGTTGCACCAGACGACGCTGAAAGCAACTTCGGTGAAGCTAACGCGCTCTTATTTTCGAAACTAAAAGAGTTTACTCAAGTGAACCTTCCTGCTGAAAACATCCACCGCATCCGTGGTGAAGATGAACCTAAAGCAGAAGCAGAGCGTTTCGCAAAAGAGATGGCAGACGTAATCCCAACAGAAAACGGCACGCCAGTTTTCGATTGGATTCTGCTAGGTGTTGGCGCTGATGGCCACACAGCCTCACTATTCCCGGGTGCAACCAACTACCAAGATGAGAACCTGTCTGTACTGGCTTCTCACCCTGAGTCTGGTCAAATCCGTGTTTCTAAAACCGCAAAAGTTTTAGAAGCAGCAAAACGAATCAGCTACCTAGTACTGGGTGCAGGTAAAGTTGAGATCGTTAAAGAAATTCATACTACTCCTGCTTCAGAGTTGCCTTACCCGGCAGCGAAAATCCAGTCTAAAACAGGCGAGACAGAGTGGTTCCTAGATTCAAATGCAGCAAGTGCTATCGCATAAGTGCGAATAGCCGCAAGGAGATATAAATAATGAAAGGTGATATCGGTGTAATTGGCCTAGCAGTAATGGGTCAGAACCTTATCCTAAACATGAACGACCACGGCTTCAAAGTTGTGGCTCACAACCGTACTGCTGCGAAAGTAGACGAGTTCCTAGAAGGCCCAGCTAAAGGTACTAACATTGTTGGTGCTTACTCTCTAGAAGAGCTAGTTGAAAAGCTAGAAGCGCCACGTAAAGTGATGCTTATGGTTCGTGCTGGTGATGTTGTAGACACGTTCATCGAAAACCTAATCCCACTTCTAGACGAAGGCGACATCATCATTGATGGTGGTAACACTAACTACCCTGACACTAACCGTCGTGTAGCGCATTGTCGTGAGAAAGGCATCCACTTCATCGGTACTGGTGTATCTGGTGGTGAAGAAGGTGCTCGTTTCGGTCCTTCAATCATGCCAGGCGGCGCGGCTGAAGCTTGGGAAGCGGTTAAGCCAATCTTCCAAGGTATCTCTGCAAAAACTGACGCTGGCGAGCCTTGTTGTGACTGGGTTGGTAACGACGGTGCTGGTCACTTCGTTAAGATGGTACATAACGGCATCGAATACGGTGACATGCAGCTTATCACTGAAGCATACCAGTTCATGAAAGATGGTCTAGGTATGTCTGCGGACGAGATGCAAGCAGTATTTGCTGACTGGAACAAGACTGAGCTAGACAGCTACCTAGTTGAAATCACTGCTGACATCCTTGGCTACAAAGATGAAGACGGTGAAGCGCTAGTTGAGAAGATCCTAGACACTGCAGGCCAAAAAGGTACGGGTAAGTGGACTGGTATCAACGCTCTAGACCTAGGTATCCCACTAACTCTAATCTCTGAGTCTGTATTCTCTCGTTGCCTGTCTGCTCTTAAAGACCAACGTGTTGAAGCTGAAGCTTTGTTTGAGAAAACAATCACTCCAGTTGAAGGCGACAAGCAAGAGTGGGTTGATGCACTACGTCAAGCTCTACTGGCTTCTAAGATCATTTCTTACGCTCAAGGTTTCATGCTAATGCGTGAAGCGTCGAACGAAAACGGCTGGGACCTAAACTACGGTAACGTAGCTCTTATGTGGCGTGGTGGTTGTATCATCCGTTCTGCATTCCTAGGCAACATCCGTGATGCGTACGAAGCAAATCCAGACATCGCGTTCCTAGGTTCTGACGAGTACTTCAAAAACATCCTACAAGGCAGCCTAGTAGCATGGCGCAAAGTAGCAGCGAAATCTCTAGAGTCTGGTATCCCAATGCCATGTACGATTTCTGCGCTATCTTTCCTAGACGGTTACACAACAGCACGTCTACCAGCGAACCTGCTTCAAGCTCAACGTGACTACTTCGGTGCTCACACTTACGAGCGTACTGACCGTCCACGTGGTGAATTCTTCCACACAAACTGGACTGGTACAGGCGGCGACACTGCTTCTACAACTTACGACGTATAATCGTTAGTTAGAATCAGTTAAGAACGTGTTTGTTCTTTCAGCTGAAAACTAGAAAATAAAAGGATGCCAATTGGCATCCTTTTTTGTTGGCTCGCGTTTTCTTTGGTCTACACAACCAAAGCGTTACAGTTCAAGGCGTCACAGTTCAAGCCATCATGGCTTGGGGTTTTACATCGTCGTTGTATTGCTCCCGAATTGCCATAAAGCCGTCTAGGTTCTGTTTAAGCGCCTCAACACATTCAGGGTCGAACATTGAACCGTTGTGCGCTTCAATGTATTCCATGACTTCATCGAGTGACCATGCGTGCTTGTAGGCTCTTTTACTCATGAGCGCATCAAATACATCCGCGAGCGTTACAATTCGTGCTTCAAGTGGAATCGCAGTATGACTTAACCCATCGGGTAATCCGGAACCATCAAACCGTTCGTGGTGATGACGCACAATATTCTTAATGAACTGAATTTCATCAGAACACATAGAGCAGTGGTGGGAGAGGGACACGACATCGTTAATCATCTCTTCACCATACAAAGTGTGATTGTTCATGATGGCTCTTTCTTCTGCTGAAAAACGGCACGTGCTGAACAACACGTTATCAGGGATTCGATATTTTCCTATGTCGTGGAAGGGGGCGTATAAACGAATACGATGAATGAACT
Source organism: Vibrio pomeroyi (assembly GCF_024347595.1). Classification (NCBI taxonomy): domain Bacteria; kingdom Pseudomonadati; phylum Pseudomonadota; class Gammaproteobacteria; order Vibrionales; family Vibrionaceae; genus Vibrio; species Vibrio pomeroyi. The sequence continues at coordinate 2,048,541 of NZ_AP025506.1, read as the reverse complement.
GGTGTGTGATTTCATTATTACTCTGGGACATCGTTCTAGCGATCTGTTCACTGTATTTCCCCATGCGAATCAGATGCTCTTTGGTTTCAGGGTCGCGAGCGTGTCCCATGTTTAAGGCGATCGCTAATGACGACTGAAAGTGACGTTGCCTTTCAAACAACTGAACAAACAAACTCGAGATGAGCTGAGAGATATAGGCAATATCACACTGGATATATTCCTTAGCAAAAAAGTCCGTTGACGATGCATTGATAAACACAAATCCAAGATTACTTTCTTGATAGTGAATGGGCGTTGTATAGCTGCTTTGGTGCCCGAGTTGGAGTAAGTGTGAAATTTGTTTGGTCGGTTTGATCGAGGTGAGATCGTGGATGATTCGAGTATCGAGAGATTCAGCCATTCGCGATAAAGCTGATTCTGGTTTAAGTTCTTGTTCTACGTAGCGATGTTCTGCTTCTTGGCACAGCGTGTCTGAAACAAAGTAATTCGATGCTCTGTTTTCGCTGCATAGTACAACGGAAAGCCGAGATAATGTGGGGTAATGTTCACGAGCTAGCCGAAAAAGGTCATCAACAATGGCGATAATGTCCTTATCTTGAGCGGCTACTCTGTTGAGCTGGGAGTAGTCAAACATGTTACAAGCCAACCTTTATTTATAGTTATATCATTGTTTATTCGAGTTATTTGTTATTTTTAGTATCGATTAAAAAATAGCATTGCGTTCTGATAAAATACAATATCATTACGATATAAATGGTTATTTCATTGTATTACCCTCATTTTTGTTAACTGGTACTTTTATCGGTTCTTGGATCTGAAAAAAGGGAAAGAGGTTGATGGTAATTCAGGCGTTAAGTGACCATTTTGAAATTAAATGAAAAGATAAATAGGATAACGTGCATGCTTTATGCCATCATAAAGGCATAAATAAGGGCAATGGATGTAATGCCTAAGTGATTGAGCTAGAAGCGGTCAGTGATGACGGTGTTCTAGAGTATATTCAAGGCCGTGAGCTGCCTTGAAAAAGGTAATGTTATGACTGAAGAAGAAAGAATCGAACTGCAACAAAATAACCCTCTACACGGCTTAAAGCTTGAGACCATGATCACTGAGTTAGTGGATCACTATGGTTGGGAAATTTTGGATGCGGCAATGCGCATGAACTGCTTTAACACTAAGCCGACTGTAGCAAGCGCTGTTAAATATCTGAAGAAGACGGAATGGGCTCGTGAGAAGGTTGAAAACTTCTACCTTTACCGTTTTAAGCGTATGCCTAAAGCATCAGACATCGAATACCAGATGCCTCCGCGTTCACGTACATTCCGTCACGGGTTAGAACCTCGTGAGCCAATGGAATTAACGGTTGAGTCTATCCAGGCTTCTCAAGCTAAAGCGGCATCGGCATTTAAAGCTCGCCGTGGCGGTAACGGTCGTAACTTTCGTCGTTAAGAACAGGCGTCGCTAATAAAGACGCGTCATTAATAACGCCGTCTAATCAGCCAAAAGCGATAAGCAAAAAATACAAAAGGAGCCTAAGTGCTCCTTTTTTAACGTGTGTACTTAGTTCAAGCGTGTAAAGCTTGTTGTACTTGAGTCTTAAGCTTCGCGGTTCTTTCTTTGATTCTTCCAAAGATCGGTGACATAAACGATAGCACTGATAAGCAAGAAGAGCGCTGACACAGAAAACAGAGCGGGCATTTTTAGAATCCACGCGAATGTGGCAGCGAGAAAAGCGACAAAGCAAATGAGTCGACTTGATGACATGACATGACCGAGTTTAATGTTCATAACGCCTCCTAATGAAGTCTCACTTTCGACAGGAGAATTATCCCACTTTCCGTAAAAGAAAGGCTAAAAAACAGTCTAAATTGTTATCAAATTTACTAATTAAAGGACTCGTCTCACATATATCGATACGGTTATTTTATAAGCAATAAAATAGCGACATAGGTAATGTGAGAGTCAGCTTTCCCGCTGTGTTTTCCAGTTAGAATTAGATTCAGTCTCGGGTTTAATTAGTGTCAAACCGACTTAGTATAAAGCCTAGTTAGTATAGAAAAAGTAAGCGGTGATTAAGAAACTCGCGATGATCACTGTGTTACGAACATACTGTTGTGGGATTCGGCGAGAGATTTTTGCCGAGTAATACCCACCAACTAAGGTCCCCATCAAAACAGCCATGCCTGATGGCCAATCAATCGAGCCATTTATGATAAATAACACGATCGCCGCAAGTGATGCACAAGCTGACACGAGCAGCTTTATACCATTCATTACGTTGATATTGGTGTAACCCGCCAGAGCCAAGTAGCTCAATGTGACGATTCCCAACCCTGCATTAAAGTAGCCGCCATAGATACACACGATCAAAAGCAATAAAGCGGAAAAGAAGGCGCCAGCGCTGGTGGCGTGTTTATGTTTTGCTGTTGCTTGTTTCAGCCATTTATTCAACGTTCCACCAAAGGTGAAAAGAAGGGCGGCAAACAGTAACAACCAAGGCACAGATTGAGTAAACAAAGCCTCTGGTGTGTGCAGCAATAAGAAAGCCCCAATACCACCGCCAACCACACATAAAGCAATGGTCAGTTTAAGTTGTTTGGTGCCCGATTGGATCTCATGACGTAGTGCATAAGCGCCACTGATGTAGCCTGCGCAGGATGCAAAGGTATTGGTCGCGTTGGCTGCAATAGGCGGCACGCCAGCAAACAATAGAGCGGGGAAGGTGATGAAGCTGCCTCCTCCTGCAATAGAGTTAAGCACGCCACCAACCACGCCTGATAAGAATAGAATCATCCAATCCATAGTTTTAGAATCCAATGCGTTAAATGACTGGTTACCTTACTTGATTTTGATATGAATATCAGAGCTGCAGGGCTTGAAAGTGCGAGTTTGTGAGTGTGCTACCATCTTAGAGTTGTGTTTGCTCTTAACGGCAGGCACGAAAAAAGGAGCCTGAGGCTCCTTTTAGATTTCGAATTGTGTTCAATGTGTTCGAGGTGTTGATTACACTTCGACAGGTTTCGCTTTAAAGCTCTTGAATAGCTTAACCAGAATCGGGCTAGAAAGAACCAATACCGCCAAGATAGTGAACGTCATAGTGATAGGGCGTTCCCACAAGAAGCTAAGCTCTCCATCGCTGATCATCAGTGCTCGTCTTAAGTTTTCTTCCATCAAGCCACCTAAGATAAAGCCAAGCAATAACGGGGCGAGTGGGAAGTTGGCAAGCCTTAATGCTATTGCTGCCATCGCGACTAGTAGCATCACAAATACGTCCATCGTGTTGAAAGACACCAAGTAAACGCCAGTGATTGAGAAGAAGATGATCATTGGTAGTAGCACTGTTCTTGGTACTGCCAGTAGCTTAGAGATATAAGGGATCAAAGGCAGATTCAAGATAACCAGTACGATGTTGCCAAAGTACATAGAGATAATCACCGACCAGAATACATCTGGGTGTTCAACGAACAGGCGAGGCCCCGGTTGGATGCCGTAAGCGATCAATGCACCTAGCATGATAGCCGTTGTACCAGAGCCCGGAATACCCAGCGTCAGTAGCGGAACGAATGAACCACTTGATGCGGCGTTGTTTGCCGACTCTGGAGCAACAAGACCACGAATACTGCCTTTACCAAACTCTTTCTGTTTGTCTTTCGGTGCAAGGCTACGCTCCATGCCGTAACTTAAGAAAGCAGCGATGGTTGCGCCAGCACCCGGAAGTACGCCAGTAAAGAAGCCAAGGATTGAAGAGCGAATTGATACCGGTGCGACTTCTTTGATCTCTTCTTTAGTTACTTTCATGCTGCCAATATCAGACATCTTTTTGCTTTCTTCAGCGCTGTTGTCTTGCTCAGGCTTAAGAATACCCATTAAGGTTTCACCAAGCGCGAACGTCGCCATCGCCAGCAATAGGAAGCTGAAGCCATCCATTAGATCCGTGAGGCCAAATGTGAAACGTTCAACACCAACGCCTTTGTCGATACCTACCGTTGAAAGCATCAAGCCTAAGATAGTCATCATCCATGCCTTGATAACCTGTCCTGGGCCTGCAAACGCTGCTACAGCTGATAAACCTAATAGCATTAGTGCGAAGTAGTCCGAAGACTGGAAGCTCAATGACACGCTTGCTAGAGCAGGCGCAGCGATCAAAAGCATGATTGCTGAAAGTGTGCCGCCAGTAAAAGAAGAGTAAGCAGCAAGGGCCAGTGCTTTACCTGCTTGGCCTTTTTGGGCCATTGGGTAGCCGTCGAACGCTGTTACCACAGTAGAAGAACAGCCCGGAGCGTTGATTAGGATTGATGATGTTGAACCACCAAACACCGCACCGTAGTAAACACCTGCCATCAAAATAAGACCAGACGATGGATCTAGGCCATAAGTGATAGGGATCATCAGAGCAATGGCTGAGATTGGACCTAGTCCCGGCAGCATCCCGATGAAGGTACCTACGAAACAGCCTACGATTACCATCATGATGTTCATTGGCATCACAGCGGTAGAAAGTCCTTGTAAAATTCCGTCTAACATAATGTTATCCCTACCAAAGAGTGAAGATTAAACCAGGCTCTAGGTAGATATCTAAGCCTTGAGTTAAAAGAAGAAAGAACGCGATAACGAAAGGAAACGACGCGCCAAACAAGATAGATTTACGGCGCTCACCCAATAGGTAGAAGCCCGCTAATAGGAAGAAGCTTGTTGCTAGAACGAAGCCAAGATATGTCAATCCAACGCCATAAAATGCCATCAGTACTAAGAAACCAATCAGTAGCTTCCAGTTTAAAGGTGCGGTTTCACACTTGAGCTTTTTGTCTGGCTGACCAGTCACAAGCAGGATCAGCGACAGCCCGATACCGATGAAAGTCAGCAGGGTAGGCAGTGTTCTCGCGGTAAAGGGTTCATATTCATCACCGGGAAACAGCGGAATCAGGGTGGTTTGGTAGCCGTAGCACAAGCACGCCAGCATAAAGATCAAAGCTCCGAGGCGATCGCCTGAAAGCAAAGATTCCTTACTGAAAAATTTGGTTGGTAAGTCCGACATATCCAACTCCATTTGGGTGGTGTAGAAAAGTAAAAAACCGTACATGAGCGAGTCAATGAAATGTCTGGGATCACTAACCGAAGGTAAGCGAATTACGATGCTTGAACTTAGCAAGCCACTTGCATTTACAACGAATCAGCAAGCGCGAGTAATACGTCTACGAATAAACAAAGGAGTTTGAAGTTAACTCATGTACGGCGAAACAAGGAAAGAGTAAGAGGGCACAAAGTCCCTCTATCGTTGTTGGTTATTTCAAGAAACCAAGCTCACGCATTAGGTCGCCCATCTGTTTTTCTTGATCTTCTAGGAAGGCGTAGAAATCTTTGTCCGCTTTGTAGTTATCGATCCAACCGTTACGGTCACGAACCACTTGCCACTCATCGGTTTTGTACATTTTGCCTAGGGCTTCATTCCACTCATCGATCTTCGCTTGGCTAGTGTTTGGAGCCGCGAAGAAGCCACGCCAGTTAGCGAATACAGTTTCGTTGCCGTATTCGGTTAGTGTTGGAATGTCTGGTGCTGCATCAAGACGTTTTGGTGCCGTTACAGCCAGTACTTTCACCTGTCCAGACTTAGACATCTCTAGTACTTCACCAAGGCCAGTTGAAAGCAGTTGGGTTTCGCCAGAAAGCAGTGCAGCCATTGCTTTACCGCCCGCATCGTAAGCAATGTAGCGAACCTTTTTCGCATCAAAACCTTCGCCCTTGAACGCCGCAGCAACTACAAGGTGGTCCATGCTGCCACGAGCTGAACCGCCAGCAATTTTTACTTTGCGAGGGTTGGTTTCGAATTCTTTTACTACGTCTTCCCATGTGTTGTATTTAGAATCAGCAGACGCAACGATTGCGCCGTAATCGGCAATGGTTGCAGCAACAGGTGTTAGGTCACGGAAAGACTGTGGGAAAATACCCGTCAGAGAGCGCACAACGATAGGTGTTGAGTTCACCATCAGCGTGTCTTCTTGGCGTTGAGCCGTTTCAATTAGGTGTGCAATGGCTTTACCGCCGCCGCCACCAGATAGGTTTTGGAAAGAGACATTTTCTACGATGTCTGATTTCACCAGTACATCACCAGTACCACGAGCTGTCATATCCCAACCGCCGCCCGCGCCACCAGGGATTAGGAAGTGGATTTTCTCTACGTCAGCAGCAAAAGTGTTGAAAGAAAAGGTTGCTGCGATGATAGAAGCCGCAAGAGTAGGTTTCAGTGCCTTGAACATGGTTCACGTTCCTTATGTAGGGGATCTCTTCAATGGAGAGAAACTTATGTTTATATCCAGCTACTAAACACACGAGTAGGGTATCGCTTAGTAGATGAAGCTAAAGTTAACGGTGTGTTAACGAATTGTCTGCAATGCGGCGATATTGAGAATAAAGAACATTGGGTGAATAAAGTTCATAAAGTTCACGGCAAGGTGAAGGTGGCGTTGCTATTAGATACAGATAAAAAAGAGAGCCACTTGGGCTCTCTTTAACGGTTTGTAGCTTAAGACATATTTAGTATTTTGGGCTCATGATGAGTTGGCTAGTGTTGAGCCTTTGAGCAGTTCAGTCGCTGTATCGAAGTCAAACTCTTCTAGCGAATTTTCCAACCTCTTGAACTCAGAAGGTGTTAATCCAACCACCGTACCGTCCTCAATGTTAAGAATGATGTTGAGTGCTTCAGTGTCATCATTGGCAACGGCTTCTAACAACTGATGGTACAACTCAGTATCTGGCTGATTCGTTGCTGAGTCAGCACCTGCATCTTGTTCATTGGAGTTGTCGGTTGTGGTTGCTGTTTGGAATACTGCGTTGGAGATCCCCTGACTGATCTCAATCGTAGTTTTAATAACGTTCTGTTTTAGTTCGTCATCGGTAAGTTCGGACTCCAGCTTTTCACACAAGCTATGTAAATCGCTCGCACCTAGGTTACCAGCCACACCTTTAAGGGTGTGCAAGTAACGCTGCTGAGCAGTACTTGATAGCTCAGCAGTTAAGGTATCTTCGTCAGAATATGCTTCAACAAATCGCTTCAATAACTTCATGTAGAGCTTGTGATTGTTACTCGCCCGCATCAATCCCATGTTGGTATCGAGACCATTAATGGCAGGCAATGCCTCTGGTTCACTCTCTGAACGGTTGTCATCTTGTGGAGTTACACTCGACTCTTGCAACAAAACATTGAATTGCACGGGGTTAGATGGTGAAACCCAATTAGCCAAGGTTGCGAACATAGAGCCGACATCAATCGGTTTCGCAATGATGTCACTCATTCCACAGTTGAGTGCTTTCTCTTTATCTCGTTCCATCACGTTTGCGGTCATTGCGATGATAGGAGTTTGAGTGTCTCTTATTTCGTTACGAATATGCTCTGTCGCCTCGTATCCGTCCATAATCGGCATTTGGCAATCCATCAAAACGCCATCGAAAGGGGTCTCGTCAGCGATAGCTTGTTGATAAAGCTCGATGGCTTGTTGTCCGTTCTCAGCAATGGTGACTTTAATCTGTTGTCCTTCTAATAGCTCAGTGGCTAGCTCTTGGTTTATCTCGTTGTCTTCAACCAACAAGATGTTAGCACCAGCCAGTTGTTGAACATTGGCAAGCTGGTTCTGTTGTTCCAATTCACTGCGAGATACGCAGTCTGAGTCCAGCCCGTAGAGGGATACGATAGAGTCATAAAGGTGAGACGAAGTAATCGGCTTATCCAAAATACTTGGAACGTCGAATCCTCTTTGGGTAATGGCCTCGGCAAGCTCTTCACGACCGTAAGCGGTGAGCATCATTATTTTCGGCTCTTTACTCAGTGATAATCCGTGATTGAGCGATTCTAACAGGTCAACACCATCGCGTTTAGGCATTTTCCAATCTGAGATAATCAGATCAAAGGGCTTGTTGTTAGCATCTGCAGTGTGCAATTCCACTAAGGCTTCATCCACAGAGGCGCTTAACGTTGGAGTCAACTTGAGAGACTCGAGAATATCGCCGACGATCAAGCGCGCACTGGAGTTGTCATCAACAACTAGCACTTTTAGATGATTAATCGAAGCAGGAACCACCACTCGGTTTTGGGTTATTGAGTGACTAACGCGAGTCGCAATCGTAAATGAGAAGGTTGAGCCTTTACCAAGCTCAGTCGTCACTTGGATGTCTCCGCCCATTAGTTGGCTAAGCTCTTTACTGATTGCCAAACCTAAGCCAGTACCACCATATTTTCGGGTGGTAGAGCTATCGGCTTGAGTGAATTTGTTGAACAGCTTAGCGGCTTGTTCTTGTGTCATACCAATGCCACTGTCTGAAACAGCAAAATTGAGCTTGATGTCATCGCCATTTCTTTCTTCGACCGAGATTGAAATTTTCACTTCGCCTTTCTCTGTGAACTTAACGGCGTTGTTACTTAGGTTGATCAGGATTTGACCAAGCCTTAATGGGTCACCAATCAGATTGGTTGGCACGTCACGGTCTACTTGGATAAGCAACTCTAAGCCACGCTCAGAAGCTCGCAGGCCAACTAGATTGGTGATGTTATCGAGTACGTTCTCGAGGTGAAAATCAACGTTCTCTATGTCTAATTTACCCGCTTCGATTTTAGAGAAGTCGAGAATGTCGTTGATCAGGCCGAGTAGGGTGTCTGACGAGAGTTTTACTTTGTGTATGTAGTTACGCTGCGCTTTAGTCAAATCAGTCTTCAGTGCCAAGTAGCTCATACCAATGATGGCATTCATTGGTGTGCGAATTTCATGGCTCATGTTCGCTAAGAAATCCGATTTAGCATGGTTGGCCGCATCGGCTTCGTCACGTGCTACGGCTAAGTTTGTGGCAAAGTGCTCAAGGGCTGAGTGAGCTTTATTGGCGAGTAATCCCATCAACATAATGATAAAGAAGAAGATCAGGCCACCAATTGCTAGATGGGAAGAGACACTTGAAGAGTCTTTTACGCTGTCACTTTCTGCCATGTAAGCTTCGACGACTAAGTCGTGCAGTTGAGTGAAATTGGCGTTCATTTCCTTCAGCACTTGATGGCTGAGTAGCTGAGCTCTGGCTAGGTTGGTAAATTCTTCTTCGTAGAATGTGACGTGTTGATCAAATGCGGTAATTTTCATTTCTGGGGCGTATCGCGTTAACAATTCGCGCGCTTCAAGCGACACCGATTGCATCTCACCAATTAATGTAAAAACTTGCTCGGATATGATGGATTGGTCATCCGATTTAGCTAACGAAAAATCACGATTCAGTTGCTCTGATTGGCTTAATAGCGTTTGAATCACCAACAGGTTTTCACCAATTGTAAGTTGAGATGAAAGGCGATCTTGAGCATGCCCGATTTGTTCGTTGAGATCAGTTAACAGCCCTTGTTGTTGCTCATTAAGAGCCGTTGAAGCACGCGATAATTCTATGCCACTGCGAGAGACTTGTTTGGTGATGGATGTTTTGAGTTGTACTGCCGAGCTCGACAAGCCTTGCAGTTGAACCAAGTTGGTGTAGTAACGGTTTTGAGCTTGTTGGACGGTCTGCAGTAATTCAGCGCCCTTAGGATCTTTGACTTCATTTGAAAGCTGCGAGATTAACGAAGCGATCTTCTGAATCTCAATCTTCGTTAATGTGTAAATTTTTGGCGAACCGGTTAGAAGAAACTCTTTTTCTAAGTTTTGCACTGTGGCACTGAGTGTTGTCAGCCCACCGATTTTCATCACTCGGTTGGCTTGTCCCTCGCTTAATGTTCTTAGCTGCTTCACGTCCTGGCTAACGGTATTGATCGTGTCTTTGTGAGAGCTTTGCATCTCAGTGAGAAGATCGGTCGCCGCCAGCGACTTTCGATTCATGCGGTCGCGAGCAGTGTCACTTAATTCAATTAACTCAGTGTATTGACTGAATTGGTCTAAATATTTATCGAGTGACAGTTGTGCATGCTGATCGTCATTATGCGCCGCAAAGGTTTCGACTAGCTGTTTCGTTAGCTCAGCTTCTTTGTTAAAGAGTTGCGCTGATTGAGGCTTTCGCTCGTTACTAAAAGAGAGTTCGTGGACTCGGAGCTTATCAAGAGAGGTTAGTAGCTGAGTGCTTACGGCGTAGTCCTCGATACCAACAAAGCGATTGTTTAGGTTAAACCACGCAGCAACAGCCACCGAAAACAGCACTATGGTAGCGACGATAAAAGAGATTAGGATCTTTTTAGAATCAGAGGCGAATCTAGAAACAGTATTCATAAAGTACCTGTGTGTATAAAGTACCAGGGTACTTAGTGTTCTTGTTCATCAGTAAAAGAGTCTTTGATGGTGAGCATCTCGTCGAGCTTACTAATGAAGATAGGGACCAAGTTAGGGTCGAAGTGTTGTCCAGCTTGTTCTTGTATGAGTCCAATCGCTTTTTCAATCGGCCATGCTTCTTTATATGGACGTTCGCTGGTTAGGGCATCGAACACATCTGCAATGGCAACAATGCGAGCACTTAGAGGAATATCTTCGCCTGACAGCTTATGAGGGTAGCCACTGCCATCCCACTTTTCATGGTGGTAAAGGGCGATTTCTTGGGCGAGTTTCAGCAATTTAGAGTCGTTGTCTCCAATAATATCCCCGCCAATGGTGACGTGTGTTTGCATGATTGCCCACTCATCCTCATCTAGCTTACCGGGTTTACCCAATATGCGGTCAGGAATACCGATTTTACCAATATCGTGCATTGGCGCTGCTTGGAATAATAATTCTACCCATTCTTCACTGACGTCTAACTGTTGGGCAAGAATCTTAGAGTAGTAACTCATTCTTACAACGTGCATACCGGTTTCGTTGTCCTTATATTCAGCAGCGCGGCCAAGCTTGCGGATAATCTCAAGGCGGCTCATCGCTAATGCTTCCGTTCTCTGCCTAACCTTACGAGAGAGCGCTAGATTTTGGTCGTACAGGGAAATGTGTGTCACTACACGAGCTTTCACAATAGGTGGGCTGACGGGTTTGGTGATGTAATCCACGGCTCCGAGTTCGAAGCCTTTTTGTTCGTCGACCACATCGGTTTTAGCGGTAACGAAGATAACGGGGATGTCAGATGTGACAGGGTCGCTTTTAAGCCTGCGGCAAACTTCATAACCATCCATTTCTGGCATCATGATGTCGAGAAGAATGAGATGGGGCTTTGGCGATGAGGCGGCGATTTTCAATGCCTTTTCACCGGATGTCGCCGCTTTGATTTTAAAGTCGTCGTTCAGAATCCCTGAGAGGGTATGGATGTTATCCGGGATGTCATCAACAACCAAAATAATCGGTTTTTCTGTCGTAATTTGATTCATTTTTCGTCCCTAAAAAATTTAATCAGATTGCTATGTTCTATGCTAATAAAGCGTAGTGGAATTTGGTGGAAATGCATGATTTCTGGAGGGTTAATTGTTGGTTTTGGAATCTAAAAGGAAATAATGGTGAACCTTTCTATGAATAGATATTTTATATGTTAACCTTTATTTAACAAAGAATAACTACATGGATTGTGTAGTAGTGCGATCAAGGTTGAATAGTTCAGGTTTTAGTTAGCAGACCGAATGATTCAGGGGTACTTAGTCGTTCAAGTAACTTTTCAAATCTATCGTGGACTTGTTACAGGGAGAACGTACGATGCCGAATACAGGGCTGACCCTCATTCAGAAAGACATGCTATCGCTGTTTGCGAATGCTGATTTGGTGGGTGTCACTAAAGTAGATAAAGTTAAGATGGCAGTTGCCGCTGCAACAGAAGTAGACAGCTTAACAGGTACCATTACCGAGGGTGTTACAGGAAGTGGAACCAGCCTCGCGGGTATGATTGAAAACATAACTGAGCAGATTAAAGAGAAATTCCTCGATTACGCTAAGAGCATAACCAGCATCGCGATGGACGACATTAAGGCGCAGATACTGAGTATGATTCCAAGCTTGGTTAAGCGGATTTTTGCAGATTTAGCACCTGCTATCGATGACATAAAAGAAGCCGCCACGCGGATTTACTCGGCGTTGGGCAAAGCTGTAAACAACCACAAAACTCGTCACTTGAGCTCTATGACAACAACGCGTGTTGGTGCTGATGTGATAGATAAAATCCGTGGTGAGATTCGTGCAGTAGCCATCCAAGACTCAATGATCGCATTGGCTCATGGTGGTGTGATTGCGATTAATCTTGCGAGCTCAGGTATTGGCGCAACGGTGACCAGTATTGTTAAAGCTGTACTTTCTATCTTCAACTTTTTCCGCGGTTTATACGACAAATGGGTAATGGAACGTAAGTTTCGCAAGTTTAAGCAAGAGTGTGTGATGCTTAATCAAAAGCGAGACGTTATCGGCGCGAACTTCTTCCGTGACTGGTTCAAAATGAAGATGGAAGAGATCCCTGTGATCGCGTCCTACATGGTTTGCATGCCTTGTTACAGTTCACCATATAACTTTTTATCTATCACAGACATTACGCCACCACCTCCGAACATGAAGACGCGATTAACTCGAAGAATTAAGCGCAAGTTTGGCTTTAAGGTGAACACAGATCCTTCTGTGATTAAGTTATCTTTCCAGAAGTCGACATTGAGTGCATACGCTACGCTACAAGAAGAAGCCAAGGCGTTTATTGCTAATGGTGAAATCGCGTTAGAGAGTAATAAGCCCGGAGTGAAGCAGGTGTTGAACGCAGCACGTGGTGAGCCTAACTTTATACCGGGAACGGATGAAAAAGCGTTTACCAAGGCAGTAAGAAAGCAGCAGGTTAAGAATTTCTTCAATGGCATAACGATCAAAGAGAGTGTAAAAGAAAGCCTAGCGCCTAAAGCACTTGCAGCGACGGTTGCTGGAGGGTTGGAATCACTTTTAGTGCCCGAATAACTCTTAGTGTCCGAATAACTCCTAGCGCCCTAAAAACTCCTAGTGCACTAAAAACTGAGCCACCAAGGTTAAAAATAAGGCTTAATGAGTTTAAAACAAATGCAAAAAGCGGATGATCAATCATCCGCTTTTTGTTGTCTGTAGAACTGTAGATATGGTCGGTTTATCTATGCTGTTTTAATAGAATCTGATATCGACTTGGCAGTGCAATATCATCTAATAGTTCTTCTAATATGACGGCGAGCGCGAACCAATCATCCAACTTGTTTGTGACTGACTGGTGCCTAGAGTATCGAGGAGTGCAGCTGTCAAAGCGAAGTACAGAGCGTTCAGTTCCTATTTTAGTGACAGAGCCAAAGTCGATGAGTTGAGCTTGTCCTTGTGAGCCACAAATAACGTTGGAAGGTTTGATATCACCATGAACGAAACCTAACGTGTGGATTTGGTTTATGACCTTTTCTAGCGCGTTCAGCCCGTGATAAAGCAAAGGCTGTGTGGCCTGTGAATTGGTTTGAATTTCCAATAGTGTTTGACCATCAATGTAAGAAAGCACTAAGCAGTCATTGTTGTGGCTAGAAAAGTAATCACAATATTGCGGCCAGGTGTCTTGTTTATTAGAGTCTGTATTGAAAGTAGTATTGGAGTAGAGAAACTCCGCCTCTTGTTTTAGAAAGTGACGATGCTTTAGCTGTTGAGCGTATTTAATAGTTACCAGTCCCCAACTAGGGTGCTGGGCTCTGAAAACTCGTGAACTTAAACGAGTGAGTTCAGTGTAACCGTGACGCTGGAGCACTTTCTGAAGTTGCTCATCGTTCAAATTACTCTGTTTAGAAGAGGTAAGGTCTTCGGAGAATTGAGCTCGCCTCGATAGGGAAGGCGAGCTATTTGAAGAAGCGTTACTAGATCCCACTTGGCAGAGAGAATCCAGAGAAGAAGCCCGGTACAAACGGATTCGATTGACCTTGAGTTTTAATGGTTAGCTTCACCTTGCTGTCGCCATAAACAAACTCAACCTGAGTGTCTTGTGCAGAGGTAAAATTCACGTTTGGTTCGAACAAGCGGAACCAACTCCATGTGCCTTTCACGGTGTTCTGCCCAATTGTTGAGTCCTGCGCATTGAGTTGAACGCCTAGCTTCTCAATAAACTTCGCGTCACCTTGCCATGATTGTTGGCTCCATAGCGTTGGGCCATGACGATAGGTAAAGATCGGCTTATCTGAAATGATCGAAAACTCCGTGATGTTGGGCGTCATATCAACGGCTTTCAACTGGAAGTTAATCAGGATATTGGATGGATCGGCTAAGAATAGGGCGCTCTTTATATCAGCAGCCTTATCCATCATCGTCCAAACGTCAGGTGTGATCGATAAGCCCGTGCCTGGAAGTAGCCCCGGTAAATAAGGCGCTTCGTCGCTGTCCTTAACGAATCCATTCAAGCGAGTTTGAGAGAACTTGTCGACAATCCCGTTGGTCACGAAGAAGGCTTTGACATCTGCCACACTGACATCCGATTTAGATTTTCGGTTGAATGGATAGAATGAAGCTAAACGCTGTTGATAAGGCTGATAAATTTCATTCGACCAAGCTGTATTCAGATAGTCGTGAGCCAGCGACATTACCGTTTCATTGCTTTGGTGTACCACCTTATTAATCAGCTCTTCAGCGACCTCTAAATGACTGTTGGATAGGCTGGAGAGTGAAGCAATAGGGTTTCCAGCTTGTAACGTAACGGACAGCGTATCAAAGGCGACCTTTTGCGGCTCCTTAGTTTCGTAAAACTTGTCTCCCCATTTTTTAGCATTGATAAACGCCGTAAGAAGGTTATCTATTGGCTTCTTACCTTGGTCATTGGCCGATACCTGTTTCTTGTATGCTTGGAAGCTAAGAGATATCTGGCGAGCAGATTCTTTCTTGTCAGGATCTTGAATCGGCATGCTTGCAGGGTCTTGCTCTTTGTCATCCTTCGCAGGGATTTCAAGCTCCACATAGGTGTATTTAGCGATGGTTGAATACAAACTGACGAGCGGGTTATTGCTCGCTTCTGACAGGCTCGTTAACGCATTTTTCAGTTGCGTTGGATCGGCTACTTCTTTGACTTCGACATTACGAACTAAATCACGCCAATAGTTGATGTAGTCGTTCTGGTAAGTCTGCTTTAACTCTCGACTGATTCGATGAAGTTCTAACGCACTAGGATAAGCGCCAGCCACACCTTCATACGACTGCAAAGCGGACTTAAGCGTAGGAGAGTTCACCGATAAATCGAGTTCATTAAAGCCAGTTGGCGTATAGATATATGGAACCAAGTAGCCAGCGTAACTTGGCGAAAATTGAAGTACTGAGCCGAAGTTGTCACCTAATTCACCGCGAATATCGACGCGTTTGGCATAGGCTGTCGAACTTTGGATATGTTCGTACAGTAGGGTTTCAATGCCCGTTTGGGTGATGACTTTCTTGGCAAGACTTTCTAAATCATGATTCGATTTTATCGGCGTCAGGTTACGCGCAAAGATGTCATTAAGCAGCACGTCTAATTGAGCGATGTTGACGCTATCAGCTTCACCTTGATCTTGCAGAGTACGAACGTAGTAGTTCTTAAGCTCTTGGACGTTGGTTCTGTCTTTGCTAAACAGTAAACGATAGTTATTAAGTAAAGAGAGAGTCTGTGATTGATCTTCTAAGTTCACATAGACGAACAAGTCTTTCTCGAGTGTGTTCTCCATAGAAGGAATCAGGACTTGTTGTAGCTCTGTGAAGTATGCTTCTTCGACTTCTTCCTTGATACTTGGGTTTGGCATAAACGGCAAGCTATACCAAGGTTCAGGTTGATTATAAAGGTTGTAGATTCGCTGCAGTGAGAACAGATTTGGAATATTGTCCGCCATGTTTTCGATGTCGTAAGGCGATGCCGAGATGGCTTCCTTATAACGTTCTAACATCACATCGGCTCTGGTCTCGCGTTGGTTCTGGAAGTCAAAGTCGAACTTAATCACCAGCAATACCGCGGCAAGTAAGCCAATCCAAGAGAGTGTAAACAGCACTTGATTGACGAGCAGGGTGTTCTCTTTGCGCCTGTTTACGCCGACCAGTTCGTGCTCCGATAGAATCACGTGAGTCATCAGGTATTGGGCAAACAAAGTCTGATTAACCGGGATTTGCTCATTCTGCTGATAATGCTCGTGACCGACAGAGTAAGAGACAGCACTCGCTAGTAAGTCTGATTGTGCTGAGCTTTGACCATCATGAGTGAAGTAAAAGCCTCTGAATTGCAATGCATCACTAAGTTGCTCTCCACGATACAAGCGATTTAGGAATAACCAAAGGTTCTGTTTCAACAAGCCAAACTGGAAAGGGGCGCTAGCAATAGAGTTTCGGTAATCTTGATTCAATTGACCCGCAAGTGCATTACTCATGTTCGCTATCAGTTCACTGATTAAGTGATCATATTCATCATTAAACCAGTTGGCATCGATGCCACCGTGTATCGAATAAGGAGCGGTAGCACCGAATACTTCATCGCGTTTCGACTCATCAAAAGCGGAGAAGAACTGACAAAAATCGCTGATGCTGCCCATATTGGAGATAACGTTATATATCGGAAGGCTGACCCCAAATGCTTGATTAAATGTCTTTATCGTTGATTTGAGTTCGTCAGCTTGCTGCGTAATCTGTTCATTGTTTTCCAATAGTGAGGAAACGTCGGTGGTAAGTAATAAGCCATTGGCCGCTTGTCTTGGTCGCCACGCGGTTAGGGACTGGCACAGTGTTTTCAGGTACTCAGGATGTTGGTCTTCACCCATACTGATTGATACCAAAATTGAATGCTCACTGACCCAAAACAGGATAGGGAATTCGATGTCATTGCCGAAATCATCAAGTTTATAAGCCTCATAACCCATCTGAGTGATGATGCTTTTGTCTTTGTTCGGGTTTTGACTTAACAGCAAATAGATAGGCTGGTCGTAACGACTGGTTAAGCGAGTTTTGCGCTTTTGCCCGCTGATCATACGCTTGAAATGGTTTGCTAGTTGCTTTTGTCTTTTCTGAATCAGTTCTTTGTCTAGTGACTCTTCTTGTGATTTTGCGCTGCGCTTAATGAGCACCCAGTAGCCAATAAAGCCGATAAGCGTGGATATAATGGCGACAGTCGTCAGCGCCCACACCAAATAAGCATTGAGTGGTGTTAATAGAATGACGCTAGAGGCGACGGTAAAAAAGGCGACAGAGGCTAGGGCAGAAATGCCTACTGTTTTTTTTACATTGCCTGACTTGTTTGATTTGGCATCCGGCATAATCAGTTAGACTCTTCCTTGTTTAAGTCATGCGCAGAAGTGCGAACAATAATGGCGTTTATTTGATCGTTTTCTACGTACCATGCTTTGGTCGTTCTCGCTTCTTCTGAGGTGTTTGCTCTCAATATCACTCGGTAGTATTTTTTGTAAGGCGAGATAATTGGCTCATAAGCGGACGGAGATAGGTTATTAATGAACGCTTGAGCATTTTTCTTACTTGAGAATGTCGCGAGCTGTACCAACCAATTGGCTGTGCTTGGTATGAAGTTGTTGGTTTGTGAGGCTTCTACCGCGTCGGCTTTACTCGCGTGACGAGGTGGGCTCTCCAAGTCGTTATCTTGGCTGATGAAGACGATGTCTTTGATTTCGCCAGACAAAACGTAACGTTGGCTAAAGTTTGGTAAGAAGGTGAAATCTCTTGCTCGTTGCTCATGGGTTTTGGTGTACCAAAATTCCGTTAAGCCAATACTGGTTGCTATCAGACAAAAGAAAAACAAACTGGTGATGAAGTAACGCTTACGTCTGGTCGGTTTTCTAACTTCAGGTAGCTTTACTTTAGTGCGGCAGTGAACGCCACTGGCAGTACGATATTGGCTGATGGTTTGTTCTAACTGATGTACGAACGCTTTTAGCTGTTCAGCGCCGCCTTCACGATATTGGCCTTTGAACCCAATATTGATGAATAGGTAGATGATCTCCAAAAGATCGATCAGCTTGTGTGGTTGTCTTGCGGCTTTTTCTGCGACAGAGAAGAACAGTTCGCCACCGTTACGCATACCAAACAGTTCACTCAGCAGGGTTTTGTTTTCCCAGCCTCGTTTCTCTCCCCATTCGGTGTAGATGATGAATTCATCAATCACCACCGCATACAAAAAGCAGAGCTTGTCGATAACGGCTATAGGGTAGGTAAGCTCAGTCGCTTGAGCCTTTATGTCGTTAATGCCCTGAATAAACTGCTCTCGGAAGGCGGTTAAATCTTCTGGCTCAGACAGTGTTGATATTTTGAGTGTCTTAGTCAGCAAATCACTACTGATGTTGATCAGTTGATTTTCTGCCTTATCAAAGTGACGCAGAAACTCTTCTTGGGTGCTGGTGGAGTGTACCGCCACCAATTTAGAAAGAGCCTGGTCAGACTCTGTATTCGCAGAGCCTTTAGACGCTTTATCGATGACCAGTGTTTCTTCGTCTAAATAATCCATAGCCATTATCTCAACGCGTACAGAACGACTTCGAGAGCAGGTATGCGAGCGTCGACGTGCAGTGCAATCGCATCACGAGTATCAAGCATATCGAGCCAGTTTCTGTCTTTGGTATCGACCTCAAAATACGCGACGCCTTGCATCGGCTTCAGCTCACTTGGCGCGATAGGCAGTGGCGTTAAAGAGATACCAGACAGCGAGCTACGAACGAGTTCTACAATTTTATTGTTACTGCTGAGCTTCGCGGAAATAGGGAACAGCTCATTTAGCTCTGTACTGCTGATGTCGGATTTGACACTCAGAACGAAACGACGGTTATAAACGCTGCTTGGATCTTTGATTAATGTGCGAAGTAGGCGGCGTTTTTCAAACAGTGAAATATCCCACTTGAACTCAATGACCGAATCTTGTTGAACGAGTGTCAGTAAGTTTCTTAGGCTTGAAAACAGCGGGTTAAAGTTGTCGTAGAGCTTGTCATATTTTAACGGTTGGCACTCATCAGGAATCGCCGGTGTTAACGCCATGACTTGAGCTTCAAACTGTTTCAATTTTGAATACAGTTCATGCGTCGGGTATTTGGTGTTACTGATGGTTAATTCAAACCACGGTAGCCAAGTGTTGAGCGTTTGAAGCCACAAGAAGTCTTGCATCATAGATTGAGGACTTTTTTGCCCTTGGCCAGCTTCGATACGTTTCAGAAGGTTTTGAGCCCGATTACTGACCAGCGCATGAATTTCTTTGACTCGTTCGCTAAGGAGAGTTGAGGCTCCGTAATGTAAGCAAGCTGGAATGAAGGCTCTATCAAGCATCACTTCATCAGAGTCACTGATTTCTAAGATCTTAGCGACGGGAATTAGGGTGAATCCAGAAGTGTCTTCTCCCGCGAATTTTAGGCCGATATTAAGCTGAGCGACATCAACTTCGGCACTGGCGTTTTCAGAAGTTGAGGTATCGAATACGTTGATTGAGCGGGTGATGTAGCGGCTCTGTTCTTGACCGTCTTCACTGTAGTCATTGTTGCCTTGCAAAGAGATTGGCAGAGCAAGATAAACAATGGTTTCAATCGTACCCTGCGGAATGTCGACGACGATTTCTTGCTTGAGATTAAACTGGGTTCCATCAGGGAACACACCAGAACAACTTGGGATAGACAGCTTACCGATCTTTAATAGATCGTGGTTCAGCACTAATTCGGTGATGCCAAAGAAAGGGGCAAAACCAGCCAGTGTTTCGATGTTCTGACGAATGTAGTTTTGCACATAGCGGTCTTGCTGCTGAAAGTGCTGAGGCGCAATAAACATCCCTTCTTGCCACACTACTTTTTTGAAAGCGTCCACGTAAAATCCTTTTCTATTATTTTTATATATTGGCTTTTTTATTAAAAGATTTGCCACCAGCTCGAGTCAGGCTGTATCAAGGCCAACTCTGCTTTCTTCCCTGTAATTGTTAACTCTAACGTTTGCTCTGGGTCGGAAGGCATCATCAAAACGGTTTTGGTTGTGCCGTTTTGGTAATCCGCGAATTCGACCAGTGCTGCAATGTACTGAGTGTTCTTATTGATATCTAACGTCAGTTTTTGTTCTGAGCTCGGCAGTACAATGGGTAATACCTGCTTTGAAACTAGGTTTGCTGCCAGTAACTGCAAGTCATTGTTGTATAAATCAATAAACGGAAGTTGTTTGAACAGTTGTTGATCCGTTAATTGGTAAAGCCTAACCACTACAGGGTTGGCTTGGTCGTCATTGTATTGGTTGACTGTCGCATCCGCTTTAACGGTCAACGAGTATTGAGTGACAACAGGAGCAGGGTCCGATGAAGAACATGCTGCTATCAGTAAACAAAGCGATAAGAGTATGAGGCGTTTCATTCTCTCTCCTCACTTTGCTTTTGCATGTTCTCCATAAACAGCGCTTTGAACTGACGTCTAAAATCTCCGTTGTCTTGGCGGTGTTGGAAGTGCTTTCTGTAGATCTTCCAATACTTCTTATCTTTATTGGTAAAAATGCCGCTACTTACGTACTCACTAAACTGGTTCTCAAGTTGCTTTGGTGCAAATTCATTGAGGAACTGATCAACCGTCTGTTCTAACGCGTCGAACAGTGCTTTTTGTTGGAGCTGTGGATTCTGTAAGTACTGTTGGTTTTTCTCGGTTAGCGTAATGAGCTTGTCGATCGACTCTTCTATACGTGTGTTGTTATCAACATTAACCGGTAAGTACTCTAGTTCAGCAGAAGAGAGGGCGTTGCTATCGCCATGAGCAATTTCGTCCACTTCAATGTTGGGTACAACTTTGTCGTCGTCTAAATCTTCAAAAGGGTCAGACGAGAAGGGATCGTCACTCAATACGTTCTTCGAAGAGAAGTTTGAGGCTTTCTTAACGGTTGCGACTTCTGGTGCGTCATCTAAAAAGTCTGTGTCGCTGTCGTCCAGTTTTAAGTTGAAAGGTTCTATAAAAGTATCATCCTGTGTGGTATTGTTGGTCGCGCTCACTTTTGGGTCACTTAATAGGCTCACTAACAGTGTGTAACCGCCCAATTTGATGATGTCACCATCGGTAATGACGTACTCTTTATCTTTTGCCAGTGACTTGTCGTTCAACGAAACGCCGTTGTTACTGATGTCTTTAATCACGTAACCACGATCAGTGGGGTAGAGTTCGCAGTGAGTTCGAGAGATCCATTTCGTTTGATCGGGTAGCGCAATATCACATGATGGGGAACGACCTAAGCTTCCGCCACTTTCTGGCAGATACGACACTCTAGAGGAAACAACCTCTTCAGCAGGTACAGAAATCATGTGGACACTGATGGACAATGGCTACTCCTTGCACTTGGATATGGCTGAGTTAAAACTATCTAGGAAACCTGAGTAGGTTTTAAGGAATCGATTCGAAAAATAGACCCCCATATCCTTGGTATCTAAATTCGTCGAATTGAAGTAATCGAGTGGTAAAGAGGCTTTATCCAATTCTCTTTTAAAGACCAACTCATCCTCTAAAACAACATCAATTTCCCTTTGTTTTAAAAGTCTTAGTAATACTTTAGCATCTCGTGGCTGCTTAACGACGTTAAATCCATTACGTTTTAGCCAAAACCATTTGTTTGAGCCAAATTTGGCAGAAAAGTTAAGGTTTAACTTTGACAATTCATCAACCTTCGGCTCCACTCCTGGGCCAAAATACCAATTTAAAGTTTGCTTCGCGATAGGCGCAGAGAGCGTTGCGTATTCATCTCGTTCTGAGGTTTTGGTTGCAACGAAGAAACCGTGTTGGCTGCCGCTATGAACACGCAATTGCGCATCAGACCAAGTGGTCATTGTCAGCTGATAAGGTTGTCCCATCATACCTAAGGCACATTTAACCTTGTCTAAGGCGATTCCTTGCATTGAGGCATTTTCATAGGTTTGGTACGGCGGCCAATCTTGCGTGGTCAGCATTAGACGAGATGGCCCAATTTTGACTTGAGCAGAGGCACTCACCGACCAAAACGTCGAGATGAGTAGGGTGACTAAAGATAGTCTGATGGTAGAGGCTCTAGTTAACATCATTAGAGTGTCCTATCACTTCAGAGATCTTCAAGATTGACACTGGCGGGTAATAGTCGAGCTTATGTGCGGCCTCGATATTAACAATATAGGAATATTGGCTTAGTGACTCTATCGGAATGTCTGAAGCTTTTTGAGTTCCTTTCAATATGTTCTTCGCTTTGTATCCAGCAAATTGACCAACATTGTAGTAACGGCTGACAATACCAAATAAGGCCTTATGGTTTCTTATTGGGCTTTCGGTGGCCGAGAATGTGGGGATACCTTTCGAGTGTAGCCCTGATACGACTTCCCCTCCTTGGGTGATGATGTATGAATCAGGTGGTAAATAAGCCATATCGACACCATCACGTTTCATATTATTTATCGTGAGGTTAATTAAGTCGCTGTTTGACTTACTTTTATCAATGTTTAATGGGTACAACATAACACGCTTATTATAAATTTCCGATAACTCCATCATTTTATTTGCGGTGATAATCGAATTATTTTCGTCAGCGTTATATATAACCCCAAGGCTTGAAATGTTATTGAGCTTTTCTATCGCTTTGAATTGTATTTCATGGGGTACGATATGCGATACACCAGTAAAGTTTCTCTCTTTTGATGATAAATCAGCGATCAACTTTGAACCTACAGGGTCGGTAACAATGCTGAATACAACGGGCGTGGAGTTATTCAGTCTAAATTCACTAGGGTTAGTGTAAGTCCCTAATAAATTCAAGGTTATAGTGGTGCCGAACGAATAAATGAGATCAGCATCTTTATATTCTAAATCCATAATATGTTGTTTGAGCTGTGCTTTATCTCTATTAGCATCAAGAATCGTAAACCTTACATCAACGTGTTGGGATAAATAATCCATGAAGCCTTGTTCGGCATCGGTTACCCCTCGCCATAATAAAAGAATGACGTGTTTTTCGTCACTTTTAGCGAGCGAGAGTGGGGTCATTAAAATAAAGCTAAGAACGAACACTATAAATCTCATGATTGAACCCCTAGCTTTTGTTTATCCGACTTCAGAAATATTGAGAAAAAGACAATTAAGCTAAAGGAGCTTGCTAGTAGTGATGCGCCAAATATAAGAATAGTTTGGTCATAGCCAAAGATGCTCAAACACACCCCGGCTAGCATTGGACCTGCGATATTACCGATGCGCTCAGTCAATCTGAATATGCCGATGATTTTTCCTTTCTCGATTCCTTGACCTGAAAGTAGATCGATAACCAAAGGTATTTGTGGAGAAACACAGATGCCATGAGCAATACCAATAATTATCACGATCAGCAGTAACCCCAATGTGCCTTGAAAGAAATAGAAATTAAGTAAGGCGAGGGATGAAAGTAGTCCACCAATAAAGATAAAGGCCATTTTGTTTTTGAGTTTGTCGACCAGAATGGCACTCAATGGCGAAATTAATATGATGGCGAGACCGTAAGCCATAATCACACGCCCTGAAACAGAGCTGCTTTCTCCAAGGAATTGCAGGTAAACAGGGCAGATGTAGTAGAGGAATCCTGTGAGGACGATCTTCGCTGGTATCGCGCTGAATATCGTGATCAAGGCAAAATACTTATTGCTCAACAGCAGCTTAAAGTCTTTTAACTTAACGGGCTTACTTGAATTACTGGTGTTCGATTTTTCGAAAAACACATACACGAGTAACACACTGAGTGTTGCCAATAATCCTGCAAGCATAAACGTTTCTGAATAGCCCAGCTTCTCAGCGAGAATCCCACCAATCGCGGCACCACATAACGAACCAGAGAAGAAGGCTGACAAGAAAGTCGCCATGCCTTTGGTGCGGTTAGTGTCGTTAGTCGTATCGGACACATAGCCCTGTGCCGAAATGAATACGATGCCGTAGCCAACGGCAGTAAAGGCGCGAGCGACGAGTAACAGTTCAAGAGACTGAATGAAAGCAGTCGCGACTAGGCCAATACAGGTGATGAGCCCACCTGTCATTAGTGAGTGTCTTCTGCCTACTTTGTCTGACCAATAACCCGCAAACGGTAGAGAGATAGCCCAGCACAACATGAATAGGGAGATCGGTAAGCTCGTGACAAGGTTTTCAGGAATCCAGCCAGTAGTGTTTTCGAGCGAAGAGACGAATCTTGGAAAAAAGGCCAGCGAAGACGCTTCAGAGAACACCAATAAAAACAGCGGCAGTCGAATGAATCTGAAGTCTTGTTTGTCGATATCTTGCGATGGCTGACTTGGGTTGAGCTTGGTGATCGCTTGGTTAGTGAGGTTAAGCAGTTTGCCAATTTCATCGCGGGTCGAGATCTTCGCCAAATGATTCACAATGTCTCGGTTCACCAACATGAACACTTTCTTTACTTGGTTCCATGGTGAAATAATCATGAAATTACACATAAACAGAATGATTTCAGCCACTACAAGACAAGAGGCAACCAACACGGTAATTATATCCATGACGCTCTCTTTGAGCAGGTTGATGATCAAGTTGTTATCAGTGGTTACGTTCAATTGAATCGTATGGCTGTTGTTGAGTGAAAATGTCGATTCTCGAATGGAAGGGTGTTCAACGTGCTCTGCTGGGTAACGATAAGAAGTGCCAGACTGTCCTTTGAAGTTAATCGAGAGAATTTCGCTATGATGATCAACGAAGAAAGCAAACTCCTCTTCTAAGCCATGCAGTTTGTCGTCAGGAACTCCCTTATCAAGTAACCCTTTGATCATTTGATTTAATGAGTCGCCAATTAGGTTTGATTTCTGCTCGAGTTTTACTTCGTAGAGTTGGGAAAATTTGTCTAGAGATTGATACGAAACCCCTAGGTTGGCGACGATCGTTAGAAGGATAGCAAGTGAGATGATAAACACCGGAAAGTGTTTTGTTTTTAGCTTTTCAAACTTAGACAGTGAGTTTGGGGATTGCAGTGCTTTGTGAGCTTGAGTAATGGTCGGAAGCAATTCATCCGAATCAGAGGCGGATTCAAATATCGCGGTTGCGCCTTTTACTCGGCCAACAATACCTTCTAATAGATATTTCAAGGCGACAAACGCGAATAAGCAAGAGAGCAGTATCCAAATCGCCGAATAGAGAAACTGAAGTTTGAGCAAGAAGGTTTTTTGTTGCTCTAACAGAGTCGTGGAGTAGTAGAGCTTAACTTGGCCTTCTACTAATCCAAAGGAATTGGTGATGTCTAGTGATAGCTGACGGTCACTTTCTTGATTCCCCTCTCCGGTACCAAACAGTCGTTCACCCGACGTTGAGACGACCACCAAAGCGGTAATACCATCAACGATTTTTAAACGGCGATCCAACATGCTTTGTATGTTTGATATTGCTGAGAGCGGCAAGCCTAAACTGATGGCTTGGTTGATGTCGTTATGTGTCTCTTCCAACACAATTTCATAGATGGAATCGGAGGTTTCAGTCAGCCTTTTTTCGAAATTGAAATAGTTGAGTGTTGCATTTAAGGTGATGGAAAACAGCAAAACCGCCATGATGGCCAGCATCAACTTAACCCGAAGAGACAGGTTAAGTAATGAAGGTTTGGTCAAGGTTTGGCTGGCTTTGCTGTTCATTGGTTAAGACCTACTTAATAGATAAATCAAAGTCGGCACTGTTGTTCGTCGCGCTAACAGTCACTTGAGTAATCGGTTCGCTACGGCTGAGTCGACCAATACATTCTTCAGCCAATCTAGGCATCAATGAACGATTAATGATTTGCTCAACGGCACGGCCACCGGTCGTAGGATCGGTATTACGGTCAACCACGAACTGAATGAAATCTGCATCCCAAGTGAATGAAGCCTGATATTGCTCCGCAAGTTTCTTCTTGATTCGATTGAGCGAAATCTCAGTGATCTTCGCTAGCTCTTCATCATTAAGCGGGTAGTAAGGAACAATAGTGGTTCGACCTAAGAAAGCAGGTTTAAAGTATTGCTGCAGGTCTGGACGAATGGATTCAAGTAGCTCGTCGTTGTCAATACGGTCTGGAGACTTAGCACACACGTCACAGATAGCTTGATCGGCGGCATTCGACGTCATAATGATGATGGTATTTTTGAAGTCGACGGTTCGGCCTTCACTGTCTTTGATATGGCCTTTATCAAAAATTTGATAGAACAAGTCATGTACGCCAGGGTGTGCTTTCTCCATCTCATCCAATAGAAGCACTGAGTATGGATTGCGTCGGATTGCTTCTGTTAACACACCACCTTCACCAAAGCCGACATAACCCGCAGGTGAGCCGAGCAACATTGAGATCTTATGTTCCTCTTTAAACTCGGTCATGTTGATCACGGTAAGGTCGTTGCTACCTCCGTACAGTTGCTCCGCAAGTGCCATGGCGGTTTCGGTTTTACCCACACCACTTGGGCCACACATTAAGAACACACCAATAGGTTTACGATTATCGGTTAAACCTGCTCTAGAGATGCGAATAGCCTTTGCGAGCTCATTCTTCGCAACATCTTGACCAATGACTCGGGTATTGAGTTCGTCTTCTAAGGTTAGTAACTTAGCGATTTCATCACTCATCATGTTACCAACTGGGATACCTGTCCAATTGGCAATCACTTGAGCGATAGTGTTGTCGTCAACCATGGCATAAACCAAAGGCTCTTCACCTTGCAAGCCTGCTAATTCGGTTCGCAGAGCATCAAGTTGCTTCTGCTTGGTGGCGTCGACCGCATCTTGCTCTTGTTCTTCAGTGATCTCTTGTTGAACTGTTTTGATTTGATCGACTAATTCAATCTCTTTTTCCCAACGGGTGTAATACGCAGATAATGCTTGTTGGTTTTCTTCGATAGATTGTGCCAGTTCTTTGATGACTTCTGCGCTGTTTGAGAATAGGGCATCTTCTTTTTCTAGCGCTGACTTTTCATTTTCTTGGTAACGAATAGTTTGCTCTAGCGTTTCCAGTACCTCAGGCTTAGCACCTTGAGTCAGTGCGATTCGAGCACTGGCGGTATCAAGCAGACTGATCGCTTTATCTGGCAGTTGGCGACTTGGCAGGTAACGGATCGATAAGTTAACCGCAGCTTCGATCGCAGATTCAGCGATAAATGCACCATGGTGAGCTTGCAGTGAAGCAGCTACACCACGCAGCATCTGCATTGCATCCTCGGCGTTTGGCTCTTCAATGGTCACAACTTGGAATCGACGTGTGAGTGCAGGGTCTTTTTCGAAGTACTTCTTGTATTCGGCCCACGTTGTGGCGGCAATGGTTTTGAATTCACCACGTGCTAGCGCTGGCTTTAGAAGGTTGGCTGCATCGTTTTGTCCGGCAGCACCGCCAGCACCAATAAGTGTATGGGCTTCATCGATGAACACAATGATCGGTACTTCAGAGCTTTTCACTTCGTTGATGACATCTTTCAGGCGGTTTTCAAACTCGCCTTTAACGCTCGCACCCGCTTGCAGTAGCCCGAGATCCAGAGAGTGGATTTGTACGCCTTGTAGTGCGCTTGGTACTTCGTCTGCTGCAATCCTTAGTGCTAATCCTTCAACAACAGCGGTTTTACCTACACCGGGTTCACCGACCATGATTGGGTTGTTTTGGCGTTTACGACACAGGATATCAATCGCTTTTCTGACTTCGGCATTACGGCCAGAAATAGGATCAATATTTCCGTCAATCGCTTGCTGAGTCAGGTTAACGGTATATTTGCTTAATGCGTCGTTACCCGCAGGCGTGGTATCAACTGAACCGTTAGCAGAAGGCGCGGCAGTGTTACGTGCAATCGGGGTTTTCTTGATCAGACCTTGTAGAGACTCTAGTGATACGCTGCTTAATGCCTCAAGTTGTAGTGTGCTCACACCGAGCACATTCTGCTGCATCAAAGCTTGAATGAGGTGCAAACTGACTATCTCACCGTGGCCGTAGTTTACGGAAGCGATCATCCAAGCATCTTTGATTAACTCAGTTAAGCTGTGGCTTAATGTTGGCTGACCTTCATTGCCCTTCGGCAACATGGATATTTTCTTTGTCAGCTCATTGACTAGCGCATCTAATGAGAGCTTTTGAGACTCGCACAATGCCATGATCTTAGGATCTTTCTGGGAGATGAGTTGCAGAATCCAGTGTTCTGTTTCTATCGCTCCAACACCTTGGTTCATCGCCGCGCCCGCAGACGCTTCCAGTGCTTGCTTAAGCTCGGGAGATAGCTTTCCTACTAAGTTAGTGAGAGTTACTTGTGTCATAGTCAATTCCTTGTATCTCTATAATCTATACATTCCGTATTACGAACTACAAAAGCAAAATCTTTACGGTTTCATTGGGGTTACGCTCAGGGGCTAGGTAGTCAATCTCACCCAAACGAGCAGCCATAGAAACGTTGCTTGATAAACGGGGTCTGGTTAAATATGAACGCTTAACGTTCAGGTAAATGGCAACGGGCGTGCTGTCTTTTAAATAATGCTGCGTCAAAGACAACACCGCTTTAGCAAACTGGTCATCTTGCTGAATCTCGAGAAACTCATTTCTGTTTTTTGGGGTAACAAAAATACTCAAATTGTTGAAATGGGCGAGGCAGGTCTTTCCAACTAAAAAACCTTGGCCTAGACGACTGTTGAAGTCGCGGTTAGTACCGATTCGAGTCAATGAATCTGAAGGTAGAAGGCGTCGTTCAAAGGCTTTACATTCAACCTCAATCGAATATGGAAAAAAGTCATTTAAGATCTTTTTCAATGTGGTTAGACTGCGACTTTGTTGGCTCAGAAGAAGCGAGTATTGCAGATACTCTTTATGTTCTTTCCCTAGCGCAGCAAAGTGATTCAATAATGCTGTTTTCTTTGGGTTTTGTTCGCTTTCAACGAGCAGCCAACGTCGTGCATTGGTTCGATAGGTAATTTCGAAGTGTCTTTGATTGAACACGTCCAGAAAATCTTGCAGAGAATGATCTTCGTTGTGTATCGCCGCTAATAGCTCTTCGTAAATGTAATTCGGTATCACGCCTTTGACGCCAGAAAGCGCTTGTTTCGCTAGTCTGAGCTTGGCTTTATTTCCCTTCAACGAAAAATATTGAATCTCCTGAGGGTTGCCCGTTGGCATTGCTTCAGACTTCAATTGAATCTGTAACGGCGTAGTACTTTGGGACTGAAGTTGCTCCAACAACCGCATCGCCTGTGAAAAGTCGTATTTTTCAGGCTGAGTCGCTAAATCCTCGATGAAGTGCTTCATATCATCTCCCTATGACCATCGCTTTGGCTATCTATAGCTGACGGTGTTGCCGATATTCGTTGCGTTATAGACACAATTGACTACCGTGAATTTTCGGGTACTTTTTGACGATACCATCTCGTCCGTAAATACGGATCTTTAGCTGGATGTATCGGTCAAAACTACAAAATTGTTGGAAGAAGCGGTTCAACACATCGGCAAATGCCAAGTAGGGTGATGTGGCATCAAGCGTCAATTCAATCTCAGTACCGGGAGAGAACACGTTTTTTCCCAACACACGAATAGCCGATACTTGGGAGTTAAATGTGATCGAGTGAATCATCTGAATTTCAGCACTTGATACCTGTTCTCGGCTGCACAAACTCAACATGTGTTTGAGGTCCGCGACTGGGTTGCTCGATTGCACCAAAGACGAAAAGTTGGTGTTCAACAAACTAATAAATTCCCAATGGATGTTTTGGTCAACTTCCTTGGTGATGGGCGCTGAAGGTGGGTAAATAGGTGAAAACTCACCAGGTAAGTCGATGCTTTCTAGGCATTCTAACGTACCGCTTACGCCACACGCCTGCTTACCATTCGTGCACAGTAAGTTGGTGCCGAGCAGTTTACTAAATTCAGTATTGGGCGTTTCCGATAACGAGATTGCGATGCTCATTTCACCGAAGTGATTATGTTTACTTTGCCAGTAGTCGTATTGTTGATTGTGAGAATATTTCTCTTTAAAAAGCGGGACTAAAGGTATCTCGCCATTGGGCGTAATCTCATAAACATTCTGAATTTCAATGATTTCGATATTGTTGTCGCTGTGTGCGTCTGCATTGACCGGAACTGAAAGGGTTCGGTGATCGTAAGGGATCGGTTCGCCTGTTTGTTCGAACAAGTTAATTGCGGGCATCACGTTCAGTTTGAAAACATCTTTGTTGAACAGGCGGATAAACTCAGACGGTAATGAGGACATGAACAAATTGATTACGATTTCAGACTCGTCAAATTGGCTCGCGTATTCGGCAAAGTTCTTAAGTCTGAAGAACTGTCGTTTCTCTTTGAAAAAGAAGAACTCGTTGATCAGTTGGTAGCCCGTAAATTGATTTCCGTGTTCTGGCAGAAATTTGAACTCTAGGTCACTGATTCGATTCTTAAGCTGGTGGCTATCGACAGTGACGTGTCGAGCGCACTCACTGTCTGAAATTGAAATCGATAAGGTATTGTTGAGAAGGAGTTCGACTAACGAATCTGCATTGTTCTCAAAGCCTTTGACGAAGAAGTCGAGATCGTTCAACTCCAAATGGCTGAAATGGACTTCAGGATCGCCTGTACTCAAAGAGATTTGAACAACGGCAGAGCTTTGATTAGCCGATTTCGGTCTGTTAAAGCTAAACGGAGCGCTTAAAGCCTTGATGTTACCTAAATTAAACGGGGCTATTTTGAGTTCATCAACGGTTCTAAATAGGCATTCGTTTTTGGTGTTAGTGCTCGAAAACAGTGAACCTTTTGGTAACGTGCTCGATTCAATCGGACCATCTTCCGCAAGCAACTCCAAATAGGCAACGCTTGGAACGGTTTGAATGTAAGAAGGGTAGAGGACGCTTAAAATGCCTTCAATCACCTCAGGAAGTTGCTCAGAGAGCTTCTTTTCTACTTTCGCATTCAAAAGTGCTACGCCATCTAAAAGGCGAGCCATACTTGGGTCTTCAATCTTACCCTGATGAATATTGAGTTTTTCAGCGTGCGTTGGATATTCTTGACCAAACTGCCCCAACGAACGGCGCACAAAAGCCAGTTCTTGCTCGAAGTAACGCATAATAGGTTCAGTCATAGTTATCTTCTTCTAAAGAGGTCGTTAAGTCGCTCAATGCGATTTTTGAATCGAAGATCAGGTCTTGTTCGCCATGGCTGGTTTTTACCTTGGCAATGATGTTGAACGATAGCGAGTTGTCGCCTTCTTTACGCTCTCCGAGTTCGACAGAAATATCATGTAATCGCGGTTCAAAGCTCTTGATCCAGTTTTCTATGCGCAAAGTAAGCTGTGTTTTTTCTAAGGTTGCGCTGAGTAACTGGATATCTTCGATACCAAATTTCAAGTTAGAGCGATTAACTTCAATCAACCTGTTATCGATATCTGTCAGTGACGCCTCGGCTTCTAACAGCTTGGTGAGATGGAACTTGATGTCTTCAATCTCAGCATCCTGATAAGGTTTTGAATCGCTAATAAAGGTTGTCCAAAAGCTCATTACGCCAACTCATTTAGGTCGGTAGTTAGAACTACTTCGCCACTGAAGTAATCAAACTGGTATTGAGGAACGATACGTAGAGTACAAGCAAAGCTGCCAGCTTGAGCACCAGACTCAGTGACACTCACTTTAGCGAAGCTTAATGGGTATTTAGATAAGGTCTCTTCATTGGCAAACGACACATTGCTTGAGAACTTTTCAATCCAGTGTGTCAAAAACAACTCACACTCTGTGGCATTGTTGAAGCTGCCAATCATCTCTCTGACCTGAACTTTTAAGTAGTGAGCGATTCGGCAAGACATCAGTGTGGTTTGAATCTGGGTAAGCACTTTGTCATTGTCGCTTTGCCCACATTGCCAAATCGAGTTATTACCATTGAAGTAGAACTTGTCGGTTAAAGGGCTTTTCGCTAATGGGATAAAACCGCTTTGCGCGTAAAAGTTCGATAGTTGGCCGAACAAGCTAATGTCGGCGACTGGCTTTTGCAGGTGACTATCGAAATAGTGGTTCGCAGGCAGATTGATAACAGCACCTTGAAGCTTGTCGTTCCAGCGAGATTTTAAAAATCCAAACCAGTTAACACGGTGAAACTCTCGCATGATAGTGGTCGCCAGTACCATATTAGCTAAACCCCAAGCGCCTTTACCTTGCTCGTTATAAATGAAGCCAGCTCGTCGGTTTTTGTAGGCATCACGAAGGCGCACTTGAGGAAGTGCCATGCCGATAAAGCGAGAGCTCGGTTTGCTGCGTAAATCCTGCCACGCTTTAAAATCGGGGCCGGAAAGTATTTTATTGATACGTTCAATGTCTGATAGCCAATCAGCGCCACTTTCGCCAAAGAAGGTCGAGACTGGGGAAAAGAGCATAGGGCATAGTGTTGCTTCGCCTAATTTACCTAATAGCTCTACGGTAAACAGGTCGTCGTAATCGGCGTCAAAATCGATATCCATCGAGATAGGGTGACTAAACGTGATGCAACCAAACGGGTGACCACCTAAGGTATTGAGTTCGTTATTACCAATCTTGTTATACAAGTCACTGGATTTGGTCGAATAAGCTTGGTTGACGTCACTGGATATCTCCGCCCAATTCATATCGAGTAACTTTACATGAGCTCTTTGATAGCTGACGGGTAGGGATACGAGTTGTTGAAGGCTTAACCAGTTACGCTCTAGCTTTTGAAATTCAGGTTCATGCAAGATTTCATCAAGCTGCAAACTGAGTTCAGTATCGATTGTTGATATAAGTGTTGATATCAATGAAATTAGTGAGGATTTAGAGCTTAAGGAGTGTTTGTCTAACTCAGAAAACAGAGATAAAGCCTCTTTCATAAAGGTATTATCTGTGTCATCTAATTGATTGAATTTGTTTTGCCATTCTGTATTTAACTTCATACAAAATTTTTGGCCGGATTGCTCCGGCCAAATCCCTATTAGCCTGGAATCTTCGCAACCATTCGAACTGAAGTCGTCAGTTCTTCAAGTTGTAACCAAGGTCTTAAATGAGCGACAGCTGAGTATGCGCCTGGCTTACCAGGTTGCTCAACCACCTCGATGCGAGATTCACAAAGCGGGGTTTTCGCACGTTGCTCATTACCAATTGCACCAGCGTTGGTGTATTGGTCGATCCAAAGTTGTAGCTCGCGTTTGATGTCCGGAGCTTCAAGGTTCGAGCCTAGCTTATCTCGACCCATTACTTTCAAGTAGTGGGCGATACGACTACTCGCCATGATGTAAGGCAGGCGGGCAGAGATTGCAGCGTTCGCCGTTGCATCTGGGTCAGTGAAGGTTTTAGGCTTCTGTGTGGTTTGACCGCCGATGAATACAGCGTAGTTCGAGCTTTTGTAGTGAACCAAAGGAAGGAAACCAAGGTCAGAAAGCTCTTTCTCACGCTCATCTGTTAGGTTAACTTCGGTTGGACATTGCTGAAGTAGATCGCCAGCTTCAGACTTGTACGTTAGGTTTGGAAGATTCTCGACCTTACCACCGTTATCTAAACCACGAATAGAAGTACACCAGCCAGAAGCGGTATAAGCTTGAGTCATTTTAAGACCCAGATCATACGCTGCATTTGACCAAACTAACTGATCATTGCTGGTCGGCTTAGGATTTCCATCCATGTCAGTGCCTAACTCTTCATAAGCAAAGACATCCGTGCTTAGGCCTTTGTCACCATAAGGTAGACGAGCCAGAGTACGAGGCAGAGTTAGTGTTACGTAACGTGCGTCATCACTCTCACGGAAAGAGTTCCATGCTGCGTATGCAGGAGAGTCAAAACCAGCGGCTACCGGTTTGCCTTCAGAGAAGGTTTGGAAGTCGTTAAACTCAAACATCTCAGCGTTTGCAGCGGCAATGAATGGTGCGTGACACGCTGCAGCAACTTCACCCATGTAGCGAAGTAGGGCAACATCTTCATCTTTCGCGCTAAACTCGTAGTCGCCAATGAACGTACCGTAAGGTTCACCACCGGCAGTACCGAATTCACCTTGATAAACGGCATTGAACAGCGGGCTACGGTCAATCGCAGGCGCATCTTCAAATTGGTCTAGCAGTTCTTCTTGAGTGTAATCGACCATTTTGATCTTCAGATCTCTGCCAAGCTCGCTCTCTTTAACCAGTTTTTGCAGACCACGCCAAGAGCCTTCCAGCTTTTGTAGGTCTTTCTGTTGCATGACTTCAGATAGCTGTTGAGACAGTTTTTTATCAATCTCAGAGATTGCATTTTCAATGGTTTTTGTAACGTTTTTATCCCACGTCACCGTGCCAGAAAGTGCTTGCTCTGTAAGGACAGAAAACAGCTCTTTTGTGGTGTCCGCAGGAGTTTGAGTGGTTGCTTCAATCGCACGGTCCAGGAAGCTCAGTGAGCCTTCCGCCGCCTCCGGTTGCGCTTGATTCTCAGTTTCAGTACTCATTACTCAGCTCCTTCTTCTTTAATACCAAGCTCATCAGAAAGAGCATTAATCGTATCTGCACTTTGTAGTACTTCTTTAAGTAGCTTCTCTAGGTCGCGAGAACGATCGGCTTTAGAAAGAAGTACCTTCAGTTGATTGCGGGTTTCGACTAGCTTCTTAAGCGGTTCAACTTGTTCGATGATCGCTTCAGGTTCGAAGTCTTTCATTGAGTCAAACTTAAGGCTCGCTTCGAATTGACTGTCATCGCCTGCAAGTACGTTGTCTACTTTTAGGGATAGTTCAGGACCAACGCGCTTCATTACAGTGTCGAAGTTGTCTTTATCAACGTTATAGAAAGTACGATCTTCCACTTCTTCTTTGTCTTGCTTATGGCCTGAGTAGTCACCAATAACCCCAACAACAAAAGGGAGCTCTTTGGTTTCTACAGCGCCATTAGTCTCAACGTCATAGGTAATACTTACGCGGTTCTTACTTACGCGTTTATGTTGGGAATTTAGTGCCACGGTAACTCTCCTTGTTTAATTACTTAGCAGTTGAAGTAACTTTAGCTGTAGTAGCATCGAAGCCAACCTCAGGGCCTTTCTCGATCTTACCGCCGTCTGCTTCAATGTAGTAAGCCTTCGAAATTTCTGTGTAAGTTAGGCTGAAAGATTCGCTTGGCAGTGAACCATCCGTACCAGACATGTTGTAGCTAGACATACGAGCCATTTTTAGCGTTAGAATCAGGTATGGATCAGCACCAGAACCTTCACGGTTTGGTTTTGTCATAACGATTTCAACAGTGCGACCTTCAGGGCCCGGCGCATATAAGAATGTGGTTAGATGTGGTGTTGCACCATCACAGCCACGAGTCATGTTGACTTCACCAAGAGCAACCATGCCTTGGTCCGCATTGTTTGCATTACCTACATCGATACCAACACCACGAACAGCGCTCCAAGAAATACTATCAAGAGCAAAGAAACCATCTTTGCCTCCGATTTTTTCTACAGTTGCCGCACCTTTTGGTGTCGTACCATCAATTCTCATAAAAATAGAAGCCATTACTTTCTCCTTGCTTGACGCATTAATGTGCTTTACCACTCAAAATCTTGCAGGCTGCTCGATGATGAGTCGGAAGTAGATTCAGATGTTTGGTTTGTATCTGTCGTGCTATTTGAACTATCGGGAACTGACGTTGCTGTCGCGGGCTCTTCAATAGTCGGTTTCGCTACCGGCGTTATCTCCGGAGCGGAAGTCATTACTGGAACCGACTTTCCAGACAAGTCCATCTTGTCTAGGTTGTCCATTCCCGTCATTTGATTAATTTGAGCAATCACATTTTGTTCATTGCCAATCATTTCTTGCAGCAGCTCTGGGAAGCTCATGTAGCCCCAACGAATTGAACGCTCAAGTAAGAAGGCGATAGGGCTGTGAGGTTCTGTTTCTTTGAAGTATTCGGCGATTTTTCGTATCTCTTGAAATGCATGGTCGCGATTCACAATGCCGTTAATGCTCGATACATTCTGTACAACCGTTTGAACTTGACTCGAAGTTGGCTGAATACTTGGCGCATGAGATTGCGCTGGGTTTGCTAGGGGTTCTTGCCCTAGATCTTGGTTGGTTGCCGTCGCAGGATTAGCGTTGCTGGCAGCAATATTCGCTTGCTCTGATGCCGCAGGTGTTGAATCGCTTTGCACTGAGCCGTCTGCAGTGTTCTGAATAACATGGAACTCATCATCTAAAGGCCAAGGAGTGAACTTTTCACCCACTAAGAAATGTATCGCCTTGATAAGATCACGTACATTAGTTTTGATGAAATTAAAACTGATTATGGTTGCACCAACGGTTTGGCATTTTGCCGCTAAGTTTTTTTCTACGACCTCCAATTCGCTGTAAATGCTAGCCAATTGAAAAAGTGTTTCTGAAACGCTTTGGTCAAATGCGCCTAAAGCTGACTCTTTTAATTCTGCAATATTGCCTTTGCGCTCTGCAGTGAGGTAGTCACCAAAAGTGATACCGGCACAAAAATCAATCATTTGAAAAGGAATGTAGACAGAACTTGAGTCAACAGACTCACCAACTAATTGAAGTAGGGGTTTAGTTCTAAACTCAGTAATTTCCTTTGCTCTGCCTGCATCATCAGAAGCTTTGAGTTTTGCTTCTGGTGGCATTGGGTTCAACGTGTCCCAAAATTGGTCGATGAAAAGGTTTAAAGCAGGGACAGCACTAGCAAGGTTATGGAATGGTTGCGAAGTAAAGAGTTGGCTAGTGATGTACCAACCCAATATCTCTAAGTCTTTCGATTGGGAAGTCAGGGTTTCTTCTGAAACTTTTCTTAGCTCAGCCCAATTGTCTGTATTGGCATCTACGATCGCGGGATCAGACGAAGCGTCAGGTGTTTCAACTAACTGTCTAAATGAAGATTGAGCACTGTTATAAACATTTCTCAAACTGCGATAGGCACTTCGATCTAACTTCAAATAAGTGCCCGACGGCGCATCATCTGAGATAGGAACAAGTAAGTGGTCGATTTCTGTCATATACATCCTGTAAAAATCTATTTGTTATCCTGATCGCACAAAGTGTCATTTTTGATACATATTCCTTATGTTTCGTAAACACTTGTTAACATTTATTAATTCTAGAGCTTTTTCTTGAAAAGTCTCATGCAAAATAGATATTTACTTAAAACTTTGAACTTCATCTAAGAAAGTGGACCGATGTCACGGTTTTTTGAAACCCTATGAAATGTAAGGTATTTAACCTCCAATCATCACGGTTGGCATACCAAGAACAATCGTGCCGCCATGGCTTGTTGTATCGCCCATACGCGCAGCGGGTTTACTCATTATGAGTACGGTAGCACTGCCCTTAATGATGCTGTCTGGAGGTCCGACACATACGCACATGTCACCAAGGGTTGCTGCTGGCATATTGCCAATAAGTACCGTTGGAACGCCGGGGCCACTAATCGGGCCACCAACGTGGGGGATAGGTGGGACTGCAGGTGTCTGCATTGGGCAAACGTGCATGTCAGTTAATCGTGCGGCTAACGTCATTAGTTACTCCTGTCATCTTTAACTTTATGCTTTACTGCCTTTGGCAAGCTCAAGTGCAATGCCAATGGATTTCTTATAATACTCGTTGGTTTTATCCCAGTTAGGCAGTGCCGCGGAATGGTTGATCGCGCCAGCTACCGCCTTAGAGTATAAGAAAGGATCGGGCAGAACGTTGGGTAAATCTGGCGCCACAATGCTGCCAGAACCATTCCAGAATACGGCTTGAGCTAACCAAGACGGGCCGCAATTCAGTTTGAGCTTGTTGGAAAAGAGTTCGCTCTTTCGCCTCTGCTCCTCTGAAGGAGACTTCACCCAAGCCTTGGCGGTTGAAATACACTGCTTTTGCATTGTAGACCACACATCATTTCTTGCATCGAGCGTATGTGCGCCCCACCAAATAGCCTCACGCACAGGCAACCCGTGAGCAAGAAACTGAACCAAGTCGAAATAGAGTTCGTCTTTCAACAAAGCTTCTATGGAATCAGCGACGTTGAGCTCTTCATCTATCAGAGCTTGAGCTTCGTCTGAGCTTGAAAACCTGTCGAGCAGTTGCCTGCCCGTTTGATATGGAATCTTTTTATACATCTTTTCGTTCTACCTAAATTTCGTTCGTGGTGGCTTATGAGCTTGATGAGTGAATTTCCTTGAACGGATTAATTCACCTTTACAATCGCGCCTTTGAGTTCGCCCATCACACCACCATCGAAAGTTCCTTTTAAGCCAGACTTAAACTCGGCACTCAATGATCCTTCCGCTGAGAGGGTAGTATCTGCTTTGATAGCGACGCTGAGCCCTTTGATACTGTTGGAACTTGTTGCTTCGAGCGCTGTTGTCACCCCTGATATCTTGTTGGCCGATGTTGCCTTGCTTGTCACGTTCATCCCTTCGAGGTTGAGAGCGCTGCTCGCTTTAATGTCGATGTTACTGGCTTCAATACTGATGGAAGATGAAGACATGGTGATCTTGCTGGAACCTACCGTTAGCTCAATTTTGTCATCGGCTTCTAACGAGATGGATTTGCCTTTCTCACTGATCGCTTTGTCTGAGGTGAGCGTGTAGTTATCTTCTGTGGAAACAGTTACTTGCTTAGTCGTCTTCTGAAGCAGTTCGCCTTTGATCGTTTCAGTCAGGTTGTTTTCTACTTCTTTGGTGAAGTCTTTCGTCGCGTGCATGTACATAAGCTCATTGTCTTTCTTATCATCGAAATAGAGCTCATTCGCTAATCCACTTAACTTAGTGCTGATCCCTGTTTTAGTAGAGTTGGCTTCTTTGTAAGGGGGCGCGTTTTTACTGTTATAGACACTGCCTGTGATAATCGGTTGATCTGGATCGCCATCAATAAAGCTAACCAGTACTTCTTGTCCCACTCTCGGGATGAATTGAGCGCCATAGCCACTGCCTGCCATCATCTGAGCGACTCGCACATAGCAACTCGTCTTGTCTCCGGATGCTTCGGTATCCCAATGGAATTGAATACGGACTCGACCTTGGTCATCTTGATTGATTTCACCTGCTGTACTACCCGCGACAATTGCGCTTTGTAGACCGTGTATTCTGGCTTTATCTCGCGGTGTCGGATAATTAGGAATTGAGGTATCAAGTAGGGTGAGGCGAGTATCACAGTGGTTCTCGGTGCTATATCGGATATGAAGTTCAGTGACGAGGTAGTCGCCCAGTTGAGCTTTGTCCAAATGGGATGCTAATGAAAACCAAGTGCCCAATTCGAATGAGTCGTGCTGCGCTTCTGCGTCTACGGTTTGATAGTTTTGCTCGAGTTGCTCAATACGTCGCTTAACTAGATTGCTTGCGAGATCTTCCATCCCACCTGTGATACCAAGGTTCGGGTAAAACTGTTTGGTTAACTTGGTGTTGTTAGCAATTGTGTGGCTGGATTTCTTCTCTTTACTGCTTACTAATTTGGTTTGTGAGTAGTCATAACTGGTTAGTTCGATACTGGCACCATGAAACTGACCTTGAGGCATCCATTTATCGATCAATGGATTACTGCCGGAGGGGACTTCAATCATGTCGAATTTGCCGGCATCTGATTTTTGGAAAGGGCTCTGTGCATCTTGAAGCATCATCAGATGGTCTGAATCGCTGTGTTGGAAAAAGTAATGCACGCCTTCTTCTGCAAGCAAGCGTGTTACAAAATCAAAGTCGCTTTCATTGTATTGAACGCAATATTCGCGTTTCGATGAAGGCATGGTTCCTGCTTTGAAGGAGCCACTGAAACCAGCTTGAGTTAGTACGTCTGAAACAATGTCTTTGGTCGATTGGCTTTGATAAACACGGAACGAGTGAGTGTGTTTCAATAACCAAAACCAGGGTCTTAGAGTGACACGGTAACTAGAGTATTGCAGATTACTGTCCATACCCAGTAATTGAACTTGTGTGACTATACCGTTGAATACTCGCGTCGCGGTCAAATTGTCGGTGTCGTTAACAAAGCGGG
Organism: Vibrio pomeroyi; assembly: GCF_024347595.1. NCBI lineage: Bacteria > Pseudomonadati > Pseudomonadota > Gammaproteobacteria > Vibrionales > Vibrionaceae > Vibrio > Vibrio pomeroyi. The sequence goes on along the minus strand of NZ_AP025506.1, from coordinate 2,008,870 downwards.
TAATAGAGAGTTTTTGACCCAGTTGGTCGTCAATAACAAAGTTCTTAGAGATAAGAGTGAGTTCGATTTTAAAAGGCTTCGATAAGTACTCAGAAATAGCAAAATCGCTGACTGCATGCTCGTTGCTTTTAGAATCTTTTGCCACAATCGTGCTGGCAGAAGGGGAGAAATTATCCGTCATAGGCTCGCCTGATAATGCTCGAAGATGTTCAGACATACGATTATGTCGATACTAACGAACTGACTTGATGTTAAAATTTTATATCTAAATTTATAGCATAAAGTAAATAATATAATAAGCATCATAACAAAGGCGTGAGGTGTTTCCATTTTATGAAAACAAATACCATTAATTTAAATAAGGAAATTGGCGGTCAATTTATATTGTTAAATATCATTAAAATATAAGGTTATTGCGACGTAGAGGGGAGATATAGGGATAACTTAAATAATATATAGAATAATGTGTTGCTAGAGACAGTATGCCGTAGTAATAATAGAAATATTGCTAGCATGTTACATTTCTTCGCTAGTGGTTATTCAAGGACAGAATAATGAAAAACACAAAAATCTCATTACGGGTGACCGTTGGAGGGATGTTTTTGCTTGCGACGGTACTGACGGCGATCGTAGCGGTTTCACTTCAATACTATTTCAGCAAAAAAATGGCGACTGAGCACACCTTGTCGAAACTGACTATGGTATCTCAAGATCTCAGTGACTATATCGGTAACATCGATTCTGATGCGATAAACACTGCACGATTGCTCTCCTCTGTACATCGTTCTATCAGCCACCAAATCTCTCGTGAAGAGTCACGTGGGATCCTTTCTGAAGCAATAAAAGACAACCCTCTATTTTACAGTATCTACATTGGCTCATCTAATGAACGCTTCTTCCAAATTATCAATCTAGAGTCTTCTCCTTTTGTTCGAGATAAAATCGGTGCTGATAGTACAGACCGATGGGTTGTAATAGAGATCAGTGATAGGGAAGCAGGCCGTATCCGAACGACCAAATACTATGACCTTGAATTTAATCTTCGAGATTCAAAAACAGAGCCGAGTAATTACTTTCCCACGACAAGACCTTGGTACGTAACAGCGAATACTGAGACTGTTGAAAAGACGCAGCCTTACCTTTTCCAACATCTCCAAATCACTGGACAAACCTATTCTTTAGCCTTTGAATCCAAAGCGGTAAGCGACACACAACATGTGATAGGTATTGATATCGTCCTCTCTTCGTTAGCGAGCAAGTTATCTGCTAGTGCATTGGACTTGGATGAAGAAAGCCAGGTTGAATCCTTTTTGTATTCCAAATCAGGAAACATTATTGCTTCAAACCGCGACCTCGATACGACACAGGAACTTCCACAATCCGATCAAATCAATTGGTCGCCTGAGCAGCAAGCCATAATAGAAGCTACGCCGCCTTTGTTGTTCTCGAATCAAACGGATTGGGGGCCAATGGATTTCTCTGTTTCGGGACAACCTAATGGCTATGCGATTGATCTTCTAAAGATGGTCGGGGAGACAAGTGGAATACAGTTTGAATTTGTAAACGGATTTTCTTGGAAAGAACTGACAGACAAGTTTCATGAAGGAAGCATCGATGGTCTTCATTCCATCCAGAACTATGAGAGTAATGGTGTAAAAGGATTATATACCGATGCTATTTACGATTTACCGTTTTCGGTGGTGACTCGCAGTGATGTTCAAACCGTATCAAGCTATGGCGAGCTGAGTGGTAAAAAGGTCGCGATTCTATCTGGATGGTCTATTACACCTCAGTTAATACAGGATTTCACAAGCATTGATCTTGTTGAAGTTCCTAATATTGAGGCTGCACTTGATGCCGTAGACAATGGTGAATACTTTGCGGTACTGGATGCCAAGCCTGTCCTCGCTTTTTCTCTGGATAAGTTCTTTCATGCCAACTTGAAGGTGAATGACGCATTGTCTGACCTAAAAGCAAACTATCCAAATCAGTTCCATATAGTGTTGCAGAATAAACATCAGCAGCTCTTACCGATCATCAACCAAGCGATTGGTGCACTGACTGTTGAACAGAAAGAAGCGTTAGCGCAAAAGTGGTTTCATCATCAGGCATTAAATACTGGAACCACCATTCCTTATACCGAACTTTACGAGAAAACCGCGACAGCGACGACTGAAGGCGAAATGGTCGAGATGGTGCTCAATGGAGAGACTAAACACCTTTATCTGAAAAAGATTGAGACGGGTGAGCATTATTCAGAATACTTTGCTGTGGCGATACCTGAGGCGGAAATTTACAGCGCGGTAAACAAGCGTGTGGCGACTTCGATTGGCGTGACTGTGCTGCTTATGAGCCTCACATTGCCTGTGGCTTGGATCTTTGGAGCGCCGATTGTTCGACCTATACGTCAGCTTAAAGCTGAAACAAATAAGATTAAACAACGTGATTACGACAGTGTGAATGTGCTTGATACTCGTATTAAAGAAGTATGGGAGTTGTCTGTCGCCGTTAAAGATATGTCTGCTGAGATTAAGCAACATGAGCAAACTCAAGAGGCGTTTGTTGAGTCGTTTATTAAGCTTATTGCTCAAGCGATCGATGACAAGTCTGCCTATACAGCAGGGCACTGTAATCGTGTGCCGGAACTTGGTTTGATGTTGGCAGAGGCGGCGGAGAAATCACAATCTGACCATTTCAAAGACTTTAAATTCGAGAATGACGATGAGCGTCGTGAATTTAGAATTGCAGCTTGGCTTCATGATTGTGGCAAGATCACCACGCCTGAGCACATCGTTGATAAAGGTTCGAAGCTAGAAGCCAACTACAACCGAATTCACGAGGTCAGAACACGATTTGAGGTGCTTTGGCGTGATGCAGAGATCGCCGCATTGAGAAAACAACTGGAAGGCACGCTACCAACACAGCAAATCGCCGACGAACTTGCTGCGGCTAAGCAACAGCTACAAGATGACTTTGCGTTCATCGCCAATTCAAACGTTGGTGGTGAGTTCATGAGCGGTGATAAAGTCGCACGTATTCGTTCTATTGCTGAAACCACTTGGACGCGCAATTTTGATGATCAACTTGGCCTATCACCAATTGAAGCGTTGAATAGGACACCAAGCTCAACCTTACCTGCGACAGAACCACTTCTGAGTGATAAGCCAGAGCACATAGTGAAAAGAGACCGACCGTTAGAGTTTGACCCAAAACACAAGATCAAAATGGACGTTCCTGAGCACTTATATAACTTAGGTGAGGTTTATAACCTGAGTATCGCTCGTGGTACCTTGACCGAAGAAGATCGATTCAAGATCAATGAGCATATGCTTGGCACCATTAAGATGCTGGAGAACCTACCATTCCCTAAAGAGCTAAGTCGTGTGCCTCGTTATGCTTCGACCCATCATGAAACGCTCAAAGGTACTGGTTATCCAAGGAAGCTGACTGCTGAAGAACTTTCTATTCCAGAGCGTATTCTGGTGATATCCGATATTTTTGAGGCATTAACCGCTGCGGATAGGCCGTACAAGAAAGCGAAGCCAATTAGTGTGGCAGTCGACATAATGCACAAGATGGCGTTGGACGAACATATCGATATCGAGCTGTTCAGGTTGTTCTTAACCAGCGGGACGCATGTTCGTTACGCAGAAGAGTATTTGAAACCAGAACAAATCGACTTTGTGGATATCAATAAATACCTCGAAGTCACTCGTCAGATTGCTTAACCACCGGATGTTTCGTTAAGGCAAGTACGGTCTCATCCTAAATTTCGTTTAACAAAAGGCGCACATGAGTGCGTCTTTTTTTGTGTCCGTTTATCATTGAACTCACTGGCAGGTATAGGTGAAGCGGTGTTTGGCGACTTAACTTGGTTAGTTGTCGACACATTATTTTGACCAGCTTTAAGGAAAGTAAAGGTTTAGTGGAGTGTTGGTTTGTTAAATTCATTAACTAACAATGACTTAGTTTTATTTCATGCTTGATGTGGCCATATTTAAACTGGCTAAAGAAAATACTACCTTAGTCTAAATTGTCGACAATTCGCTTGATTGTCGACAATTTGATCGTGTATTTTATGTTCATGTTATGGAATTGTTGACAATTAAGGTTCGGCAATCAGAAGTGAGCAGCGTGAATATGAATACTGCGATAAAAAATCTCACCTTAAGTGCAAACACGAAAACACATGTTAGCGCTAAAGAGAGCACCAAGTCAGAAAACCTGACGGAATACCTCGTTGAGGCGATTGTTAATGGCGAATTACCACCGGGCAGTAAGATCTCAGAACCGGAGCTGGCTAAACGCTTTGAGGTAAGCCGAGGTCCTTTGCGTGAAGCGATTATGCGGGTTGAAGGACTGGGGCTTATTGAGCGTATTCCTCATGTTGGCGCCCGAGTGATTACCTTTTCTGCTGACAAGCTACTTGAGTTATACGCGGTTCGAGAGGCTCTAGAAGGTATGGCTGCGCGACTCGCAGCAAGACACATCACACAAGAAGAACTGATCGGCCTTGAAGGGTTATTGTCGACACACTCTCAGCATATCGATGAAGTAGAGGGTTCTTCCTATTTCCACCAACACGGCGATTTCGATTTCCATTATCGAATCATTAAAGCCAGCCGCAACAGCAAACTCATTTCTTTATTGTGTGATGAGCTTTATCACTTATTACGCATGTATCGCTACCAATCGCCTAGAGCTCAGTCTCGACCAAAAGAGGCGCTTGATGAACACAAATATATCTTACAAGCAATTCGCAATGGTGATGAAGAGCTAGCAGAGATGCTGATGCGACGACATATCTCCGGTAGTCGTCTGCTTATCGAACAACAAATTCAATCCAAAGATATGGATTAAAAAACTGACAAATAAACATTTAACAGGGAGCGTCATTATGAAGTTATCAGCGGGAGCAAAGTTCCGACAAGCTGTGCAAGACAACGATCCACTGCAGATCGTCGGCACGGTGAATCCGTACTGCGCGATGATGGCAAAGAACTTGGGTCATCAGGCCATTTATTTGTCTGGTGGAGGTATCGCCAATGCGTCTTACGGTTTGCCTGACTTAGGCATCACTACATTGAACGATGTGCTGGTGGATGTGGAACGCATTACTAATGCGTGTGATTTACCTCTGCTAGTGGATATCGATACGGGATTTGGCGGTGCGTTCAATATTGCACGTACGATTCGAGCTATGGAGAAGGCGGGCGCTGCTGCCATTCATATGGAAGACCAAGTGGCACAGAAACGCTGTGGTCATCGTCCTAATAAAGCGATTGTTAGTCAGCAGGAAATGGTCGATCGAGTAAAAGCTGCAACCGATGCGAGAACTGATGAGAGCTTTGTGATCATGGCTCGTACCGACGCACTGGCCGTAGAAGGCATAGACAGTGCGATTGAACGCGCGATTGCGTGTGTTGAAGCCGGTGCGGACATGATTTTCCCTGAAGCGATGAATCAGCTCGACCAATACGTCAAGTTCTCGGCGGCGCTGAAATCAGCAACCGGTAAGCATGTGCCTATCTTGGCGAACATCACCGAGTTTGGACAAACACCACTCTACAACTGTAAAGAGCTGGCGCAATCTAATGTCGACATGGTGCTTTATCCACTTAGTGCATTCCGTGCAATGAACAAAGCGGCAGAGAACGTTTATAAGCACTTGCTAGTTGAAGGCAATCAGGAAGCACTGTTGGATTCAATGCAAACTCGTAAAGAGCTCTATGAACACCTGAATTACCACGACTACGAGAACAAACTGGATCAGTTGTTTTCGAGTGAAGAATAAAACCAGTTTCAAATATTAAAACATCAACTTAATCCAATAACGTGAATGGTTAGTCAGCCACATCGGGTCCGTGAAATCGAGTGAGATAGTCGTGGTCATCGAATACAAATAGTCAGCACCAAAGAGTGCAGGGCGGCTAACCCAGAGAAGGAGTTCATCATGTCTGTATCTTTGAGTGATAAAGCAACTGTCGATAATGCTTCAACAGTAAACCAACAAGAAAGCGCAAAACCAGCAAGCACACCAGAGATTGGTGGTGCTGGTCTGCGTGGCCAGAGTGCTGGAACCACGGCGCTGTGTACCGTAGGAAAATCAGGAACAGGTTTAACCTACCGTGGCTATGATATTACCGACCTTGCTAACCATGCTCAATTTGAAGAAGTGGCATATCTGCTACTAAGAGGCCATTTACCAAGTGAAAAAGAGCTAGACGATTACAAAACATTGCTGGTTGGTTTACGTGGTTTGCCTGAGCCGTTGAAAACAGCATTAGAGCTTATTCCTGCTGAAGCTCACCCTATGGATGTGATGAGAACGGGCTGCTCAATGTTGGGTAACTTAGAGCAAGAATCTGACTTCTCTGAACAACTATCAGCAACAGAACGTATGCTTGCGCTTTTTCCTGCCATTATCTGCTATTGGTACCGCTTCAGTCACGATGGTGTGCGAATTGATACACAAGACCAAAGCGAAGCGTGTCTGGGTGGCTACTTCTTGAAGATGCTAACGGACAAAGCGCCAAGTGAACTGCATAAGAAGGTGATGCACTGTTCGCTAACGCTTTACGCAGAGCATGAGTTTAATGCCTCTACCTTTGCGGCTCGTGTTTGTGCATCAACGCTGTCGGATATTCATTCGTGTGTAACAGCAGCAATTGGCACACTAAGAGGCCCTCTCCATGGCGGTGCGAATGAAGCGGCAATGGAAATGATCCAAGATTGGAAAACTGCCGATGAAGCTGAAGCAAACATCATGAAGATGCTTGCTAATAAAGACAAAATCATGGGCTTCGGTCACGCCATTTATCGAGAGAGCGACCCGCGCAACGCCCTAATTAAACGCTGGTCAAAAGAGTTGGCTCAAGAAGTTGGCGATGAGCAGCTTTACGCGGTATCTGAACGCGTTGAAGCGGTAATGAAGCGTGAGAAAGGCTTGTTCTGTAATGCAGATTTCTTCCACGCCTCTGCCTATCACTTCATGGATATCCCTACCAAACTATTTACGCCTATCTTCGTGATGAGTCGTCTTACCGGTTGGACAGCGCATGTGTTCGAGCAAAGAGAAAATAATCGCATCATTCGTCCAAGTGCAGACTACACCGGGCCAGAGCATCAAGACTGGCTACCTATACACCTACGTTAACCCTCTATATCGAGTCGACTTATGTCTTGAGGTGACTTCTGTCTGCATAGGACAAGACCTCAAGAAACAACGAATAGAATGTAACAGATAATGGTGGATGTATGTCTGATGTAAAAATTGAGCAAAACCAGTGCCTTGATAAAAATACAGGCGTTGAAAATAGCCAATATAGAAAGGCTCTACCGGGTACGGGCTTAGAATATTTCGATGCTCGTGAAGCGGTAGATGCGATATCTCCGGGCAGCTATAAAACCTTGCCTTATACGTCGAGAGTGTTGGCGGAGCAATTGGTAAGGCGCTGTGCCCCAGCCGCTCTTGAAGATAGCTTGAAACAGATCATTGAGCGTAAGAGCGACTTAGACTTTCCTTGGTATCCAGCGCGTGTCGTGTGTCATGACATTCTAGGTCAAACTGCTTTAGTTGATTTGGCGGGCCTACGAGATGCGATTGCTGATCAAGGCGGAGACCCTTCCAAGGTTAACCCAGTGGTCGAAACTCAACTGATTGTTGATCACTCTTTAGCTGTGGAGCATGCAGGGTTTGATAGACAAGCGTTTGATAAAAACCGTGCGATTGAAGAGCGCCGAAACGAAGATCGTTTTCATTTTATTGAATGGTGTAAAACGGCATTTCAAAACGTTAGTGTGATTCCTGCGGGTAACGGAATTATGCACCAGATTAACTTGGAAAAAATGTCTCCGGTCATTCAATCTAAACAAGGTATTGCGTTCCCAGATACCTGTGTTGGTACCGATAGCCACACTCCTCATGTTGATGCGCTGGGCGTTATTGCGATTGGCGTTGGTGGCTTGGAAGCGGAGACTGTAATGCTAGGTCGTCCGTCGATGATGCGTTTACCAGATATTGTGGGCGTTAAACTAACCGGTCAGCGACAGGAAGGCATTACAGCAACCGATATTGTGCTAGCAATTACTGAGTTTCTTCGCAATGAAAGGGTTGTTTCAAGTTACTTGGAATTCTTCGGTGAAGGCGCTCGTGCACTGACTATTGGTGATCGTGCAACTATCTCAAATATGACGCCTGAGTACGGTGCGACGGCAGGCATGTTTTACATTGATGAGCAGACCATTCAATACCTTAAATTGACAGGTCGTGATCCGGATCAGGTTGAGTTAGTCGAACTTTACGCTAAGCAAACAGGACTATGGGCGGATGATCTCGACTCGGCTCACTATGAGCGTGTACTCGAGTTTGATTTGTCTAAAGTCGAGCGAAACCTCGCAGGGCCTTCGAACCCTCATCGACGCTTACCAACCAGTGAACTTGCCGAGCAAGGTATCAGCCAAGTTTCTTGGAAAGCGCAACACGCTGAACAATATAGTGAAGAGCAAATGCCAGATGGTGCGGTAATTATCGCCGCAATTACCTCTTGTACCAATACCAGTAACCCAAGAAACGTAGTGGCGGCAGGGCTAGTAGCTAAAAAAGCCAATCAACTTGGTTTGGTTCGTAAGCCATGGGTGAAAACGTCATTTGCTCCGGGGTCTAAGGTTGCCAAGCTCTATCTAGAGTCTGCGGGTTTGCTTCCAGAACTTGAACAGTTGGGTTTCGGCATTGTCGGCTATGCATGCACGACTTGTAACGGTATGAGCGGGGCATTGGATCCTCAAATTCAACAAGAGATCATTGACCGCGACCTCTATTCCACTGCGGTGTTATCAGGTAATCGAAACTTTGATGGTCGAATCCATCCCTATGCCAAACAAGCTTTTCTAGCGTCACCGCCATTAGTAGTAGCTTATGCCTTGGCTGGCACGATTCGTTTTGATATCGAGAAAGACAGCCTAGGCAAGGACAACAACGGTAAACCGATTTATTTAAGTGATTTGTGGCCAAGTGATGCAGAGATCGATGCGGTTGTTGGCGAGCATGTTAAACCACAACAGTTCCAACAAATTTACGTGAAAATGTTCCAGCCAGATGATGAGCAGCTAAGCAGCGAGCCGCTTTACGATTGGCGACCTAAGAGTACCTATATTCGTAGGCCTCCTTATTGGGAAGGTGCACTCGCAGGTGAACGAAGCCTTTCTGGTATGAGGCCTCTAGCAATCTTAGGTGACAACATCACCACCGATCACTTATCGCCATCAAATGCGATTCTAGCCTCAAGTGCGGCAGGTGAATATCTTGCCAAAATGGAAGTACCAGAGGAGGACTTTAACTCGTACGCGACTCATAGAGGTGATCATCTAACGGCACAAAGAGCGACCTTTGCTAACCCGAAACTGTTCAATGAAATGGTCAAGGAATCAGGAAGCGTTGTACAGGGTTCATTAGCACGAGTTGAGCCTGAGGGACAAGTAACTCGCATGTGGGAAGCGATAGAAACCTACATGAACCGTAAACAGCCTTTGATTGTTGTGGCTGGCGCAGACTATGGACAAGGTTCATCACGTGACTGGGCGGCTAAAGGAGTGCGTTTAGCGGGTGTTGAAGTGATTGTCGCCGAAGGCTTTGAACGTATCCACAGAACTAACTTAGTGGGTATGGGGGTCTTGCCTTTGCAATTCAAAGAAGGAACAGATCGCAACACGTTACAACTCGATGGTACTGAACTTTACGATGTGTATGGCGACATCCAAGCGGGAGCCGATTTAGCGTTGGTCATTACTCGTAAAAGCGGTGAAAAGCTTGATGTGCCAGTGACCTGTAGATTGGATACGGCAGACGAGGTAAGTGTGTATAGCGCTGGTGGCGTATTACAACGCTTTGCCAAAGACTTTCTCGCGCAATAGGAGCCTGTGATGAGTATTAAACAGATAAAAGTCCCGGCAACCTATATGCGCGGAGGGACCAGTAAAGGTGTTTTCTTCTGCTTGAATGATCTACCAGAAGCGGCGCAAGTTGCGGGACAAGCGAGAGACGAATTCCTTCTACGTGTGATTGGCAGCCCTGATCCTTATGGTAAGCAAACCGATGGCATGGGCGGTGCGACGTCCAGTACCAGTAAAACTGTCATCGTATCGAAGAGTGGTAAAGCTGGTCACGATGTTGACTACCTCTTTGGGCAGGTAGCTATTGATAAGCCATTTGTCGATTGGAGCGGTAACTGCGGGAACTTGTCTGCGGCGATTGGCCCATTTGCTATTCACAGTGGTTTGGTGGATTCAAGCCGTATTCCGCAAAACGGTGTGGTCGAAGTGCGAGTATGGCAAGTGAACATAGAGAAAACCATTATTGTTCATGTGCCTATCGTGGATGGTGAAGTTCAAGAGTTGGGTGATTTCGAGCTCGATGGCGTCACTTTCCCTGCAGCTGAAATCCAGGTTGATTTTCTGGACCCGGCAGACGCGAGTGGGTCGATGTTTCCGACGGGAAATGTGGTCGATTTCTTAGATGTCCCGGAGTTAGGTTGCATCAAAGCGACTTACATCAATGCTGGGATACCGACCATTTTTGTTGATGCTGAATCGGTTGGATATCAAGGCACTGAGCTTCAATCAGATATCAACAGTGATCCAAAAGCCCTCGAAATGTTTGAGTCTATCCGAGCGCATGGCGCAGTTTCGATGGGGCTTATTGATTCGCTAGAACAAGCGGAATCGCGCCAGCACACGCCAAAGGTCGCCTTTGTTGCCAAGCCTCAAGCGTATCAAGCTTCAAGTGGCAAGTCAGTTGCTGTGGATGATACTGACCTGCTGGTACGTGCTCTGTCTATGGGGCAGTTGCATCACGCCATGATGGGCACAGCTGCGGTTGCGATTGCTTCAGCGGCGAGTGTGCCGGGTACTTTAGTGAACTTAGCGGCGGGAGGTGGCTCTCGTGACTTTGTGACCTTTGGGCACCCATCAGGAACGCTAAAGGTGGGAGCTAAAGCGCTAGAGACAGAAAGTGGATGGAAAATCGAGAGGGCGATTATGAGTCGTAGTGCCCGAGTGATCATGGAAGGTGCCATTCGTGTGCCTTTTCCCAAGTAAAGCGATTGTCGTAAACGGTTAAATGTTCCGAGAACAACGCTGAGAAAAGAGTGCACCCAAGTGCTACTGCCAAAGGCTAGCCGCTTGGAAAATGGATAAATCATGGAGGAGGCATTATGTCTGCTACAAATCGAATGACTAGAAAAACGGATTACATCACCGAGTATCAATGGGCGAGGGAAGATCCAAAATCGTTCTGGGAAACACAATCACAAGCCATTGATTGGTTTGAGTCTCCAAAAACAATATTACAAACGGACGATAACGGTATTGAACGCTGGTTTCCTGATGGAGTAATGAATACTTGTTGGTTGGCTTTGGATTATCATTGTGAAAATGGCCGTGGTGATAAGGTCGCGCTGATTTACGACTCGCCAGTTACAGGCATCAAGTCGTCTTATACTTACAATGAGCTTCGCGAACAAGTGGCTAAGACCGCTGGTATGTTGGCAGAACAGGGCGTCACCAAAGGCGATCGTGTAGTCATCTACATGCCCATGATTCCTGAAGCAGCTATGGCAATGTTAGCCTGTGCTCGGTTAGGGGCAGTGCACTCTGTGGTATTTGGTGGGTTTGCTCCGCATGAGCTTGCGGTTCGAATTGAAGATGCTGAACCCAAGGTATTGATCACCGCCTCATGTGGCATCGAAATCAACAAGGTTCTACCGTATAAACCAATGGTTGACCGTGCAATCATGGATAGCCGTTGGAAGCCAGAGAAGGTCGTGGTCTTCCAAAGAGAGCAATGCCTTGCAGAGTTAAACAACGAGCGTGATTTGCATTGGCAACAAGCTGTTGCTAACGCTGAGCCTCATAAGTGTGTACCTGTTTTGGCAACCGACCCGTTATATATTCTCTACACCTCGGGCACGACAGGCAAGCCAAAAGGCGTGGTTCGTGATAATGGCGGCCATGCGGTCGCGATGAAATACTCGATGAGTACCATCTACGATATGCCACAAGACGGTGTATTTTGGGCGGCTTCCGATGTGGGTTGGGTAGTTGGACATTCCTATATAGTTTACGCACCACTGATTCATGGCTGCACTACGATTCTGTTTGAAGGTAAGCCTGTGCGGACACCTGATCCGGGTGCATTCTGGCGCGTGTGTGAAGAATATAAAGTCGATGTTCTATTCTCGGCACCAACTGCATTCAGAGCGATTAAGAAGGAAGACCCAGAAGGTGAGTTGCTCATCAAATATGACTTATCATCACTCAAGTCGATCTTTATGGCTGGCGAGCGTTTAGACCCGCCAACATTGGATTGGGTTGAATCTCATACGAGCAAACCGGTTATAGACCATTGGTGGCAAACCGAGACGGGTTGGGCTATCTCAGCAAATCCAACGGGGCTTGAGTCTTTACCGGTGAAAGCGGGTTCTTCAACTAAACCTGTGCCGGGCTATCAAGTGGAGATCCTCAATGAGTTGGGTGAGCCTGCACAAGCTAACCAACAAGGCTTCGTCGCACTTAAAAGACCGCTTCCACCTGGCTGTTTACCGACGGTATGGCGCAACCATGATAGGTTCGAATCGGGTTATTTAAGTCAATTCCCAGGTTATTATGTCTCGGGCGATGGTGGTTATCTCGATGAAGAGGGTTACCTATTTATCATGGGACGCATTGATGACGTGATAAATGTCGCAGGGCATCGTTTGTCTACTGGTGAAATGGAAGAGATCGTTGGTGGCCACCCTGCCATCGCTGAATGTGCTGTGGTCGGTATTCACGATGATTTAAAAGGTCAGCTTCCTCTCGGGTTAGTGGTTCTGAAAGATGGCGTGAAAGTGGATGGCGAAGACCTTCAAGCTGAGCTTGTTGGTAAGGTTCGAAATGAGATTGGTGCTGTCGCATGTTTCAAACAAGCCTTAGTCGTCGAAAGGCTACCAAAAACGCGTTCTGGTAAGATCTTACGAAGAACTATCCGACAAATAGCCGAAGGTGAACAATACGTAGTGCCTTCAACGATTGATGACCCAACAAGCCTAACGGAAATTGCCGAAAAGCTCGGTAAATAAAGGCTAGGTTGAATCTGAGTTGTGGCTTGGTTCTTTAAATAGTACTTAGTTTGATGAAGTATAACTAGGCGTGATGCTTTATCTAAACTCTGCTTTATTCATCTCCCAATGCATCGCATTTACTATGACCTCATTATGAAATACAAATAATGAGGTCTTTTTATGCGAGCTTACTTTTTGTTGATTACTTTACTTGTTAGTGGTGTCGCCAGCGCCGGTATTTCAAAGGATGAAGCGAGTAGAGCGCTGCTGGAGCCTTTAAGCCACCCTAAGATATTTAAATGTGTCTCCAAGACGGGTGTCGACTTGTATCAAGCCGTGTTTGATATTGGTGTTGGCTATGAGGCAGACCCAATTAACTCCAAGATGATTGTGAATTCAAGGAAAGGCCGCTTTGAGTATCAAATTTTAGGCGCAGTGAAATCACAAAGAGCAGGTGAAACCGTCGTGCTGACTCGACATGTAGGAGACGGTGTTCAAGTTGCCGCCATGATTGATGAGGAAAATGGCAAGATACTTGGGATAGGCGATAAACATCATTATCGAGATTGTGGTGTAAGGCCGCCTGCTAGCGTAGTGGATATGCAGAACTTTTGGTCGCAAGGTTAAAAGCTAAATCTTAATCTGACTCTGAATGTTATAAAGAAGAATTATCGAGGCGACCTTAATGGTCGCTTTTTTGTTTTTGATGGAGCAATTCGTATCAAAGGCATATGTCACGCTTCAAATATGCGTTGGTTGAATGATACATAGCTGAACACTATGTATCGTCTAAACTTGGCTTTATTTATCTCGATAACGCTTCTATTTAAGATGGCTTCATTCCAAACGAAGAACTAAGCGAGACTCCTATGAAATTCACTAAACCTTTCCTTTTAGCGACACTAATTGTGACTCTTTCTGGTTGTGCATCACCAGCAATGGATAACGAAAATGAAAACGCAGCACGTAACCGTGGCGCAGTTGGTGGTGCTTTACTAGGAGCGACAGCTGGCGCGTTGACTGGAGACGCGAGCTTAGCCGTGAAAGGGGCTGCGTTAGGTGGTGTGACTGGCGGTGTTGCGGGTTCTATGAAAGATACAGACGACGCGCGAAATGCTCAACGAACTCAAGTGACGGCAGACGGCCTAGCGCAAGACAATCGTACTGACGCTGAAAAGCGAGTTGCAGAAGTCGAAGCAGAAATTAAGCTTATTGAACTGGAGCAGCAGCTTGCTGACCTCAAAGAAGAGAAAGACGACAACGGTGCATAAAGTCAGCTTTCTGATTCACGCTTAATTAAATACAAAAATGGTCACTTTATGTGGCCATTTTTGTATTTAAAACACTCAGTTCAAACAACGAATTAATTCAATAGCTTGTATAGATACTTACTGCAAGTAAACTAGACTCTGTTTAGATATTAATTGGGTTTTAGAAGCGTACTTGTCATGAACGTCACTTTAAGGGCTGCAAAGCATACCGATCTCGAGCAACTTAACGAGTTAATGTTTGATCTTCACCACCATCATCACATTGCCTGTCCCGAACACTTTAAAACAGCAGAAGAGATAGAGCAGGAAAAGAGTATTGCAAGGTACTTAGATGACCCTGAATGTTTGGTGTATGTGGCATTAAGAGGTGAACTGATAGTCGGTTTCATTTCAGGACATTTTTGTGAGCTTATCTCTACTGTGAGTAAACCGGTGCAGATGGGCAGTGTCGATGAACTTTTTGTTTTACCAGAATACCGAAAAGCAGAAGTCGCCCAGATGCTGTTTAATCGTGTTGAGTCCACTTTTGGAGACTATGGTGTTACCCAGGTTTTTGTTGAGGTTTGGGACTTTAATTCACCTGCCAAGGACTTCTATCAAAAAATGGGGTTCACACCTCACATTCAATGGATGAGGAAGGCTTTGAATAAAACATAGACAGCGATTTTGTGTGGGTTTGATTACAATAGGCTCGATGTATTAGCAGTCTTTATTTTTTTCTATTATTTTTAGGTAAATTCGTTGGTTATTCGATATTTATTAGTTCTTATTCTATCTCTTTTGAGTACTATTTCCGCTTGGGCGAGTAACACCTTGCCTGACCATATTGCGGGCGCCTTATGTGTAGTGCGTGCTGATAACCAAATTGTGTTGGTTGATGAACTGATCACAGGTCAATTATCTCTGCCGGGTGGCACGGTTGTTTCTGGTGAGCCGCCAGCGATTGCAGCGCAACGTGAAACTTGGGAAGAAGCCGGTTTGTCCGTCACCGTTGGTGATGTGTTGGGTTACACCGACAGTGCCGTTGTGTTTGATTGTGTCTCTGATTCTGAAGTGATCAGTTATCAAGCTCGAAATGAGCTAGGTGGTTTTGAACTTCCTATCTGGTTTGCTCCTCACTATGGAGTCGAGGTCAGCAGAGCGATGTTACTTCCTCCTACTGAGTTGGAAGCAAACCAATACCGTTATCCAGAACAATGGTCTGAGATTAACGAACTGTTTCTTTCCGCGACGGATCAACCAGTGACTTATGTGACTGAGTTGGTGGGCGCTGCGCCGAAAGTTCATCAAGTTGAATTGAGCTGGATTGTTTCACTTCAAAACACGTTCGATAATTTACCGAGTGTGTTTTCTAATACGGTACTTTTGACTGACTTACTCGCAAAGCCTTGGGTTTTCATCATTATCCTGCCGTTGATTGCTTGGCATTTTGGCCGTAATTTTGCGTTGAAGTTTGGTTTCACGTTGATATCAGTAACGCTGCTTACGCTAATTGCCCACCAAGGCTTTGGCTTTCCACGACCGCACGCTTATCTTCCAACACTGAAATTGGTGATGAGCAGTGGCTATAGCTTTCCAAGCCAACTAGCGGCTCTATGGGTTAGTTTGACTTTGTTGGTGCTTTGGAAGCTTAAACGCCTGTTTGAACAGAAATCGTTGTTGATTGTGTTAGCCGGTCTACTTTGGATTATGTTGTTTAAGTCATACTCAGGCAGTGCTTTCTTTAGCGATGTCTTGATGGGAGGCATATTAGGTGCGTTGACAACGTGGCATATCGTGAGGTTAGACACCAAGCCTGATGTTGATATCAGTGTGTTATTGAGCTCTAAAGGCGTTTGGTGGGGGCTGTGCCTACTATCAATTGTTCTAACCGTTATCTGGCCACTGCCAACCTTCTCATTCTGGGTGGCTATTTTGATGACGATTGCTTGTTTGGTGACGTTAACGGATTCAAAGCCTTTGGTCGGCCAGTTCTCATTCAAGGTCGTGGTTGGGGTTATTGCGATGTTACTTGCCGGTAACCTGTTGATCAGTTGGGCAGGGAGCTTTGTCTCTTTTAGTGGCATCGCTTCATTTATTGTCGAAACGTTACGTTTCCCAATCTTGATTCTATTTGGTGTTGTGGCGTTCCGTCTGCCTTGGGCTCGGAAATAGTTAAACCACTCGTGTTAAGTAAAAGAAGGCTGTGTACTGCACAGCCTTCTTTGTTTCAACGATACACTATCGAAAATGCTTATGAGTTGAAGATAAACTTTTCAATCGCAACAGCTACACCGTGGTCATCATTGCTTGCTGTAATGTAGTCAGCTAGCTTCTTGGTTTCTTCCATTGCGTTATCCATTGCAATACCAAGGCCCGCGTATTCAAGCATATGGTGGTCGTTCTCAGCGTCTCCCATACAGATCACTTCTTCGGCTTTAATACCTAAGTGTTTAGCAATCGCTTCAATACCCACACCTTTGTTCGAATTTGGATTTAAGAACTCTAAGAAGAAGGGTGCACTTTGCACGATGGTAAACTGAGTCTTAAGTTCTTGTGGCAACTTGCTGATGATTTCGGTCAACTTGCTTGGCTCAGCAACAATCATGGTTTTGATGATTTCGTGATCGTCTTCTAGTTGAGAAAAGTCGAATTCGGTAATTTCTAAACCATTAATGCGTGCTTCAATGCTAGTGTATTCGTTGTTCTCTGGCGTCATTAAACCATGAACCTTGCTGAATGCATGAACGTAACCACCTAGCTGTTTAGCAAGAGCTGCGATTTCTTTCGCGGCTTTACCATTGCTGATCTCGCTGTGAATGACCTCTTTTGTCGATACATTCTGAACCATAGAGCCGTTGTAGAAGAGCACAAAGTCATCTTCGCCGTTGATTGACAGCTCATCTAGCTTACTCTGCATGCCTTCTAAAGGGCGACCAGAAGCCAGAACCACTTTCACACCTGCAGCACGAGCTTTAGCAATCGCGTCTTTGTTCTCTTGAGAAATCACTTTTTCACTGTTAAGCAGCGTGCCATCCATATCAAGAGCAATCAGTTTGTACATGTTGTTCCTTACTAAAAAATTAAAAGCTAACGAAATCTAATGGGCGAAAGGATAAGGGAACTTGAAACTTCAGGCTAGGGCTTTGATCAACTGATTTATCAGTACTCATTTGTTTGACCAAAAGAGGTAAGTGCTTTAAGGTCTGCGGTTGATTAATTTCATCAAATGATTGAGCTGAGGGAAAGTTGTACAAGATTAATGAAATGTTTGAAACCATCCAAGGTGAGGGCGTGTTTACTGGCGTTCCTGCTGTTTTTGTTCGTCTGCAAATTTGCCCAGTTGGCTGTTCTTGGTGCGATACCAAACAGACTTGGGAAGCATTACCAGAAGATGAAACTAGCCTTGGCGATATTATGGTTAAGACAGAGGATTCACCCACTTGGTCAGCCATTGATGCCCAAGGAATCGTCAATGAATACATCAAGCAAGGTTACACGGCTAAACACATTGTGATTACTGGTGGTGAGCCGTGCATTTATGATCTTGTCCCTCTTACTGAAGCGTTTGAGCAACACGGTTGTCGTTGTCAGATTGAGACTAGCGGTACGTCAGAAGTTAAAGCAACAAGTGACACTTGGGTTACGGTGTCACCGAAAGTGGCAATGAAAGCGAAACTGGAAATTTTAGACAGTGCCTTGCAACGCGCTAACGAGATTAAGCACCCAGTAGGAACCGGAAAAGACATTGAACAGCTAGATGGTTTACTAGAGCGAGCGGATGTTTCGAGCGACACAGTGATCGCACTGCAACCGATTAGCCAAAAAGACCGCGCGACACAGCTTTGTATTGATACCTGCATTGAGCGCAATTGGCGTTTATCAATCCAAACTCACAAGTATTTGAGCATCGCGTAGTAGGTTAGATCGCATAGTTGGTTAGATTGTAGATAGCTCGTCAGTTTTAGGTAGGAATGAAAATGAAAAAAGCAGTGGTAGTATTCAGTGGTGGTCAAGACTCAACAACATGTCTTGTTCAAGCATTAAAAGAGTATGACGAGGTTCATGCGATTACATTTGATTATGGTCAGCGCCACCGACTAGAGATTGAAGTGGCTGAGTCATTGTCAAAAGAACTGGGTGTGAAAGCACATAAAGTGATGGATGTGACTCTGTTGAATGAGCTAGCGATCAGCTCTCTAACACGTGACGATATTCCTGTATCACACGAGCTTCAAGAGAATGGTTTACCGAACTCATTCGTTCCTGGTCGTAATATTCTTTTCTTAACGCTGGCAGGTATTTATGCGTACCAGATCGGCGCTGAAACTGTGATTACCGGTGTGTGTGAGACTGACTTCTCTGGCTACCCAGATTGCCGCAATGATTTCGTAAAAGCGATGAACTCTGCGTTAGTGCAAGGCATGGACAAGCAGCTTGATATCAAAACACCACTGATGTGGCTGAACAAGGCTGAGACATGGGCGTTGGCCGACCAATACTCAGCACTTGAGCTTGTTCGCAACAAAACCCTGACTTGCTACAACGGCATTATCGGTGATGGTTGTGGCGATTGCCCTGCGTGTGAATTACGTAAAGTAGGCCTTAATGATTACCTCGGTGACCGTGAAAGCATCATGGCTGAGTTGGTTCGCAAACAGGCTGAGAATAAATAACATCAGGTAAGTCTATTGGGTCGTTATAGGCATCGATGATGCAGTTTCGGCCATTACTCTTCGCTTGATAAAGTGCTTGGTCAAGAACTGAGTACAAGTCATCAAAGTCACTTAATGCGTTTGAGGTTGCTAGGTAAGCAAAGCTCGCGGTCACATTAAGTGGCTTTTTGCTTTCTGATAAGAAGACAGTGCTTGATATAGCGTAGTGTAACTCCTCAACGCGCTCCCGTACTTCAGAAGGTTTTGTATCGGTCAGCATGATGACAAACTCTTCGCCACCTAAACGGCCAAACAATTCACCATTCATTAAGTGCTTTCTTATTTGCTGACTAACATGAACCAGTGCTTTGTCGCCAGTAGGGTGGCCATGTTGGTCATTTATCTTTTTAAACTTATCTAGGTCGAGTAAAACAAGCACGTGTTGCTTTTCCTTTCCTGGACAGCGTTTTACTCGCTTAATTCTTCGTATTATTTCGGTGCGACCGTATGCTTTTGTCATAGCGTCAATGGCTGCTTTCGCACGAACTGTTCTGTTGACCAATACCGTGAAGCTTGCAGCACACAGCAGTAGAATCACAATGATGTTGTACATCCACCTTTGATGCTCCATCTTTTCAATTTGAAGGCGGTCGAGTTTCGTCTGATGTGTCAGAAAGGAGCTTTCTAACTCTTGCTCATATTTGGCGTGCGTTAGATCTAGTGCTTCAAAGGCTAATCGGTTATCAATGTCTCGTGCTTCCATCTGTATGGACGAGTAGCGTTGGTAGAAGTAAAACGCTTGCTGGTAATCGGCCAGTGATTGATGAATATCAGAAAGCTGAAGAAGAGCCCCTGCGATGTATTTATGTCTAGCAACTTGCTCAGCTAACTCTAACGCTTGTTGTGCATAATTGAGCGCTTCTTCCATTAGTTTTTGCTCTTCGAACATATCGCTGATTGCCAAGTAAGCGTTGATTCGAATGACATCGTTGTTGAGCTCGCTGGAAGCTGAAAGAGAGTCGACTAAATAGCTTCTCGCTAGATCATAGTCATTGATTTGTGTGTAAGCCTTACCCAAACCAAGATTGGTTAGAGCGATGCCGTAGCTATGGGATGAGGCGCTTAGCAGCACTTTAGCTTGCTTAAAATGGGTAATCGCTAAATCATTTTGACCTTGATTTAGATACAGGTCAGCTAAGCTATGATGCACTTGAGCTTTCATTAAATCGGAAGCATCAGCCCTTAGTACCAGCGCTTCTTCCAAATACTGCGCCGATTTATCGTATTGCTTTAGTTCTTTGAGTAAATTACCCACATCATTGTATATTCCTGAAATATCATGCCCTTGTGGGAATACATTAATCAACGAGAGGTAGGTGCTTAGCGCTGCTTGATAGTCACTACGGAAATGGTGATTGTTGGCGATGACTCGATAAGTCCCAAATTTTGGCAATACTGGGTCGGCAATGTCATGCAGATCGGATTGAAGAGCGGAGCAGTAGTAGTTCGCTTGATGATATTTCGCTTGCTCGTTAAGGGATCGGCATAGTTGGTATTTCAGTAGCGCTCTTCCCGTTAAATCGCTGCGTGATTGCATCTTCGCCAGCAAAGTCAAAAAGCCTTGTTGTGCCTCTTCATATTGACCTTTGCCGTCTTTCATCAGAGCAGAAATAAACGCTTCTTCAATTGCTTGATATTCGCTGTCATTCGAAGCTATGCCATAGAATGGTTGATCGCGATGGCTCATGTATTGATACAAAAGAGACGATAGGTAAAGCTTATCTCCGTAAACCGTTGAGCTCGTATAACGTGTCTGCAGCATGTTTAACGCACGTTCAGGAGAGTGGTTCAAAGTCGAGAGGTAAAGCGCATTCCAATCAGCGTTGGGAGTGGTGTTAGCGTCTAAATTGGAAGAATAATTGGATGACTTGTGGTCACGATCTGAAGTCGATACTTGGCTATAAGAATTAAAACTAATGAAAAGAAGAAAGGTAACGAAAGCAGAGTGAATCACAAGAAAGTATCAGTTAGATAAAGAACGATATTCTATGATTAATTTGATGTTGCTTCAATTTTTGGGTGATGTATGTAGGAGGTTGTGCGAGGAGGTTCTCGAATTTAACGAGTATTATCAGAGGTATATCGGCCGTACGTATTCGCACGGCCGATATTGGAAATTAGATGTATAATTTCGCTAGGTCAGAAGGCTCAAGCTCTTTGCCTTCTAGTGTCGCATTCCAGTTAATACCAACAAGAACGCCGTCTTCAGCAAGAGTCAGTAACCAATCTTCTACAAAGATATCTAGTGGAATTTCTAGTACTTCAAAGTCAGCCCACTCTTCAACGTTGTGAGTTTGAGCGTCTTCTTTTGAAGACCAGAAAGGCATCACTTCGCTGTTTTCGAATTCACTTGAGTCACATGCTAGCCAACCTTCTTCATTGCGAAGGCCCCATACCAGTTTGGTTTCTTGTGTTTCAGAAACGAAAAGTTCTAGATTTGCTTGAGTATCAGCTGTTAGTTTGCTCATGGATTAATTCTCTATGTTGATAACGAGGCAAGATTAACATTATAGACGGCTTAGGTATATGCTATTCAAGGAATTATCACCATACTGAAACGTTAACTTAAGAGAACGTTTCAGTATGGTAAAAGTAGTACTGAAGCTACTTTTTAATTTTAGTGAAGATATGCCACTCTTCTTTGATGTTACCTTTGAATCCAGCCACAGAGGCGACCACTTTTCGGTGAAGTGCATGGTTGATTTCGGTGTCATCACTACTGAACTCAACATCACCATGACCAACGATGTTGACTCTCGAAGGCTGAATGCCGTTGCTGATTAGTGCTCGCCTTACATTTGATGCCCTTTGTTTTGATAGCTTCAAGTTATGTGCGGCATTACCAACCTTGCTGGCATAACCTTGTAACTCGATGGTCGTGCTTTCGTAACGCTTCAAAAATGCAGCCATCTGGCGTATCTGGGTAAGGAAAGCCGGGTTAATTTCTGTAGAGTTATTGGCAAAGAGTATGTGGAGCTCTTTCTTCTCCGATGACTCGAAATATGAACCACAACCGTCGTTATCTATCTCGGCACCCATTTGCGTATCTGGGCATAAATCACGCGCATTGATTACGCCATCGTTGTCATCATCTTGCAGGTCGTAAATTTGAGTGACAGGTGGGAGAGCGCGATATTCAAATTCGTCTTCATTGTTTTCAGCTAAAGCATTGGTAGATACAACCATGAAGCAAAGCGATAATACTGTGTTTGTAAGCTTCATTAATATTCCACCTTCTCATTCCATTCTTCAGGGATTTCAACTCGCAAACCGATCAACAGGTTGCCCGTTGCGTTCATTACGCGATATTTTGCGTATTGTTCGTCATACTTAGCATCCAAATAGCCTTTACGAGCTTCAAACAACTCATTCTCAGTGTTCAGCAAATCGAGAAGGGTTCGTTTACCGATTCGGTATTGTTTTTCATACGAGATAACCGTATCTGATGCCGAGTCTACGTGGTCAGAGAGGAACTCTTTCTGCTGAACGGTCAAATCCAATGCGCTCCATGAAAGACGCAAGCTCTCTTCTACATTACGGTAGGTACTCTCGCGAAGGTCTTTGGCCTTGTTGAGTTGGTAAGCGGCACTTTCCGCACGGTCTTGATCAGAACCGCCGTTGTAAAGGTTATATCTTAAGCGAACCATGGCAGAGAATTCATCACTGCTGCCTTCTGTACCACCGGCATCATCACGCCAGGTTTGAGCCGCTTCAAAAGAAACGGTCGGGTAGTTGGTGCTCTTCGATTGTTTGTATTGAAATTTTGCTGAATCAACGTCGGCTTGAGCTATCTTGATTACTGGATGTTGATTAAAAGCTTTTGCTAGGGCCCCATCGACCGTGTATGGAATAGCTCCTGCATCAGCGCGAGGGAAGGTGAGCCCCAGCGGAGATTGACCAACAAGTCTCTTGAATTGAGTGTGGGTATCAAACAGGTTATTTTGAGCCGCGAGTAGGTTGCCGTGTGCTTTTGCAATACGAGCCTCTACTTGAGACATATCTGCTGTTGAGCCAATACCTGATTCAACGCGTTTACGAATATCGCTGTATATCTCTTTGTGTGTCGCTAAGTTGTTTTCAGAAAGTGAAAGCACTTCATATGCTTTTACTGCATCGAGGTAAACTTTGGTCACTTCTAATGCGATATCTTGCGCATTAGACAGCAGTTGGTAGCGCACAGATTCTGCATCAGCTGCGGTACGATCTATATCATTTGATGTATTCGCGCCATCCCAAATCAGTTGAGTAAGCGTAATCGTTGCTTCTTTTCGAGTAAGGTCTGTCGTGTCTGCATTAGTTGCTAGGTCGGTATGTTCATAACCAATCCCACCATCTAAGTCTATACTTGGTCGATAAGCACCACCAGAAGCGTCGTTAAGATAACGCTTGCTGATATATTCGTTATAAGCACTTTTGATTTCAGGATTGCTTTCTAAAGTAAACGCAACGGCTTGCTCTAGGGTTTGTGCTGCTGTTGGCAAACTTAGCGCTATAGCTAACCCTAATGTTGTCGTTTGAATGTAGTTCAATTTCCATTTCTCCAAATTGGACAGCACCTAAACCTACGCTTTTTAATGTGCGAGATACGAAATTCAGATGGACCGCCAAAAAAATAACGTTCGCTAGAAAAGCGTCCGTAAATGGTTGTAAAATTGTTAACCGATCGTCGTGCGTTTTATGTTGTTTTTGAGCACTTAAATCATTCATTAATGTTCGTATTATTTTCTGCATGCACAATAACTTATATCGATGTTTTAAGCACCTAATTTGTTACTTAGTGTGATGACAGTCATTAAGCTAAACTAGAGGTTGTTAAATTATGTATCTATAACTATGAATTATGTGACTTTAGATGTTATATTCTAACTAATATTATAAAAATGATGTCACTATTTTGACGTTAATGACAAGAGATGGGTTTTAGGGGTTTATATGGATATGACAACACTGAATTTGGGTGGTGCTTTAGCACTTGGCCAGCGCATTGTTATCTCGGTAGATGGTACGATTAAAATCTTAGAAGAAGGTGCACCGCTCCAGGCGGGTGATGTCGTTCTTGAATCTCTAAATGAATCAAACGCTCCTGAAGTATCAGCGAAGCGTTTTTCACCCGAAGATGGGGAAGTCGAACTCGACCAAGATATTGCGGATATTTTTGCTGCTTTAGAAGAAGGTCAAGATCCTGCGGAACTAGGGGAAGAGTTCGATACAGCTGCTGGTCAAAATGGCTCGAGTTTGGGAACTAGCGGAACGATCGAGCGAGACGGTGAAGAAACCATTCCAGGTACAGAATTTGTAACTACAGGTTTTGAAGCGTTGGGTATGTCTCGTACTCAAAGCCTCAGTCTCCTCGACGCCTTCCGCACGCTTGAACAACCTAATAATGAACCTACTTTTGTTGATAACAATAATTCTCCAGTCGGTGACACTGTCTCTTTTACAACAAATGAAGACACGCCAGTAAACGGAACCCTTTCAGCCTCAGACGAAGATGGTGACTCTTTATCTTTTACCAAAGCGACAGATCCATCAAACGGAACTGTCGTCGTCGATGACAATGGCGACTGGACTTACACACCAAATGAAAATTACAACGGCGATGACAGCTTCACGGTTGTTGTATCCGACGGCCAAGGTGGCACCGATACAATCACAGTTAATATTGGTGTAACTCCTGTCAATGATGCCCCTGTTGGTAATGACGTTTCAGTAACCACCGACGAAGACACCCCAGTAAGCGGAACACTGAATGCAATAGACGCAGACGGTGATTCGCTAACATTCACCAAAGGCACAGATCCGTCAAACGGCTCTGTAGTCGTCGATGAAAATGGTAATTGGACTTACACGCCAGACGAAAACTACAACGGCTCTGACAGCTTCACGGTGGTTGTCAGTGATGGTGAAGGTGGTACTGATACTATTACTGTTGATGTTGGGGTTATTCCTGTCCCATATGTGAGCATCACAGAAACCGTGAGCGTAAGTGAAGGTTCAGCGGCTGGGTTCACCGTGAGCCTAGATAAGGCGGCGGACGTAGCAGTGACGGTGAACCTGACGAGCTCAACGGCAGGCGCTAATACAGCGGAATCGGACGACATCGGTAACATGGTAGTGACGTTGGCAGATGGTGTGACGGTCGTGACACCGAACGATGACGGCAGCTACACAATCCCAGCGGGTCAGACCGAGCTGAAAGTGAGCGTGGCGACGACAGGCGATGACGTGTATGAAGGCGACGAGACGTTCAGCGTGAGCGTTGAGGGCAGCTCTGGCACGATAGGCACGGCGACAGGCGAAGCGACCATCAAAGACGACGGTACAGGCCCAGGTACCCCAGACAACGATAAGCCAGCATTATCTGTCACTGACGCCGGTGACGTGAACGAAGGGACTGATGCGGTCTTCACCGTGTCACTGTCGAATGAAACCGAAGCGCCAGTGGTGGTGAATCTTGCGCCAACGACGGACGGTAACTACACCGCAGAAGCCAACGACCTTGGTGACATGGTGGTGACTTACGTCGATGGTAATAACCAGACACAAACTCTGACGGTGGATGGAAGCGGCAACGTGACGATCCCAGCGGGCGTGACAGCGATTACTGTGACCGTTCCGACTGCAGACGACAATGTCTATGAAGGCGATGAAACCTTCGGTCTAGTGGTGACAGAATCGAACGGCGTGACGTCTAACGGCACGGCGACAGGCGAAGCGACCATCAAAGACGACGGTACAGGCCCAGGTACCCCAGACAACGATAAGCCAGCATTATCTGTCACTGACGCCGGTGACGTGAACGAAGGGACTGATGCGGTCTTCACCGTGTCACTGTCGAATGAAACCGAAGCGCCAGTGGTGGTGAATCTTGCGCCAACGACGGACGGTAACTACACCGCAGAAGCCAACGACCTTGGTGACATGGTGGTGACTTACGTCGATGGTAATAACCAGACACAAACTCTGACGGTGGATGGAAGCGGCAACGTGACGATCCCAGCGGGCGTGACAGCGATTACTGTGACCGTTCCGACTGCAGACGACAATGTCTATGAAGGCGATGAAACCTTCGGTCTAGTGGTGACAGAATCGAACGGCGTGACGTCTAACGGCACGGCGACAGGCGAAGCGACCATCAAAGACGACGGTACAGGCCCAGGTACCCCAGACAACGATAAGCCAGCATTATCTGTCACTGACGCCGGTGACGTGAACGAAGGGACTGATGCGGTCTTCACCGTGTCACTGTCGAATGAAACCGAAGCGCCAGTGGTGGTGAATCTTGCGCCAACGACGGACGGTAACTACACCGCAGAAGCCAACGACCTTGGTGACATGGTGGTGACTTACGTCGATGGTAATAACCAGACACAAACTCTGACGGTGGATGGAAGCGGCAACGTGACGATCCCAGCGGGCGTGACAGCGATTACTGTGACCGTTCCGACTGCAGACGACAATGTCTATGAAGGCGATGAAACCTTCGGTCTAGTGGTGACAGAATCGAACGGCGTGACGTCTAACGGCACGGCGACAGGCGAAGCGACCATCAAAGACGACGGTACAGGCCCAGGTACCCCAGACAACGATAAGCCAGCATTATCTGTCACTGACGCCGGTGACGTGAACGAAGGGACTGATGCGGTCTTCACCGTGTCACTGTCGAATGAAACCGAAGCGCCAGTGGTGGTGAATCTTGCGCCAACGACGGACGGTAACTACACCGCAGAAGCCAACGACCTTGGTGACATGGTGGTGACTTACGTCGATGGTAATAACCAGACACAAACTCTGACGGTGGATGGAAGCGGCAACGTGACGATCCCAGCGGGCGTGACAGCGATTACTGTGACCGTTCCGACTGCAGACGACAATGTCTATGAAGGCGATGAAACCTTCGGTCTAGTGGTGACAGAATCGAACGGCGTGACGTCTAACGGCACGGCGACAGGCGAAGCGACCATCAAAGACGACGGTACAGGCCCAGGTACCCCAGACAACGATAAGCCAGCATTATCTGTCACTGACGCCGGTGACGTGAACGAAGGGACTGATGCGGTCTTCACCGTGTCACTGTCGAATGAAACCGAAGCGCCAGTGGTGGTGAATCTTGCGCCAACGACGGACGGTAACTACACCGCAGAAGCCAACGACCTTGGTGACATGGTGGTGACTTACGTCGATGGTAATAACCAGACACAAACTCTGACGGTGGATGGAAGCGGCAACGTGACGATCCCAGCGGGCGTGACAGCGATTACTGTGACCGTTCCGACTGCAGACGACAATGTCTATGAAGGCGATGAAACCTTCGGTCTAGTGGTGACAGAATCGAACGGCGTGACGTCTAACGGCACGGCGACAGGCGAAGCGACCATCAAAGACGACGGTACAGGCCCAGGTACCCCAGACAACGATAAGCCAGCATTATCTGTCACTGACGCCGGTGACGTGAACGAAGGGACTGATGCGGTCTTCACCGTGTCACTGTCGAATGAAACCGAAGCGCCAGTGGTGGTGAATCTTGCGCCAACGACGGACGGTAACTACACCGCAGAAGCCAACGACCTTGGTGACATGGTGGTGACTTACGTCGATGGTAATAACCAGACACAAACTCTGACGGTGGATGGAAGCGGCAACGTGACGATCCCAGCGGGCGTGACAGCGATTACTGTGACCGTTCCGACTGCAGACGACAATGTCTATGAAGGCGATGAAACCTTCGGTCTAGTGGTGACAGAATCGAACGGCGTGACGTCTAACGGCACGGCGACAGGCGAAGCGACCATCAAAGACGACGGTACAGGCCCAGGTACCCCAGACAACGATAAGCCAGCATTATCTGTCACTGACGCCGGTGACGTGAACGAAGGGACTGATGCGGTCTTCACCGTGTCACTGTCGAATGAAACCGAAGCGCCAGTGGTGGTGAATCTTGCGCCAACGACGGACGGTAACTACACCGCAGAAGCCAACGACCTTGGTGACATGGTGGTGACTTACGTCGATGGTAATAACCAGACACAAACTCTGACGGTGGATGGAAGCGGCAACGTGACGATCCCAGCGGGCGTGACAGCGATTACTGTGACCGTTCCGACTGCAGACGACAATGTCTATGAAGGCGATGAAACCTTCGGTCTAGTGGTGACAGAATCGAACGGCGTGACGTCTAACGGCACGGCGACAGGCGAAGCGACCATCAAAGACGACGGTACAGGCCCAGGTACCCCAGACAACGATAAGCCAGCATTATCTGTCACTGACGCCGGTGACGTGAACGAAGGGACTGATGCGGTCTTCACCGTGTCACTGTCGAATGAAACCGAAGCGCCAGTGGTGGTGAATCTTGCGCCAACGACGGACGGTAACTACACCGCAGAAGCCAACGACCTTGGTGACATGGTGGTGACTTACGTCGATGGTAATAACCAGACACAAACTCTGACGGTGGATGGAAGCGGCAACGTGACGATCCCAGCGGGCGTGACAGCGATTACTGTGACCGTTCCGACTGCAGACGACAATGTCTATGAAGGCGATGAAACCTTCGGTCTAGTGGTGACAGAATCGAACGGCGTGACGTCTAACGGCACGGCGACAGGCGAAGCGACCATCAAAGACGACGGTACAGGCCCAGGTACCCCAGACAACGATAAGCCAGCATTATCTGTCACTGACGCCGGTGACGTGAACGAAGGGACTGATGCGGTCTTCACCGTGTCACTGTCGAATGAAACCGAAGCGCCAGTGGTGGTGAATCTTGCGCCAACGACGGACGGTAACTACACCGCAGAAGCCAACGACCTTGGTGACATGGTGGTGACTTACGTCGATGGTAATAACCAGACACAAACTCTGACGGTGGATGGAAGCGGCAACGTGACGATCCCAGCGGGCGTGACAGCGATTACTGTGACCGTTCCGACTGCAGACGACAATGTCTATGAAGGCGATGAAACCTTCGGTCTAGTGGTGACAGAATCGAACGGCGTGACGTCTAACGGCACGGCGACAGGCGAAGCGACCATCAAAGACGACGGTACAGGCCCAGGTACCCCAGACAACGATAAGCCAGCATTATCTGTCACTGACGCCGGTGACGTGAACGAAGGGACTGATGCGGTCTTCACCGTGTCACTGTCGAATGAAACCGAAGCGCCAGTGGTGGTGAATCTTGCGCCAACGACGGACGGTAACTACACCGCAGAAGCCAACGACCTTGGTGACATGGTGGTGACTTACGTCGATGGTAATAACCAGACACAAACTCTGACGGTGGATGGAAGCGGCAACGTGACGATCCCAGCGGGCGTGACAGCGATTACTGTGACCGTTCCGACTGCAGACGACAATGTCTATGAAGGCGATGAAACCTTCGGTCTAGTGGTGACAGAATCGAACGGCGTGACGTCTAACGGCACGGCGACAGGCGAAGCGACCATCAAAGACGACGGTACAGGCCCAGGTACCCCAGACAACGATAAGCCAGCATTATCTGTCACTGACGCCGGTGACGTGAACGAAGGGACTGATGCGGTCTTCACCGTGTCACTGTCGAATGAAACCGAAGCGCCAGTGGTGGTGAATCTTGCGCCAACGACGGACGGTAACTACACCGCAGAAGCCAACGACCTTGGTGACATGGTGGTGACTTACGTCGATGGTAATAACCAGACACAAACTCTGACGGTGGATGGAAGCGGCAACGTGACGATCCCAGCGGGCGTGACAGCGATTACTGTGACCGTTCCGACTGCAGACGACAATGTCTATGAAGGCGATGAAACCTTCGGTCTAGTGGTGACAGAATCGAACGGCGTGACGTCTAACGGCACGGCGACAGGCGAAGCGACCATCAAAGACGACGGTACAGGCCCAGGTACCCCAGACAACGATAAGCCAGCATTATCTGTCACTGACGCCGGTGACGTGAACGAAGGGACTGATGCGGTCTTCACCGTGTCACTGTCGAATGAAACCGAAGCGCCAGTGGTGGTGAATCTTGCGCCAACGACGGACGGTAACTACACCGCAGAAGCCAACGACCTTGGTGACATGGTGGTGACTTACGTCGATGGTAATAACCAGACACAAACTCTGACGGTGGATGGAAGCGGCAACGTGACGATCCCAGCGGGCGTGACAGCGATTACTGTGACCGTTCCGACTGCAGACGACAATGTCTATGAAGGCGATGAAACCTTCGGTCTAGTGGTGACAGAATCGAACGGCGTGACGTCTAACGGCACGGCGACAGGCGAAGCGACCATCAAAGACGACGGTACAGGCCCAGGTACCCCAGACAACGATAAGCCAGCATTATCTGTCACTGACGCCGGTGACGTGAACGAAGGGACTGATGCGGTCTTCACCGTGTCACTGTCGAATGAAACCGAAGCGCCAGTGGTGGTGAATCTTGCGCCAACGACGGACGGTAACTACACCGCAGAAGCCAACGACCTTGGTGACATGGTGGTGACTTACGTCGATGGTAATAACCAGACACAAACTCTGACGGTGGATGGAAGCGGCAACGTGACGATCCCAGCGGGCGTGACAGCGATTACTGTGACCGTTCCGACTGCAGACGACAATGTCTATGAAGGCGATGAAACCTTCGGTCTAGTGGTGACAGAATCGAACGGCGTGACGTCTAACGGCACGGCGACAGGCGAAGCGACCATCAAAGACGACGGTACAGGCCCAGGTACCCCAGACAACGATAAGCCAGCATTATCTGTCACTGACGCCGGTGACGTGAACGAAGGGACTGATGCGGTCTTCACCGTGTCACTGTCGAATGAAACCGAAGCGCCAGTGGTGGTGAATCTTGCGCCAACGACGGACGGTAACTACACCGCAGAAGCCAACGACCTTGGTGACATGGTGGTGACTTACGTCGATGGTAATAACCAGACACAAACTCTGACGGTGGATGGAAGCGGCAACGTGACGATCCCAGCGGGCGTGACAGCGATTACTGTGACCGTTCCGACTGCAGACGACAATGTCTATGAAGGCGATGAAACCTTCGGTCTAGTGGTGACAGAATCGAACGGCGTGACGTCTAACGGCACGGCGACAGGCGAAGCGACCATCAAAGACGACGGTACAGGCCCAGGTACCCCAGACAACGATAAGCCAGCATTATCTGTCACTGACGCCGGTGACGTGAACGAAGGGACTGATGCGGTCTTCACCGTGTCACTGTCGAATGAAACCGAAGCGCCAGTGGTGGTGAATCTTGCGCCAACGACGGACGGTAACTACACCGCAGAAGCCAACGACCTTGGTGACATGGTGGTGACTTACGTCGATGGTAATAACCAGACACAAACTCTGACGGTGGATGGAAGCGGCAACGTGACGATCCCAGCGGGCGTGACAGCGATTACTGTGACCGTTCCGACTGCAGACGACAATGTCTATGAAGGCGATGAAACCTTCGGTCTAGTGGTGACAGAATCGAACGGCGTGACGTCTAACGGCACGGCGACAGGCGAAGCGACCATCAAAGACGACGGTACAGGCCCAGGTACCCCAGACAACGATAAGCCAGCATTATCTGTCACTGACGCCGGTGACGTGAACGAAGGGACTGATGCGGTCTTCACCGTGTCACTGTCGAATGAAACCGAAGCGCCAGTGGTGGTGAATCTTGCGCCAACGACGGACGGTAACTACACCGCAGAAGCCAACGACCTTGGTGACATGGTGGTGACTTACGTCGATGGTAATAACCAGACACAAACTCTGACGGTGGATGGAAGCGGCAACGTGACGATCCCAGCGGGCGTGACAGCGATTACTGTGACCGTTCCGACTGCAGACGACAATGTCTATGAAGGCGATGAAACCTTCGGTCTAGTGGTGACAGAATCGAACGGCGTGACGTCTAACGGCACGGCGACAGGCGAAGCGACCATCAAAGACGACGGTACAGGCCCAGGTACCCCAGACAACGATAAGCCAGCATTATCTGTCACTGACGCCGGTGACGTGAACGAAGGGACTGATGCGGTCTTCACCGTGTCACTGTCGAATGAAACCGAAGCGCCAGTGGTGGTGAATCTTGCGCCAACGACGGACGGTAACTACACCGCAGAAGCCAACGACCTTGGTGACATGGTGGTGACTTACGTCGATGGTAATAACCAGACACAAACTCTGACGGTGGATGGAAGCGGCAACGTGACGATCCCAGCGGGCGTGACAGCGATTACTGTGACCGTTCCGACTGCAGACGACAATGTCTATGAAGGCGATGAAACCTTCGGTCTAGTGGTGACAGAATCGAACGGCGTGACGTCTAACGGCACGGCGACAGGCGAAGCGACCATCAAAGACGACGGTACAGGCCCAGGTACCCCAGACAACGATAAGCCAGCATTATCTGTCACTGACGCCGGTGACGTGAACGAAGGGACTGATGCGGTCTTCACCGTGTCACTGTCGAATGAAACCGAAGCGCCAGTGGTGGTGAATCTTGCGCCAACGACGGACGGTAACTACACCGCAGAAGCCAACGACCTTGGTGACATGGTGGTGACTTACGTCGATGGTAATAACCAGACACAAACTCTGACGGTGGATGGAAGCGGCAACGTGACGATCCCAGCGGGCGTGACAGCGATTACTGTGACCGTTCCGACTGCAGACGACAATGTCTATGAAGGCGATGAAACCTTCGGTCTAGTGGTGACAGAATCGAACGGCGTGACGTCTAACGGCACGGCGACAGGCGAAGCGACCATCAAAGACGACGGTACAGGCCCAGGTACCCCAGACAACGATAAGCCAGCATTATCTGTCACTGACGCCGGTGACGTGAACGAAGGGACTGATGCGGTCTTCACCGTGTCACTGTCGAATGAAACCGAAGCGCCAGTGGTGGTGAATCTTGCGCCAACGACGGACGGTAACTACACCGCAGAAGCCAACGACCTTGGTGACATGGTGGTGACTTACGTCGATGGTAATAACCAGACACAAACTCTGACGGTGGATGGAAGCGGCAACGTGACGATCCCAGCGGGCGTGACAGCGATTACTGTGACCGTTCCGACTGCAGACGACAATGTCTATGAAGGCGATGAAACCTTCGGTCTAGTGGTGACAGAATCGAACGGCGTGACGTCTAACGGCACGGCGACAGGCGAAGCGACCATCAAAGACGACGGTACAGGCCCAGGTACCCCAGACAACGATAAGCCAGCATTATCTGTCACTGACGCCGGTGACGTGAACGAAGGGACTGATGCGGTCTTCACCGTGTCACTGTCGAATGAAACCGAAGCGCCAGTGGTGGTGAATCTTGCGCCAACGACGGACGGTAACTACACCGCAGAAGCCAACGACCTTGGTGACATGGTGGTGACTTACGTCGATGGTAATAACCAGACACAAACTCTGACGGTGGATGGAAGCGGCAACGTGACGATCCCAGCGGGCGTGACAGCGATTACTGTGACCGTTCCGACTGCAGACGACAATGTCTATGAAGGCGATGAAACCTTCGGTCTAGTGGTGACAGAATCGAACGGCGTGACGTCTAACGGCACGGCGACAGGCGAAGCGACCATCAAAGACGACGGTACAGGCCCAGGTACCCCAGACAACGATAAGCCAGCATTATCTGTCACTGACGCCGGTGACGTGAACGAAGGGACTGATGCGGTCTTCACCGTGTCACTGTCGAATGAAACCGAAGCGCCAGTGGTGGTGAATCTTGCGCCAACGACGGACGGTAACTACACCGCAGAAGCCAACGACCTTGGTGACATGGTGGTGACTTACGTCGATGGTAATAACCAGACACAAACTCTGACGGTGGATGGAAGCGGCAACGTGACGATCCCAGCGGGCGTGACAGCGATTACTGTGACCGTTCCGACTGCAGACGACAATGTCTATGAAGGCGATGAAACCTTCGGTCTAGTGGTGACAGAATCGAACGGCGTGACGTCTAACGGCACGGCGACAGGCGAAGCGACCATCAAAGACGACGGTACAGGCCCAGGTACCCCAGACAACGATAAGCCAGCATTATCTGTCACTGACGCCGGTGACGTGAACGAAGGGACTGATGCGGTCTTCACCGTGTCACTGTCGAATGAAACCGAAGCGCCAGTGGTGGTGAATCTTGCGCCAACGACGGACGGTAACTACACCGCAGAAGCCAACGACCTTGGTGACATGGTGGTGACTTACGTCGATGGTAATAACCAGACACAAACTCTGACGGTGGATGGAAGCGGCAACGTGACGATCCCAGCGGGCGTGACAGCGATTACTGTGACCGTTCCGACTGCAGACGACAATGTCTATGAAGGCGATGAAACCTTCGGTCTAGTGGTGACAGAATCGAACGGCGTGACGTCTAACGGCACGGCGACAGGCGAAGCGACCATCAAAGACGACGGTACAGGCCCAGGTACCCCAGACAACGATAAGCCAGCATTATCTGTCACTGACGCCGGTGACGTGAACGAAGGGACTGATGCGGTCTTCACCGTGTCACTGTCGAATGAAACCGAAGCGCCAGTGGTGGTGAATCTTGCGCCAACGACGGACGGTAACTACACCGCAGAAGCCAACGACCTTGGTGACATGGTGGTGACTTACGTCGATGGTAATAACCAGACACAAACTCTGACGGTGGATGGAAGCGGCAACGTGACGATCCCAGCGGGCGTGACAGCGATTACTGTGACCGTTCCGACTGCAGACGACAATGTCTATGAAGGCGATGAAACCTTCGGTCTAGTGGTGACAGAATCGAACGGCGTGACGTCTAACGGCACGGCGACAGGCGAAGCGACCATCAAAGACGACGGTACAGGCCCAGGTACCCCAGACAACGATAAGCCAGCATTATCTGTCACTGACGCCGGTGACGTGAACGAAGGGACTGATGCGGTCTTCACCGTGTCACTGTCGAATGAAACCGAAGCGCCAGTGGTGGTGAATCTTGCGCCAACGACGGACGGTAACTACACCGCAGAAGCCAACGACCTTGGTGACATGGTGGTGACTTACGTCGATGGTAATAACCAGACACAAACTCTGACGGTGGATGGAAGCGGCAACGTGACGATCCCAGCGGGCGTGACAGCGATTACTGTGACCGTTCCGACTGCAGACGACAATGTCTATGAAGGCGATGAAACCTTCGGTCTAGTGGTGACAGAATCGAACGGCGTGACGTCTAACGGCACGGCGACAGGCGAAGCGACCATCAAAGACGACGGTACAGGCCCAGGTACCCCAGACAACGATAAGCCAGCATTATCTGTCACTGACGCCGGTGACGTGAACGAAGGGACTGATGCGGTCTTCACCGTGTCACTGTCGAATGAAACCGAAGCGCCAGTGGTGGTGAATCTTGCGCCAACGACGGACGGTAACTACACCGCAGAAGCCAACGACCTTGGTGACATGGTGGTGACTTACGTCGATGGTAATAACCAGACACAAACTCTGACGGTGGATGGAAGCGGCAACGTGACGATCCCAGCGGGCGTGACAGCGATTACTGTGACCGTTCCGACTGCAGACGACAATGTCTATGAAGGCGATGAAACCTTCGGTCTAGTGGTGACAGAATCGAACGGCGTGACGTCTAACGGCACGGCGACAGGCGAAGCGACCATCAAAGACGACGGTACAGGCCCAGGTACCCCAGACAACGATAAGCCAGCATTATCTGTCACTGACGCCGGTGACGTGAACGAAGGGACTGATGCGGTCTTCACCGTGTCACTGTCGAATGAAACCGAAGCGCCAGTGGTGGTGAATCTTGCGCCAACGACGGACGGTAACTACACCGCAGAAGCCAACGACCTTGGTGACATGGTGGTGACTTACGTCGATGGTAATAACCAGACACAAACTCTGACGGTGGATGGAAGCGGCAACGTGACGATCCCAGCGGGCGTGACAGCGATTACTGTGACCGTTCCGACTGCAGACGACAATGTCTATGAAGGCGATGAAACCTTCGGTCTAGTGGTGACAGAATCGAACGGCGTGACGTCTAACGGCACGGCGACAGGCGAAGCGACCATCAAAGACGACGGTACAGGCCCAGGTACCCCAGACAACGATAAGCCAGCATTATCTGTCACTGACGCCGGTGACGTGAACGAAGGGACTGATGCGGTCTTCACCGTGTCACTGTCGAATGAAACCGAAGCGCCAGTGGTGGTGAATCTTGCGCCAACGACGGACGGTAACTACACCGCAGAAGCCAACGACCTTGGTGACATGGTGGTGACTTACGTCGATGGTAATAACCAGACACAAACTCTGACGGTGGATGGAAGCGGCAACGTGACGATCCCAGCGGGCGTGACAGCGATTACTGTGACCGTTCCGACTGCAGACGACAATGTCTATGAAGGCGATGAAACCTTCGGTCTAGTGGTGACAGAATCGAACGGCGTGACGTCTAACGGCACGGCGACAGGCGAAGCGACCATCAAAGACGACGGTACAGGCCCAGGTACCCCAGACAACGATAAGCCAGCATTATCTGTCACTGACGCCGGTGACGTGAACGAAGGGACTGATGCGGTCTTCACCGTGTCACTGTCGAATGAAACCGAAGCGCCAGTGGTGGTGAATCTTGCGCCAACGACGGACGGTAACTACACCGCAGAAGCCAACGACCTTGGTGACATGGTGGTGACTTACGTCGATGGTAATAACCAGACACAAACTCTGACGGTGGATGGAAGCGGCAACGTGACGATCCCAGCGGGCGTGACAGCGATTACTGTGACCGTTCCGACTGCAGACGACAATGTCTATGAAGGCGATGAAACCTTCGGTCTAGTGGTGACAGAATCGAACGGCGTGACGTCTAACGGCACGGCGACAGGCGAAGCGACCATCAAAGACGACGGTACAGGCCCAGGTACCCCAGACAACGATAAGCCAGCATTATCTGTCACTGACGCCGGTGACGTGAACGAAGGGACTGATGCGGTCTTCACCGTGTCACTGTCGAATGAAACCGAAGCGCCAGTGGTGGTGAATCTTGCGCCAACGACGGACGGTAACTACACCGCAGAAGCCAACGACCTTGGTGACATGGTGGTGACTTACGTCGATGGTAATAACCAGACACAAACTCTGACGGTGGATGGAAGCGGCAACGTGACGATCCCAGCGGGCGTGACAGCGATTACTGTGACCGTTCCGACTGCAGACGACAATGTCTATGAAGGCGATGAAACCTTCGGTCTAGTGGTGACAGAATCGAACGGCGTGACGTCTAACGGCACGGCGACAGGCGAAGCGACCATCAAAGACGACGGTACAGGCCCAGGTACCCCAGACAACGATAAGCCAGCATTATCTGTCACTGACGCCGGTGACGTGAACGAAGGGACTGATGCGGTCTTCACCGTGTCACTGTCGAATGAAACCGAAGCGCCAGTGGTGGTGAATCTTGCGCCAACGACGGACGGTAACTACACCGCAGAAGCCAACGACCTTGGTGACATGGTGGTGACTTACGTCGATGGTAATAACCAGACACAAACTCTGACGGTGGATGGAAGCGGCAACGTGACGATCCCAGCGGGCGTGACAGCGATTACTGTGACCGTTCCGACTGCAGACGACAATGTCTATGAAGGCGATGAAACCTTCGGTCTAGTGGTGACAGAATCGAACGGCGTGACGTCTAACGGCACGGCGACAGGCGAAGCGACCATCAAAGACGACGGTACAGGCCCAGGTACCCCAGACAACGATAAGCCAGCATTATCTGTCACTGACGCCGGTGACGTGAACGAAGGGACTGATGCGGTCTTCACCGTGTCACTGTCGAATGAAACCGAAGCGCCAGTGGTGGTGAATCTTGCGCCAACGACGGACGGTAACTACACCGCAGAAGCCAACGACCTTGGTGACATGGTGGTGACTTACGTCGATGGTAATAACCAGACACAAACTCTGACGGTGGATGGAAGCGGCAACGTGACGATCCCAGCGGGCGTGACAGCGATTACTGTGACCGTTCCGACTGCAGACGACAATGTCTATGAAGGCGATGAAACCTTCGGTCTAGTGGTGACAGAATCGAACGGCGTGACGTCTAACGGCACGGCGACAGGCGAAGCGACCATCAAAGACGACGGTACAGGCCCAGGTACCCCAGACAACGATAAGCCAGCATTATCTGTCACTGACGCCGGTGACGTGAACGAAGGGACTGATGCGGTCTTCACCGTGTCACTGTCGAATGAAACCGAAGCGCCAGTGGTGGTGAATCTTGCGCCAACGACGGACGGTAACTACACCGCAGAAGCCAACGACCTTGGTGACATGGTGGTGACTTACGTCGATGGTAATAACCAGACACAAACTCTGACGGTGGATGGAAGCGGCAACGTGACGATCCCAGCGGGCGTGACAGCGATTACTGTGACCGTTCCGACTGCAGACGACAATGTCTATGAAGGCGATGAAACCTTCGGTCTAGTGGTGACAGAATCGAACGGCGTGACGTCTAACGGCACGGCGACAGGCGAAGCGACCATCAAAGACGACGGTACAGGCCCAGGTACCCCAGACAACGATAAGCCAGCATTATCTGTCACTGACGCCGGTGACGTGAACGAAGGGACTGATGCGGTCTTCACCGTGTCACTGTCGAATGAAACCGAAGCGCCAGTGGTGGTGAATCTTGCGCCAACGACGGACGGTAACTACACCGCAGAAGCCAACGACCTTGGTGACATGGTGGTGACTTACGTCGATGGTAATAACCAGACACAAACTCTGACGGTGGATGGAAGCGGCAACGTGACGATCCCAGCGGGCGTGACAGCGATTACTGTGACCGTTCCGACTGCAGACGACAATGTCTATGAAGGCGATGAAACCTTCGGTCTAGTGGTGACAGAATCGAACGGCGTGACGTCTAACGGCACGGCGACAGGCGAAGCGACCATCAAAGACGACGGTACAGGCCCAGGTACCCCAGACAACGATAAGCCAGCATTATCTGTCACTGACGCCGGTGACGTGAACGAAGGGACTGATGCGGTCTTCACCGTGTCACTGTCGAATGAAACCGAAGCGCCAGTGGTGGTGAATCTTGCGCCAACGACGGACGGTAACTACACCGCAGAAGCCAACGACCTTGGTGACATGGTGGTGACTTACGTCGATGGTAATAACCAGACACAAACTCTGACGGTGGATGGAAGCGGCAACGTGACGATCCCAGCGGGCGTGACAGCGATTACTGTGACCGTTCCGACTGCAGACGACAATGTCTATGAAGGCGATGAAACCTTCGGTCTAGTGGTGACAGAATCGAACGGCGTGACGTCTAACGGCACGGCGACAGGCGAAGCGACCATCAAAGACGACGGTACAGGCCCAGGTACCCCAGACAACGATAAGCCAGCATTATCTGTCACTGACGCCGGTGACGTGAACGAAGGGACTGATGCGGTCTTCACCGTGTCACTGTCGAATGAAACCGAAGCGCCAGTGGTGGTGAATCTTGCGCCAACGACGGACGGTAACTACACCGCAGAAGCCAACGACCTTGGTGACATGGTGGTGACTTACGTCGATGGTAATAACCAGACACAAACTCTGACGGTGGATGGAAGCGGCAACGTGACGATCCCAGCGGGCGTGACAGCGATTACTGTGACCGTTCCGACTGCAGACGACAATGTCTATGAAGGCGATGAAACCTTCGGTCTAGTGGTGACAGAATCGAACGGCGTGACGTCTAACGGCACGGCGACAGGCGAAGCGACCATCAAAGACGACGGTACAGGCCCAGGTACCCCAGACAACGATAAGCCAGCATTATCTGTCACTGACGCCGGTGACGTGAACGAAGGGACTGATGCGGTCTTCACCGTGTCACTGTCGAATGAAACCGAAGCGCCAGTGGTGGTGAATCTTGCGCCAACGACGGACGGTAACTACACCGCAGAAGCCAACGACCTTGGTGACATGGTGGTGACTTACGTCGATGGTAATAACCAGACACAAACTCTGACGGTGGATGGAAGCGGCAACGTGACGATCCCAGCGGGCGTGACAGCGATTACTGTGACCGTTCCGACTGCAGACGACAATGTCTATGAAGGCGATGAAACCTTCGGTCTAGTGGTGACAGAATCGAACGGCGTGACGTCTAACGGCACGGCGACAGGCGAAGCGACCATCAAAGACGACGGTACAGGCCCAGGTACCCCAGACAACGATAAGCCAGCATTATCTGTCACTGACGCCGGTGACGTGAACGAAGGGACTGATGCGGTCTTCACCGTGTCACTGTCGAATGAAACCGAAGCGCCAGTGGTGGTGAATCTTGCGCCAACGACGGACGGTAACTACACCGCAGAAGCCAACGACCTTGGTGACATGGTGGTGACTTACGTCGATGGTAATAACCAGACACAAACTCTGACGGTGGATGGAAGCGGCAACGTGACGATCCCAGCGGGCGTGACAGCGATTACTGTGACCGTTCCGACTGCAGACGACAATGTCTATGAAGGCGATGAAACCTTCGGTCTAGTGGTGACAGAATCGAACGGCGTGACGTCTAACGGCACGGCGACAGGCGAAGCGACCATCAAAGACGACGGTACAGGCCCAGGTACCCCAGACAACGATAAGCCAGCATTATCTGTCACTGACGCCGGTGACGTGAACGAAGGGACTGATGCGGTCTTCACCGTGTCACTGTCGAATGAAACCGAAGCGCCAGTGGTGGTGAATCTTGCGCCAACGACGGACGGTAACTACACCGCAGAAGCCAACGACCTTGGTGACATGGTGGTGACTTACGTCGATGGTAATAACCAGACACAAACTCTGACGGTGGATGGAAGCGGCAACGTGACGATCCCAGCGGGCGTGACAGCGATTACTGTGACCGTTCCGACTGCAGACGACAATGTCTATGAAGGCGATGAAACCTTCGGTCTAGTGGTGACAGAATCGAACGGCGTGACGTCTAACGGCACGGCGACAGGCGAAGCGACCATCAAAGACGACGGTACAGGCCCAGGTACCCCAGACAACGATAAGCCAGCATTATCTGTCACTGACGCCGGTGACGTGAACGAAGGGACTGATGCGGTCTTCACCGTGTCACTGTCGAATGAAACCGAAGCGCCAGTGGTGGTGAATCTTGCGCCAACGACGGACGGTAACTACACCGCAGAAGCCAACGACCTTGGTGACATGGTGGTGACTTACGTCGATGGTAATAACCAGACACAAACTCTGACGGTGGATGGAAGCGGCAACGTGACGATCCCAGCGGGCGTGACAGCGATTACTGTGACCGTTCCGACTGCAGACGACAATGTCTATGAAGGCGATGAAACCTTCGGTCTAGTGGTGACAGAATCGAACGGCGTGACGTCTAACGGCACGGCGACAGGCGAAGCGACCATCAAAGACGACGGTACAGGCCCAGGTACCCCAGACAACGATAAGCCAGCATTATCTGTCACTGACGCCGGTGACGTGAACGAAGGGACTGATGCGGTCTTCACCGTGTCACTGTCGAATGAAACCGAAGCGCCAGTGGTGGTGAATCTTGCGCCAACGACGGACGGTAACTACACCGCAGAAGCCAACGACCTTGGTGACATGGTGGTGACTTACGTCGATGGTAATAACCAGACACAAACTCTGACGGTGGATGGAAGCGGCAACGTGACGATCCCAGCGGGCGTGACAGCGATTACTGTGACCGTTCCGACTGCAGACGACAATGTCTATGAAGGCGATGAAACCTTCGGTCTAGTGGTGACAGAATCGAACGGCGTGACGTCTAACGGCACGGCGACAGGCGAAGCGACCATCAAAGACGACGGTACAGGCCCAGGTACCCCAGACAACGATAAGCCAGCATTATCTGTCACTGACGCCGGTGACGTGAACGAAGGGACTGATGCGGTCTTCACCGTGTCACTGTCGAATGAAACCGAAGCGCCAGTGGTGGTGAATCTTGCGCCAACGACGGACGGTAACTACACCGCAGAAGCCAACGACCTTGGTGACATGGTGGTGACTTACGTCGATGGTAATAACCAGACACAAACTCTGACGGTGGATGGAAGCGGCAACGTGACGATCCCAGCGGGCGTGACAGCGATTACTGTGACCGTTCCGACTGCAGACGACAATGTCTATGAAGGCGATGAAACCTTCGGTCTAGTGGTGACAGAATCGAACGGCGTGACGTCTAACGGCACGGCGACAGGCGAAGCGACCATCAAAGACGACGGTACAGGCCCAGGTACCCCAGACAACGATAAGCCAGCATTATCTGTCACTGACGCCGGTGACGTGAACGAAGGGACTGATGCGGTCTTCACCGTGTCACTGTCGAATGAAACCGAAGCGCCAGTGGTGGTGAATCTTGCGCCAACGACGGACGGTAACTACACCGCAGAAGCCAACGACCTTGGTGACATGGTGGTGACTTACGTCGATGGTAATAACCAGACACAAACTCTGACGGTGGATGGAAGCGGCAACGTGACGATCCCAGCGGGCGTGACAGCGATTACTGTGACCGTTCCGACTGCAGACGACAATGTCTATGAAGGCGATGAAACCTTCGGTCTAGTGGTGACAGAATCGAACGGCGTGACGTCTAACGGCACGGCGACAGGCGAAGCGACCATCAAAGACGACGGTACAGGCCCAGGTACCCCAGACAACGATAAGCCAGCATTATCTGTCACTGACGCCGGTGACGTGAACGAAGGGACTGATGCGGTCTTCACCGTGTCACTGTCGAATGAAACCGAAGCGCCAGTGGTGGTGAATCTTGCGCCAACGACGGACGGTAACTACACCGCAGAAGCCAACGACCTTGGTGACATGGTGGTGACTTACGTCGATGGTAATAACCAGACACAAACTCTGACGGTGGATGGAAGCGGCAACGTGACGATCCCAGCGGGCGTGACAGCGATTACTGTGACCGTTCCGACTGCAGACGACAATGTCTATGAAGGCGATGAAACCTTCGGTCTAGTGGTGACAGAATCGAACGGCGTGACGTCTAACGGCACGGCGACAGGCGAAGCGACCATCAAAGACGACGGTACAGGCCCAGGTACCCCAGACAACGATAAGCCAGCATTATCTGTCACTGACGCCGGTGACGTGAACGAAGGGACTGATGCGGTCTTCACCGTGTCACTGTCGAATGAAACCGAAGCGCCAGTGGTGGTGAATCTTGCGCCAACGACGGACGGTAACTACACCGCAGAAGCCAACGACCTTGGTGACATGGTGGTGACTTACGTCGATGGTAATAACCAGACACAAACTCTGACGGTGGATGGAAGCGGCAACGTGACGATCCCAGCGGGCGTGACAGCGATTACTGTGACCGTTCCGACTGCAGACGACAATGTCTATGAAGGCGATGAAACCTTCGGTCTAGTGGTGACAGAATCGAACGGCGTGACGTCTAACGGCACGGCGACAGGCGAAGCGACCATCAAAGACGACGGTACAGGCCCAGGTACCCCAGACAACGATAAGCCAGCATTATCTGTCACTGACGCCGGTGACGTGAACGAAGGGACTGATGCGGTCTTCACCGTGTCACTGTCGAATGAAACCGAAGCGCCAGTGGTGGTGAATCTTGCGCCAACGACGGACGGTAACTACACCGCAGAAGCCAACGACCTTGGTGACATGGTGGTGACTTACGTCGATGGTAATAACCAGACACAAACTCTGACGGTGGATGGAAGC
This sequence comes from Vibrio pomeroyi, assembly GCF_024347595.1. Lineage (NCBI taxonomy): Bacteria > Pseudomonadati > Pseudomonadota > Gammaproteobacteria > Vibrionales > Vibrionaceae > Vibrio > Vibrio pomeroyi. The sequence goes on along the minus strand of NZ_AP025506.1, from coordinate 1,965,025 downwards.
GGCAACGTGACGATCCCAGCGGGCGTGACAGCGATTACTGTGACCGTTCCGACTGCAGACGACAATGTCTATGAAGGCGATGAAACCTTCGGTCTAGTGGTGACAGAATCGAACGGCGTGACGTCTAACGGCACGGCGACAGGCGAAGCGACCATCAAAGACGACGGTACAGGCCCAGGTACCCCAGACAACGATAAGCCAGCATTATCTGTCACTGACGCCGGTGACGTGAACGAAGGGACTGATGCGGTCTTCACCGTGTCACTGTCGAATGAAACCGAAGCGCCAGTGGTGGTGAATCTTGCGCCAACGACGGACGGTAACTACACCGCAGAAGCCAACGACCTTGGTGACATGGTGGTGACTTACGTCGATGGTAATAACCAGACACAAACTCTGACGGTGGATGGAAGCGGCAACGTGACGATCCCAGCGGGCGTGACAGCGATTACTGTGACCGTTCCGACTGCAGACGACAATGTCTATGAAGGCGATGAAACCTTCGGTCTAGTGGTGACAGAATCGAACGGCGTGACGTCTAACGGCACGGCGACAGGCGAAGCGACCATCAAAGACGACGGTACAGGCCCAGGTACCCCAGACAACGATAAGCCAGCATTATCTGTCACTGACGCCGGTGACGTGAACGAAGGGACTGATGCGGTCTTCACCGTGTCACTGTCGAATGAAACCGAAGCGCCAGTGGTGGTGAATCTTGCGCCAACGACGGACGGTAACTACACCGCAGAAGCCAACGACCTTGGTGACATGGTGGTGACTTACGTCGATGGTAATAACCAGACACAAACTCTGACGGTGGATGGAAGCGGCAACGTGACGATCCCAGCGGGCGTGACAGCGATTACTGTGACCGTTCCGACTGCAGACGACAATGTCTATGAAGGCGATGAAACCTTCGGTCTAGTGGTGACAGAATCGAACGGCGTGACGTCTAACGGCACGGCGACAGGCGAAGCGACCATCAAAGACGACGGTACAGGCCCAGGTACCCCAGACAACGATAAGCCAGCATTATCTGTCACTGACGCCGGTGACGTGAACGAAGGGACTGATGCGGTCTTCACCGTGTCACTGTCGAATGAAACCGAAGCGCCAGTGGTGGTGAATCTTGCGCCAACGACGGACGGTAACTACACCGCAGAAGCCAACGACCTTGGTGACATGGTGGTGACTTACGTCGATGGTAATAACCAGACACAAACTCTGACGGTGGATGGAAGCGGCAACGTGACGATCCCAGCGGGCGTGACAGCGATTACTGTGACCGTTCCGACTGCAGACGACAATGTCTATGAAGGCGATGAAACCTTCGGTCTAGTGGTGACAGAATCGAACGGCGTGACGTCTAACGGCACGGCGACAGGCGAAGCGACCATCAAAGACGACGGTACAGGCCCAGGTACCCCAGACAACGATAAGCCAGCATTATCTGTCACTGACGCCGGTGACGTGAACGAAGGGACTGATGCGGTCTTCACCGTGTCACTGTCGAATGAAACCGAAGCGCCAGTGGTGGTGAATCTTGCGCCAACGACGGACGGTAACTACACCGCAGAAGCCAACGACCTTGGTGACATGGTGGTGACTTACGTCGATGGTAATAACCAGACACAAACTCTGACGGTGGATGGAAGCGGCAACGTGACGATCCCAGCGGGCGTGACAGCGATTACTGTGACCGTTCCGACTGCAGACGACAATGTCTATGAAGGCGATGAAACCTTCGGTCTAGTGGTGACAGAATCGAACGGCGTGACGTCTAACGGCACGGCGACAGGCGAAGCGACCATCAAAGACGACGGTACAGGCCCAGGTACCCCAGACAACGATAAGCCAGCATTATCTGTCACTGACGCCGGTGACGTGAACGAAGGGACTGATGCGGTCTTCACCGTGTCACTGTCGAATGAAACCGAAGCGCCAGTGGTGGTGAATCTTGCGCCAACGACGGACGGTAACTACACCGCAGAAGCCAACGACCTTGGTGACATGGTGGTGACTTACGTCGATGGTAATAACCAGACACAAACTCTGACGGTGGATGGAAGCGGCAACGTGACGATCCCAGCGGGCGTGACAGCGATTACTGTGACCGTTCCGACTGCAGACGACAATGTCTATGAAGGCGATGAAACCTTCGGTCTAGTGGTGACAGAATCGAACGGCGTGACGTCTAACGGCACGGCGACAGGCGAAGCGACCATCAAAGACGACGGTACAGGCCCAGGTACCCCAGACAACGATAAGCCAGCATTATCTGTCACTGACGCCGGTGACGTGAACGAAGGGACTGATGCGGTCTTCACCGTGTCACTGTCGAATGAAACCGAAGCGCCAGTGGTGGTGAATCTTGCGCCAACGACGGACGGTAACTACACCGCAGAAGCCAACGACCTTGGTGACATGGTGGTGACTTACGTCGATGGTAATAACCAGACACAAACTCTGACGGTGGATGGAAGCGGCAACGTGACGATCCCAGCGGGCGTGACAGCGATTACTGTGACCGTTCCGACTGCAGACGACAATGTCTATGAAGGCGATGAAACCTTCGGTCTAGTGGTGACAGAATCGAACGGCGTGACGTCTAACGGCACGGCGACAGGCGAAGCGACCATCAAAGACGACGGTACAGGCCCAGGTACCCCAGACAACGATAAGCCAGCATTATCTGTCACTGACGCCGGTGACGTGAACGAAGGGACTGATGCGGTCTTCACCGTGTCACTGTCGAATGAAACCGAAGCGCCAGTGGTGGTGAATCTTGCGCCAACGACGGACGGTAACTACACCGCAGAAGCCAACGACCTTGGTGACATGGTGGTGACTTACGTCGATGGTAATAACCAGACACAAACTCTGACGGTGGATGGAAGCGGCAACGTGACGATCCCAGCGGGCGTGACAGCGATTACTGTGACCGTTCCGACTGCAGACGACAATGTCTATGAAGGCGATGAAACCTTCGGTCTAGTGGTGACAGAATCGAACGGCGTGACGTCTAACGGCACGGCGACAGGCGAAGCGACCATCAAAGACGACGGTACAGGCCCAGGTACCCCAGACAACGATAAGCCAGCATTATCTGTCACTGACGCCGGTGACGTGAACGAAGGGACTGATGCGGTCTTCACCGTGTCACTGTCGAATGAAACCGAAGCGCCAGTGGTGGTGAATCTTGCGCCAACGACGGACGGTAACTACACCGCAGAAGCCAACGACCTTGGTGACATGGTGGTGACTTACGTCGATGGTAATAACCAGACACAAACTCTGACGGTGGATGGAAGCGGCAACGTGACGATCCCAGCGGGCGTGACAGCGATTACTGTGACCGTTCCGACTGCAGACGACAATGTCTATGAAGGCGATGAAACCTTCGGTCTAGTGGTGACAGAATCGAACGGCGTGACGTCTAACGGCACGGCGACAGGCGAAGCGACCATCAAAGACGACGGTACAGGCCCAGGTACCCCAGACAACGATAAGCCAGCATTATCTGTCACTGACGCCGGTGACGTGAACGAAGGGACTGATGCGGTCTTCACCGTGTCACTGTCGAATGAAACCGAAGCGCCAGTGGTGGTGAATCTTGCGCCAACGACGGACGGTAACTACACCGCAGAAGCCAACGACCTTGGTGACATGGTGGTGACTTACGTCGATGGTAATAACCAGACACAAACTCTGACGGTGGATGGAAGCGGCAACGTGACGATCCCAGCGGGCGTGACAGCGATTACTGTGACCGTTCCGACTGCAGACGACAATGTCTATGAAGGCGATGAAACCTTCGGTCTAGTGGTGACAGAATCGAACGGCGTGACGTCTAACGGCACGGCGACAGGCGAAGCGACCATCAAAGACGACGGTACAGGCCCAGGTACCCCAGACAACGATAAGCCAGCATTATCTGTCACTGACGCCGGTGACGTGAACGAAGGGACTGATGCGGTCTTCACCGTGTCACTGTCGAATGAAACCGAAGCGCCAGTGGTGGTGAATCTTGCGCCAACGACGGACGGTAACTACACCGCAGAAGCCAACGACCTTGGTGACATGGTGGTGACTTACGTCGATGGTAATAACCAGACACAAACTCTGACGGTGGATGGAAGCGGCAACGTGACGATCCCAGCGGGCGTGACAGCGATTACTGTGACCGTTCCGACTGCAGACGACAATGTCTATGAAGGCGATGAAACCTTCGGTCTAGTGGTGACAGAATCGAACGGCGTGACGTCTAACGGCACGGCGACAGGCGAAGCGACCATCAAAGACGACGGTACAGGCCCAGGTACCCCAGACAACGATAAGCCAGCATTATCTGTCACTGACGCCGGTGACGTGAACGAAGGGACTGATGCGGTCTTCACCGTGTCACTGTCGAATGAAACCGAAGCGCCAGTGGTGGTGAATCTTGCGCCAACGACGGACGGTAACTACACCGCAGAAGCCAACGACCTTGGTGACATGGTGGTGACTTACGTCGATGGTAATAACCAGACACAAACTCTGACGGTGGATGGAAGCGGCAACGTGACGATCCCAGCGGGCGTGACAGCGATTACTGTGACCGTTCCGACTGCAGACGACAATGTCTATGAAGGCGATGAAACCTTCGGTCTAGTGGTGACAGAATCGAACGGCGTGACGTCTAACGGCACGGCGACAGGCGAAGCGACCATCAAAGACGACGGTACAGGCCCAGGTACCCCAGACAACGATAAGCCAGCATTATCTGTCACTGACGCCGGTGACGTGAACGAAGGGACTGATGCGGTCTTCACCGTGTCACTGTCGAATGAAACCGAAGCGCCAGTGGTGGTGAATCTTGCGCCAACGACGGACGGTAACTACACCGCAGAAGCCAACGACCTTGGTGACATGGTGGTGACTTACGTCGATGGTAATAACCAGACACAAACTCTGACGGTGGATGGAAGCGGCAACGTGACGATCCCAGCGGGCGTGACAGCGATTACTGTGACCGTTCCGACTGCAGACGACAATGTCTATGAAGGCGATGAAACCTTCGGTCTAGTGGTGACAGAATCGAACGGCGTGACGTCTAACGGCACGGCGACAGGCGAAGCGACCATCAAAGACGACGGTACAGGCCCAGGTACCCCAGACAACGATAAGCCAGCATTATCTGTCACTGACGCCGGTGACGTGAACGAAGGGACTGATGCGGTCTTCACCGTGTCACTGTCGAATGAAACCGAAGCGCCAGTGGTGGTGAATCTTGCGCCAACGACGGACGGTAACTACACCGCAGAAGCCAACGACCTTGGTGACATGGTGGTGACTTACGTCGATGGTAATAACCAGACACAAACTCTGACGGTGGATGGAAGCGGCAACGTGACGATCCCAGCGGGCGTGACAGCGATTACTGTGACCGTTCCGACTGCAGACGACAATGTCTATGAAGGCGATGAAACCTTCGGTCTAGTGGTGACAGAATCGAACGGCGTGACGTCTAACGGCACGGCGACAGGCGAAGCGACCATCAAAGACGACGGTACAGGCCCAGGTACCCCAGACAACGATAAGCCAGCATTATCTGTCACTGACGCCGGTGACGTGAACGAAGGGACTGATGCGGTCTTCACCGTGTCACTGTCGAATGAAACCGAAGCGCCAGTGGTGGTGAATCTTGCGCCAACGACGGACGGTAACTACACCGCAGAAGCCAACGACCTTGGTGACATGGTGGTGACTTACGTCGATGGTAATAACCAGACACAAACTCTGACGGTGGATGGAAGCGGCAACGTGACGATCCCAGCGGGCGTGACAGCGATTACTGTGACCGTTCCGACTGCAGACGACAATGTCTATGAAGGCGATGAAACCTTCGGTCTAGTGGTGACAGAATCGAACGGCGTGACGTCTAACGGCACGGCGACAGGCGAAGCGACCATCAAAGACGACGGTACAGGCCCAGGTACCCCAGACAACGATAAGCCAGCATTATCTGTCACTGACGCCGGTGACGTGAACGAAGGGACTGATGCGGTCTTCACCGTGTCACTGTCGAATGAAACCGAAGCGCCAGTGGTGGTGAATCTTGCGCCAACGACGGACGGTAACTACACCGCAGAAGCCAACGACCTTGGTGACATGGTGGTGACTTACGTCGATGGTAATAACCAGACACAAACTCTGACGGTGGATGGAAGCGGCAACGTGACGATCCCAGCGGGCGTGACAGCGATTACTGTGACCGTTCCGACTGCAGACGACAATGTCTATGAAGGCGATGAAACCTTCGGTCTAGTGGTGACAGAATCGAACGGCGTGACGTCTAACGGCACGGCGACAGGCGAAGCGACCATCAAAGACGACGGTACAGGCCCAGGTACCCCAGACAACGATAAGCCAGCATTATCTGTCACTGACGCCGGTGACGTGAACGAAGGGACTGATGCGGTCTTCACCGTGTCACTGTCGAATGAAACCGAAGCGCCAGTGGTGGTGAATCTTGCGCCAACGACGGACGGTAACTACACCGCAGAAGCCAACGACCTTGGTGACATGGTGGTGACTTACGTCGATGGTAATAACCAGACACAAACTCTGACGGTGGATGGAAGCGGCAACGTGACGATCCCAGCGGGCGTGACAGCGATTACTGTGACCGTTCCGACTGCAGACGACAATGTCTATGAAGGCGATGAAACCTTCGGTCTAGTGGTGACAGAATCGAACGGCGTGACGTCTAACGGCACGGCGACAGGCGAAGCGACCATCAAAGACGACGGTACAGGCCCAGGTACCCCAGACAACGATAAGCCAGCATTATCTGTCACTGACGCCGGTGACGTGAACGAAGGGACTGATGCGGTCTTCACCGTGTCACTGTCGAATGAAACCGAAGCGCCAGTGGTGGTGAATCTTGCGCCAACGACGGACGGTAACTACACCGCAGAAGCCAACGACCTTGGTGACATGGTGGTGACTTACGTCGATGGTAATAACCAGACACAAACTCTGACGGTGGATGGAAGCGGCAACGTGACGATCCCAGCGGGCGTGACAGCGATTACTGTGACCGTTCCGACTGCAGACGACAATGTCTATGAAGGCGATGAAACCTTCGGTCTAGTGGTGACAGAATCGAACGGCGTGACGTCTAACGGCACGGCGACAGGCGAAGCGACCATCAAAGACAATGACTTCTTACCTATTTCATCTGGAGGTGTAATTGATACCAACGAAGACACTCCAACCTTCATTGAGTGGGATTCGTTTGGAATTACAGATGTTGATTCACCAGATTCATCTTTAGGTATTGAGATTACTGATTTACCAGATAACGGTCAGTTTGAGTATTTTGGTGACGATGGTCAGTGGCATGATGTTTCAGTTGGTCAAGTTATTGATAAAGGTGCGTTTGATGCAGATAAAGTTCGTTTTACTCCTGATGAAGATGAGTCAGGGTACGATAATCATTCAACTCCAGGGATAGGCGATCAACAGCAAGATTATGCTCAAATAGGCTTTAAACCAACGGATGGTATTAATACAGGTCTTGAATCGACTATTGCTATAAACGTTACGCCAATTGCTGATGCACCTAATTTGATTACTAACATAGATGGTATTGAACTACCGGGCCAACAATTCAACGTGAATATGTGGAATGGTGTCTCGGTTGGTTCCCAATATGGGGTTGGTAATGGTGTTGATCCTGATATCTTGATTAATGTCATAGATGATTTGGATAGTAATGATAGTTCTTCAAGTAATACCAATGATGTTAGAGACCCTAGCCAAGGCGCTGGTCAAGCGACACTTATAACTGGCCTTATCTATCTTGAAGCCGGTACATCTTATGACTTTGTTGGTAGAGCTGATGATAGTTTGGCAATCAAAGTAGGTGGTGAGCTTACAGACGACGCTCGTTGGGGGGACGGTCGCGGGACCATTCAAGGCGGAGCGTTTACACCAACAGTTTCAGGTTTTTATCCGATAGAGATCTATCATCACAACCAGAGTGGCCCTGGTAACTTCGATGTCAATGTTTCAGTAGACGGTGCGAGCCCTGTAAATTTAAACAACACCAACTTTGGTATTGTTAGTGATGTATCTCAATTAGACAGTATTGATATACGTACATCAGAGCTGATCAATGAAAATGGTGTTGAGTTTTATCAGGTTTATACAACGAATGAAGGCCCACAAGATACGCGGATCCCATTGACAGAGCTGCAAGCATCGTTAAATGATATCGATGGTTCAGAGACTTTGGCTGTGAATGTAAGTGGTTTCCCTGCGGGGGCAGAGTTAAGCGATGGAGTCAACTCTCACACATTTACTAACACGAGTGAAGAATTTGATATTAGCAGTTGGGATATGACAAATTTGACTGTCTTACCTCCTGCAGGAAGTCACGACGATTTCACTATCGATGTGGAAGCAGTTGCTAGCGAGAAGGATTCAACAAGTACAGCAACGACTTCGACTAGTATCGATGTGGTCGTTTACGAATACAATGCTACTCATACTCAACCTGATACTAGAACTGTAGACGAAGATAACAATGTTTCCGGTAACGTTTTATCCAATGATACTGACGCAGACAACGCTTTGTCATTGCAGTCAGTTGAAATAGGGGGGGCGCTCTATGACCTTGGTCAAACTATCACGTTGACTAGTGGTGAGTTAACGGTTAACCAAGATGGTAGTTATTTGTTTGTTCCTTCTGACAATTGGTCAGGCGATGTCCCAACTGTAACTTATACGACAAACACTGGCGTAAGCGATACTCTTGATATTACAGTAACCGCGGTTGCAGACGCTCCTCGTATAACTATTGCAGTCGGAGAATTACAACAAACGCAAGCGGTACCCGATTTCGGAACGTCACCTAGCGATATTCGCAACTTCGTGAGTAATGGTGAAACCTCTATCGGAGATATTAGTTTCGACCATGTTGATCAGTCTCCAGCGTTCAATAATGGTAATCAAGGTGACGATTTGATGATTGCGCCAGATGATGCAGCGGCACAGCAGTTTGTGGGCGATCAGCAAGCCGTTAACTTAAGTCAACACGGTAGCGACACGTTTGTCGGTACCAGTGGTAATGATTCCTTTTATGGTGGGAATGGCTCGCAGGATAGCGAAGCGGAAACCGACACAGTTATCTACCAAGGTAAGTTGTCCGAGTACGATCTCGATTTTCGTGGTTTAGAGCACAGCCAAGTACCGTATTGGCTAGTGAAAGACTCACTAGAAAGGGACACGTCTAGTGATAATTCACCAACAACAGAAGACGGGGACCACTTATACGGTATCGAACGACTTATATTCTCAGATGCTATTGTTCAAATCGATAATGAAACTGGTGAATATACGGTTCTTCAAGATCGTGCCATACCATTAGATATTACAACCGAACTGGTTGATATAGATGGTAGTGAGACGTTAAGTAGTGACGTAACAATACAAGGGATTCCTCAGGGAGTTGGGTTGTACGTGGGGGGGCAATTGATTACGCCAAATAATGACGGTAGTTACTCTGTTACTATCCCTGCATCTGGTGAGATTAACGCTGAATTACGTATTCCGTACTCCCATGAGGGAGAAGTTGACTTTGAGCTTTCTGTAACGGCAAGTTCAACTGAGTCAGGGAACTCCGATCAAGCAGTTACCGTAGAAACGGCTGATGTTAGCTTTAGAAGCTATGTCCTCAACACTGGCTCCCATGGTGATGACAACATAGTCGGCTCTTTAGACAATGACTTAATCGTTGGCGACGTGCAGGGGTTGCAGATCGTAGCAGGTGAGGATTACAACATCGCCTTTATACTCGATACTTCTGGCAGCATGGGCAGCGACGTCGATACTGCGAAGGATGAGTTGCTAGTTGTTTTTGATGCTATTTTAGCGAGCTCTCAAGGGCAACACTCAGGTGATGTGAATATCCTAATTACCGATTTTTCTAATGGTAGTAATACGTCTGTTTCTGTGGATTTAAGTAGTCAAAACCCTAGAGCTCAGTTTGTTTCTGCTCTCGATAGTATTGTAGATAATGGAAGTGGCGGAACTAACTATGAGGCAGGTTTCGAGTCAGCTGTTGATTGGTTTGCTACGCAAACTAGTGGGAACAATATTTCTTACTTTATTTCAGATGGTGAGCCAACCTCTTATACAGAAAGTAAGTTGATGAGAAGCGATTTTGACGACATATTGCTAGATTACGATGAGGCTACTAATACTGTTATTACCCTAGATGACTTAATCCCTGATGGATATACAAATGGAGTTATCAATTATCAGGGTAAAGTTTTGGTTGATGGTGATTCTAAGCTTTATTCCCCGTTAACCGGTGAACAAATTGGAGAACTGAGCATAAACGGATATTCTTTTGACTACTACGATAGAGGTGGAGTCAACAGACAAGGTCAACATATGTTTCAACTGTTAGCTTTAATGTCTGCTGTTGAAGCCATCGGGTTAGGTAGTTCATTAGACCAAGATGTTCTTGACGATTATGACTCTGACGGAGTAGTTGCGACATCTATTGATGTTACTAAACTTGCTGAGGTTATTTTAGGAAAAGAAATCGACCTGTTACAAGGTTCCGATGGAATTGATGGCCTAGCGGGTAATGACATCATATTTGGTGACCTCATGCAGTTTGACAATATTTCCGGTCAAGGTGTACCAGCTATTCAGAAATATGTGGCTCAGCAAACCGGTGAAGAGTTATCACTTGTTTCTGCTCGCGATATTCACACTTACATAACGAATAACGTCGACGAGTTCAATCAATCAAATACTAATGACAAGGATGACGTTTTATCAGGTGGTGACGGTGACGACCTCTTATTTGGCCAAGGCGGTGACGATACGCTGATAGGTGGACTTGGTGATGATATTTTAACGGGTGGTGACGGTGACGATCTATTCAAGTGGGTAGATCAACCTTTCCAAGATGATGTCGATACGATAACCGATTTTGCTCTAGGGGAAGACCATCTTGATATCTCTGAGTTGTTACCAAACGAAAGTTCAATGTTTGATCTTCTTGAACATATTACAATTGAAAAGGTAGATAACGGCAGTGGTGATAAAGACCTTGTCATTACCATCTCAGAAAACACAGATAATACAGGTCAAACTCAAAAGATTGTTCTTGATAATGTAGGCGATCAGTTCGACTCAGTTAATAGTGCAGTAGATGGTTCTGTTACGAATAGTGATTTAACCAATTTGGTGAGTCAGTTGTTCGTTAACTTACCGGATCAACTTTAAAAAAAAGGGCCGAAAGGCCCTTTTTTATTATCTAGTTATCAAAGCTAAATCGCTTAAAGGACCTTACAAGCAAAACCTTTTAAGTAGAAACCTTCTGGGTAGGCTGTGTCTGTTAGGTGGTCGGCAGCTTGTTCGAAGCGTTCTACGAATTTAACAGTTCGGCCTGCGTCTAGAGCTGCATCAGCGATGATTTTTTGGAACAAATCTGTGCCCATTAAGCCAGAGCAAGAGTAGGTGAGTAGCGTTCCGCCTGGTTTCAGGATTTGCATTGCAAGCATGTTTACATCTTTATAGCCGTTTGCACCAGACGTTAGGTTGTTCTTGCTTGAAACAAACTTCGGTGGATCCATGATCACTACGTCAAACTTAGTACCTTGGTCGCGGTATTCACGAAGCAGTTTGAATACGTCGGCATTTAAGAAAACGGCACGTTTTTTGGAGATATCAAATTCATTCAGTTCAGCATTCAACTTCGCTGTATCAAGAGCAAGCTGAGATACATCAGCGTTGATCACACGCTTTGCGTCACCTTTCAGTGCGTAAAGGCCAAAACCACCTGTGTATGAGAAACAGTTAAGAACATCTTTGTTTTTAACGTATTTCATCGACTCTTTACGGCTATCACGTTGGTCCATGTAGAAGCCCGTTTTGTGGCCTTCCATAATGTTCACGCTGATTTTTACGCCATTCTCTTCAATCACGATTGACTTAGGTGGCTCTTCACCATGAAGTACACCGACAACTTGTTCTAGGCCTTCTTTTTTACGAACTGCTACGTCTGAACGTTCATAAATGTTGCAGTCTGGGAAGCACTCGATTAGGGCTTCAACCAATACGCTTTTGTTATATTCAGCGCCTGCACTTAGCAGTTGGCAAACTAGAAAGTCTTGGTACTTATCGATAGTGATGCCAGGCAAGCCATCAGACTCTGCAGCTGTTAGACGGTAACCCGTTAGGCCGTCACGTTCGATGATGTCTTCACGTAAAGACTGTGCATCTTGAATTCGTTTTACGAAGAACGCTTTGTTGATTTCTTCTTTTTCAAATGTCCAAACACGAGCTCGAATTTGAGAAGCTGGAGAGTAAGCTGCTTTTGCAAGCCACTGACCATTTTGAGCATATACGTCTACAGTTTCACCTTGTTGCGGCTCGCCTTCGACCTTATCGATACCGCGTGAAAATACCCAAGGGTGTTTGCGGCGTAGTGATTTATCTCGGCCTTTAGCTAGATGAATTGAAGGAGTCATAATTTACTCTGTTTGTTGAATTTGAAGGAGGGGTATTGTCGGGGAAGTACAGGTGAAAAGCAAATAAGAAAGGGCTGCAGAAGCAGCCCTAGTCACGATATTTCGATGATTAAGCCTTGAGGCCGGTTAATAAGCCTTCCATTGTGTCGCTTTGCTTACGAAGCTGGTCAACGTTGGCATTACTCTTACTGATCATTTCACAGATACTGTCTGATTGATGACGAATATCTTCGACACTCTGTGCAATGTTGTCAGCAACAACACCTTGCTCTTCAGCCGCTGTAGCTATCTGAGTACTACTATCCGAAATCGATTGATTCTTTTCAGCCAGAGAGCCTATCTCAACGTTCACTTCAGACATTAAGGTTTGTCCTTCATTTGCGTTGTTAACCGTCACTTCCATCAGTTTTGTTAGTGATTGGCTGTTACGCTGTAATGATTCAATCATGCTTTGGATTTCAACCGTTGCTTGCTGTGTTCTTCCTGCAAGAGCGCGAACCTCATCTGCAACGACGGCAAAACCACGTCCTTGTTCACCAGCACGAGCTGCTTCAATAGCGGCGTTCAGAGCAAGCAAGTTAGTCTGTTCTGAAATACCATTGATGGTAGTTACAACTTCATCGATCTGTGCAGCATTCGCATCAAGCTCTTCTACTGCTTGCGAAGCCGATTGGATCTCTTGAGATAGGCTCGAGATAGATTTTAGAGTATTCGAAACCTTCACTTGGCCACTTTGAGCGACACCGCGAGCATCCATCGTTTGAGAGCTAGAATCGTGTGCAAGGGTGGCCACTTCACGAATCGTTGCTGCCATCTGTTCGGTCGCACTTGCTAGGCTATTCAGGTGCTCTTGCTGATTACCTGAAATGTCTGAGCTTTGCTGTGTTGATTGGTTCAAGTCCGAACTGATTTGCTGCATAAGTGCCACAGATTCTTGTATAGAAAGAACCATGTTTTGTTCACGCTCGGCTACCTTATCGATAGTGATGGCAATTTCACTGAATTCATCACGAACTAAGAAGTAGTTCATACGACAAGTTAAGTCACCGTTCGCAAGCGTGTTCAGTGCTTTGTTCATTGAGAACATGGCACCGCCAATGAAGGTCATGATGTAGTAAACACCCAATGCGATCAGCGTTAGTGTTACCGCGATGATAGATACTTGAGTCGTAGATAGCGCAGACCAAAGGTTTTGATCGTGGTTTGCCACTAAACTAAATGCGCCATTCATGACTGAAACAGAACCCGCGCCATAGCCTAAAGAGATGCTATCAGAACTACTAACGAGTTGAGCCACTTGATCTTTCGTGAGTTGACCCGCCTCAATAAGTCCTTTCATCAAGAGCATTTCTTCTTGATAAAGGTGAGCCAGTAATGAATCCGCTGCACTATCTAAAACGAGCGTTAATATAACCAGAGCGAGAAGAGGTAATAAGAAGAGTAGATAGAACTTTTCTTGGATTTTTAGGTGAATGAGATATTTATCAATCCAACGAAATGGGATTTCTTTCATAATCGTTATACTCGAAGTAAGTCCACCAATAAGCGGTGAATGAATAGAAGCTCAACTATATCATTCATATAATTTATGAGGCAACGTTATGGAAAGTTCCCAATTTATTTTTGTCGTGTCAGGCGTAGTTCAGTGTGTTGGTTTTCGTTATCACACCAGCAGACAAGCGCAAGCCTTGAGGATTTCAGGTTACGCTAAGAACCTAAATGATGGCCGAGTTGAAGTATTAGCGGTTGGAGAGGTTGAGAAAATTGAGAAGCTATATGAATGGCTAAAAATCGGCCCTAAGAGTGCGGTAGTTGATGGTGTAGTAAAACATCAAGTCGGAGAGAAAGAACGACAAAACGTGCGTGTTGGGGAGTTTAAAATACTGTAGCTCAGTCACTACAGTATTTATATTCAGGAATGATCTAAAGCAGATCAGTCTTTACAAGCACTTCGCTGGTTTAGGTAGGCCTGCGAGTTTGGTCGCTTGCTTAGCTGGGCCTTTCTTGAATAACTTGAATAGGTATTTGCTGTTGCCTTTTTCTGGGCCATGCGCCTTTTCCATCGCTTTTACTAGCATGCGAACTGCTGGAGAGGTGTTGAACTCTTCGTAAAAGCTCCTTACAAAATGTACGACTTCTAAGTGCGCATCCGTAAGTTCAATAGCTTCATCTTGAGCAAGAATTTCAATCATACCTTCTTCCCATTGTGTGTAGTCCAATAGGTAGCCTTGAGCATCGGTTTCGATTTGCTTGCCGTTATATTCAAACATGTTTAATCCAGAATCCAGTTAACTATCCAGATAGGGTAATGACCAAGTTTACTTTTCTCAATAGATTTATAGCGATCTCAAGAAATATTGCAGCTATCAAAAGAATTCTGGTGCTGATAGATACAAAAAAGCCCAAGAGCGAGGCTCTTGGGCTAGATATTCTTCAGTTATGGGAGTGATTAGTCGTCGCTACCCATGATGCCTAGAATGCTTAATAGGCTGATGAAGATGTTGTAGATAGATACGTACAAGCTGATCGTTGCTGAGATGTAGTTAGTTTCACCGCCACGAATGATGTTTTGCGTTGTAAGCAAGATAACACCAGTCGAGAATAGGATGAACATACCGCTCATTGCCAATGATAGTAGAGGCATTTGTAGGAAGATGTTTGCAACCATACCTACAAGCAGTACAACGAAACCAGCTAGTAGCATGCCGTTAAGGAATGACAGGTCACGCTTAGTAGTAAGAGCGTAAGCTGAAGCACCCATAAATGCTAATGCGGTACCGCCAAGTGCAGTTAGGATGACATCACTCATACCTGCGCCAACATACATATTAAGGATTGGACCGATGGTGTAGCCTAAGAAACCAGTAAATAGGAATGTGAAGACTAGACCCATGCTGTTGTCACGGTTCTTTTCAGTAAGGAAAAGTAGGCCGTAGAAGCCAACTAGCATGATGATAAGACCAGGGCGAGGAAGGTTCATCGCCATAGATACGCCTGCTACAACAGCAGACCAAAGTAGTGTCATAGACAGTAGAGCGTAGGTATTACGCAACACTTTATTGGTTTGCAGAGCACTTTCTTGAGATGCTGTGCGTGAAAACATAGGGCTGTTCATAATCTTCCTCGTAAGGTGACTTCAATAGTTATTAGTACATTTATGGGGGTGAAAGTTCGAAAAATCAAGTCTTTCATTCCTCTTGTATACGTAAAATAATAATCAAAATAGTCGGTTAAGTGTTTCTGAAGGTGTAACAAAGTATTTCTTTAGGCTGTAATCGAGTATAGCTAAGATACGATGGTCAACCTTTGGTCGATCTATTCAGTTGCTTAAAACTTTAAAAACTAACTATAACTTTGAAAAATAAAGAGGCGACCTAAGCCGCCTCTATCGTTTATGCATCATAACACATTAATGGTGTAAGATTTGGCTTAAGAAGTTCTGTGTTCTGTCCGACTGTGGATTTTCAAAGAAGTCGACAGGGTTGTTCTCTTCGATGATTTCGCCAGCGTCCATGAAGATAACGCGATCCGCGACCTCTTTAGCAAAGCCCATTTCGTGCGTCACACACAACATGGTCATGCCTTCTTCTGCAAGCTCTACCATTACATCTAACACCTCACGAACCATTTCTGGATCGAGTGCTGATGTTGGTTCATCAAACAGCATTACTTGAGGGTTCATGCATAGAGAACGGGCAATGGCTACACGCTGTTGTTGACCACCTGAAAGCTGACCTGGAAACTTATCCGCTTGCTCAGGGATTTTTACACGCTCTAGGTATTTCATCGCAATCGCTTCAGCTTCTTCCTTCGGCATCTTTTTGACCCAAATAGGGGCCAGAGTACAGTTTTCTAATACCGTAAGATGTGGGAACAGGTTGAAATGCTGGAAACACATACCTACATCTCTACGCACGGCTTCGATGTTCTTTAGGTCTTCTGTCAGTTCATTTCCTGAAACGAAGATATGACCTTTTTGGTGCTCTTCCAGTCGGTTGATACAGCGAATCATCGTAGATTTTCCTGAGCCAGAAGGGCCACAGATAACGATTTTCTCGCCTTTCTTAACTTCTAGGTTGATGTTCTTAAGCACGTGGAACTCACCGTACCACTTGTTCATGTCTTTAAGTTCAATCATCAACTCTTGCGATTCTGGGTTTAGTTGTTGCGTCATAATACGTCCTTGATCTTATTAACTATCGTTTGTGACCGGTGTGAAGTCTGTTTTCTAGCCATATTGAGTACCTCGACATGCCAAAACAGAACACCCAGAACACTAACGCGACAAATACATAACTTTCTGTTGCGAAGCCTAACCACTCAGGGTCGGTATTCGCTGCTTGGCCAATACCCAACACATCAAACATACCGATGATAAGTACCAGACTGGTGTCTTTAAATAGGCCAATGAATGTGTTCACGATTGATGGAATAGTGATTTTCAACGCTTGAGGAAGAATAATCAGTCCCATCTTTTTCCAATAGGTTAGACCCAGTGCATCTGCTGCTTCGTATTGACCTTTAGGAATTGCTTGTAGACCACCACGAATAACCTCTGCCATATAAGCTGCACTAAACAACACCACACCAACAAGAGCACGGATTAGCTTATCGGTCTCAGAGCCTGCGGCTAAGAATAGAGGCAGCATTACCGATGCCATGAACAGCACAGTAATAAGAGGAACGCCACGCCAGATTTCGATGTACACAGTACAGATACTGCGAATGATCGGCATTTCTGAACGACGCCCAAGAGCAAGTGCAACACCGATAGGAAGCGAAACCACAATACCCACTAATGCAATGATCAATGTAACCAGTAGTCCGCCCCACTTATGGGTATCAACAACTTCCAGTCCAAATACACCACCGTATAACAAACCAGCGATTAGAAATGGGTAGATGTTTACGAAGAACAACCAAATCCACGTACGCTTAGGTGTTTTTTCATAAGCCAATAAAGCGACAAAAATGGCTAACGTTGCGTAGAAAAGGCGAGGGCGCCACAGTTCAGCTTCAGGATAGAAACCGTACATGAATTGGTCCCAACGAACACTGATGAATACCCAGCACGCGCCGTCACTCGTACATGCATCACGAGTTGTGCCGACCCAGTCTGCATTTAAGAATGCCCAGTCAAAGGTTGCCCAAAGTAATGAGAATGCGATGTAACCTAAAACCAGTGTCACTACACTGTTAATAGGGCCGTTAAAGAGATTTTTCCTTAACCAGCCAACCATACCAACCGTGTTAGCGGGAGGCGGAAGATCAGGTTGAAATTGATGTGTGCTCATATTATCTCTCCACCAATGCGACTTTACGGTTATAGATATTCATTAACGCGGAGGTCAATAAGCTTAGTGTTAGGTATACGCCCATGGTCATCGCAATGATTTCTATCGCTTGACCGGTTTGGTTAAGCGTTGTACCTGCGAATACAGAAACTAGGTCAGGGTAACCAATCGCCATTGCTAGCGAAGAGTTCTTGGTTAAGTTTAAGTATTGACTGGTAAGCGGTGGAATGATGATACGTAAAGCTTGTGGGATGATAACCAGTTTCAATGTGCGAGAACGTGGTAGCCCCAAAGACATAGCAGCTTCTGTTTGACCATGGTTCACCGCATTAATACCCGAACGAACGATCTCTGCAATGAAAGATGCCGTATAGATACTGAGAGCTAACACAAGGGCTGCAAGCTCAGGGATGATGCTGATGCCGCCTTTAAAGTTAAATCCTTTCAGTGCAGGGTATTCAGCCGAAATAGGCATTCCCATAACAAAGTAAACAACCAGCGGTAAACCAACGATTAAACTCGCTGCGATGCGAAACATCGGTGTTTGTTGCCCAGTCAGTTTCTGCTTGTTGTTCGCCCAAATATTGATGATCACAGTAGCGACAATACCGATGATCAGTGCTGCAATAACAAAGCTGCTTCCTTGCTCTAAAACAGGCGCCGGGAAATATAAGCCACGGACATTCAAGAAGATGGCTTCACCCAGACTTAGACTTTGACGAGCTGATGGTAGAGCTTGAAGAACGGCAAAATACCAAAAGAAAATTTGAAGTAGTAGAGGGATATTTCGGAAGATTTCAATGTAAACCGCTGCACATCGGCTAACTAACCAGTTAGAAGATAAACGAGCGATACCCATACTGAAGCCAAGAACGGTGGCTAAAATAATACCTAGCACTGAAACTAGGGCGGTGTTTAATAAGCCGACAACGAACGTTCGACCATAAGAGAAGGTTTCGTCATATTCGACGAGCGTTAATCCGATACCAAAACCGGCTTCTTGACTAAGAAAGTCAAAACCAGTGGCAATGCCTCGGGCGTCGAGGTTGGTAAGGGCATTATTTACGATGGTGTAGAAGAAAGCGCCGAGTGCTCCGATGGCGATGATCTGAAAAACAACAGATCGGAAAGTCGGGTTGTATAATAGGTTGACACTTTTTGCTTCAGGCTTTTCCTGGGAAGGAGTAAGAGTGTTGTTAGGTTTCATACTGCAATAACCTCAAATCCATTTAACAGTTAGGGCGGAAAAACCGCCCTAAATCGTGTTACTCAAATATTCATTTTCTGTTTGTTGCTACCACACAAGATGTGCGTGATAGCAACGGTTACGAACAAGTAATCACGTAGGTGCTATTAACGGATTGGTGGAGCGTACATAAAGCCGCCCGCATTCCATAATGCATTTACGCCACGAGAGATTTGAAGTGGAGAACCTGTACCAACAGTACGCTCAAAACTCTCACCGTAGTTACCAACTTGCTTAATTACTTGGTAACCCCAGTCGTCACGAATGCCAAGGCCTTTACCTTTAGGACCGTCTACACCAAGAATACGCTTGATGTTTGGATCTTTTGACTTAAGCATTTCGTCTGCATTTTTAGAAGAGATGCCGTATTCTTCCGCGTTAATCATTGCAGAAAGTGTCCACTTAGCAACGTTAAACCATTTGTCATCATCTTGACGTACTACAGGGCCTAGAGGCTCTTTAGAGATGATTTCAGGAAGTACTTGTGCAGATTTCGGGTCAGCTAGGTTTAGGCGAAGTGCGTATAGACCAGATTGGTCTGTTGTTAGCACGTCACAACGACCTGCGTCGAAACCTTTAGAAGTTTGTGCTGCCGTATCAAATACCACTGGCTTGTAAGACATGCCGTTGTTACGGAAGTAATCGGCTAGGTTAAGCTCAGTCGTTGTACCTGATTGAACACATACAGAAGCACCATCAAGTTCTAGAGCACTTGTTAGGCCTAGATCTTTCTTAACCATGAAGCCTTGACCATCGTAGTAGTTAACGCCAACGAAGTTCAGACCTAAAGCGGTGTCACGATGTAATGTCCATGTTGTGTTACGAGATAGTACGTCGATTTCGCCAGATTGAAGCGCAGTAAAACGCTCTTTTGCTGTTAGAGGTACATACTTAACTTTGGTCTTGTCACCGAGTACAGCCGCTGCAAGAGCTTGACAATACTCAACATCAATTCCTTCCCATTCACCTTTTGAGTTAGGGTTAGAGAACCCTGGAAGACCTGTACTTACACCACAAGTTAAGAAGCCTTGAGATGTGACTTTGTCCAGAGTGCTTTCTGCCGCTGATGCCGATGTTGCCATCATCGCAGTTGATGCAGCTACTACTGAAGCAAGAAGTGTTAGTTTATTTGTCATTTGTATCCTTCCTTGTTAACCAGGTGACACCTGATACTCGTGCTCGTTTGAGTTTTTCTATATGTGTTGCGTTTTCTATGACCTTGTTGCCCAAATCAAACGAGTTGCATTTTGCAAATGAAACTGTGTGCGATTTAAACAACTGTTTATAAGGTTAGGAAAGGATCCGTAGTTTCACAAATGTATAATTTAAAAAGAATTTTGAATGAAATCACAAATCCGAACACATTTAGAATGACCAAATGTTAACTGAATGTAAATAGTGCAAGGGTTCACACTGTTGGTGCAACAAGATTTAGATTTTTATATTGATAATCGACTAGATAAATATTCTGAATGAATCTCACACTGATGAAACATTCGCCTTAAAAAAGATTGAAATTTGGTCAATAAATATTTTTATTACACTTGGATAGTTATGAATATGCTCCAAATTTGGTAGCATGGCTGAATAGTTATTGAAGTCGTCTCAAGGAAGAACATGCGTTATTTCCCAATGTTTTTGGATGTAGAGAATAAGCCAATTCTGGTGGTTGGTGGGGGCGAGGTTGCTTGCCGTAAAGTCGATAGCTTGTTGCGAGCTGGAGCGAATGTGACTTTGGTTTCTCCCAAGGTAGCGCCTTACTTAAAGCAGCTTGTTGATGAGAACAAACTTCACTGGGTTCAGAACTTTTATTCGTCGCAGATCATATCGAAAGATTACTTGCAGGTTTGGGCTACAACCGACAACCCAAGCCTGAATCACCAAGTGTATAATGATGCGAAAAAACTGGGTATTTTAGTCAATGTGGTTGATGATTTACCTTACTGCGATTTCATCACGCCTTCGATGATAAATCGCGGAAGAATTCAAATTGCGATCTCTAGCGGTGGTGCTTCACCTGTTTTAGTGCGTAATATTAGAGAAAAACTCGAAACAGTACTGCCACAAAATATAGGTTTGATTGCAGACTTCGGTGCATCAAAACGCAATTCAATCAAAGAGTCATTCCCAACAGTCGACGAGCGTCGTAAGTTCTGGGAGCGTTTCTTGTCATCTAGCTTTATTGAGCAGATAACAGACAGAGAACAGTTAGAGTCTTATTATCAACAAGCACTAACGCAAGGCATTGATAGCGAAGGGCAGGTGACTTGGATTGAGTTCGAACAAGATATAGAGCTGTTACCAATGAAAGCTTTACGTCTAATGCAGGAAGCTGAACTGGTTCTTGCTCCGAGTGATTGCCCATTCGAGTTTATAGACTTGTGTCGCCGTGATGCGGAAAGAGAAAGCTATGCGAATAGTGGAGAGCTGTCTACTAAGCTCGAACAAGCAAGAGCAGAGAGCTTACGTGTCTGTGTGTTTATTCCACCAGCGAGTGTCGAATTCAACTTATTGGTAGGGAAAGACCTGAAGCTGTCTTCTGCCAAGGTGTTGAGCTAAAAGTTAGGCCAGTTAGCTGTCTTCATACTGGCGTCTAACACGCAATAACAACGCCTAGATAAATAAAAAGCCACTTCCGATAAAGAAGTGGCTTTTTGCTATTTTAAATGCCGCATTAAACTGATTAGTAAGCAGCGAACAAGAGCCGCTGCACATAGCCAGATCAATTAGTCGCGGAAGTTATCAAACTGGAAAGGTTGACCAAGTTCACCGTTACGCACCAGTGCCATAACTGCTTGTAGGTCATCACGCTTCTTGCCCGTTACACGAACTTTCTCGCCTTGGATAGCCGCTTGAACCTTAACTTTGTTGTCTTTGATTAGCTTAACGATTTTCTTAGCAACATCGGTTTCGATGCCTTGCTTGAAGATAACCGTTTGGTGCCAAGTGCGACCTGTTTGGTCTGCAGCCTTCGCTTCCATCGCGTTAGGATCAACATTACGCTTTGTTAGGTTGCTACGAAGGATATCGCGCATTTGCTTCAGTTGGAAATCGTCTTGAGCAGTCAGTTTCACCGACTCATCTTTGTAGTCGAAGCTTGCATCAACGCCGCGGAAATCGAAACGAGTCGATAGTTCACGGTTAGCATTGTCTACAGCGTTGCGTAGTTCTACTGATTCTACTTCAGAGATAATGTCAAATGATGGCATTGTGTTATGTCCTTAAGCTAAGTTTCTATCTTTAATTGCAGTTGCAAGCATGTCTAGCATAGTTGCAGTATCTTCCCAGCTTAGGCATGGGTCAGTAATAGACTTGCCGTATTCTAGGTTGTTGATGTCAGTCATTGGCTGGTTGCCTTCTTTAATGAAGCTTTCTGCCATGATGCCTGCAATTTGATTCTTGTTAGATTTGATCTGGTCACAAATGTCTTGTGCAACTTCTAACTGCTTACGGTGCTGTTTCTGACAGTTAGCGTGGCTAAAGTCTACAACCAAACGTTGAGGCAGGTCGAATTCAGCCAGTTGCTTACATGCGATATCTACCGACTCAGCGTCGAAGTTAGGACCCTTATCGCCACCACGTAGAATAACGTGACCGTATGGGTTACCAGAAGTACGGTAAACCGTCATGCGGCCGTTCTTGTCTGGAGAGTAGAAGTAGTGTGAAGCATGCGCAGCACGAATCGCATCGATAGCGATCTTGATGTTGCCGTTAGTCGCGTTTTTGAAGCCAACTGGGCAAGAAAGAGCTGAAGCCATTTCACGGTGAATCTGAGATTCTGTTGTACGAGCGCCGATTGCGCCCCAAGTGATAAGGTCTGCAATGTACTGACCTGTGATCATATCAAGGAATTCAGTCGCTGTTGCTAGGCCAAGCTTATTGATGTCTAGCAGAAGCTTACGCGCTTTGTTCAAGCCCGTTTCAAGTGCGTATGAACCATCAAGGTTTGGATCGGTAATCAGACCTTTCCAACCTACAACCGTGCGAGGTTTCTCGAAGTAGGTTCTCATCACAACGAACAATTCGTCTTTGTATTGCTCTTGAATCTGGCTTAAGCGCTCAGCGTAATCAAGTGCCGCTTCTGTGTCATGAACAGAACAAGGGCCAACGATAACTAATAGGCGGTTATCACGACCAGTTAGGATATCTTCGATTTGGCGGCGAGAATTTGCAATACGCTCAGCAACGTCGTCAGTAATAGGGTGTGCATTGCCTAATTCGGCAGGAGTTGGCATAGGACCCAGTGCTTGGGTTCTCAACTCATCAGTTTTTAATGGCATGTGATAGCTTTTTTATTCTATTGCGAAGTGGTTAAGATAACGGAATTGAACAGAGGAATAAACTCTCTTGAGTCAAAGTTATCTCAGTTATTGCTAATATTCTTATTTTTATCAGCAGGCCAGCGTCAAATAAGGGATTTTCACTTGTATTAACAGGCAGCTATCGGTATTTTCGTTTGAACACAACATAAAAATGCTGGAGCAGCAATGACTCAAGAAACTCAAAGCACTTTGCACCCAGAACTTGTCTTAGGTGATGTGCTGCCTTCTTATAACGATAATAATAATTCCACCCACTTGTACGTATCTCTGTCTGAATTGGTCATGGACCGTGTTTTCTACCATCCATCGATTGAAGACCATTTAGATACACTTTCTGATATTGAGAAAACCTCTTTAGATGCCATCCTTGGTGGCAAGAGTGTCGATGAACACTTTGTTTCAACACTGGTTGTAGCGATTCAAGCTGCAGTCCTACCGAATCATACCTCAGTGCGCATCGCGTTGAGCAGTGCTGATAGCTACAGCTTCCGTTCGCTGTTAGGCGGCAATTGCGAAGTTGAGGAGGTGAACCCAGCACTAGGCGTTCGTGGTGTAGCTCGCTATGCGACACCAGAGTACAGCAAGGCTTTCGCTTTAGAATGTCAGGTGATTAAGGCATTACGTGAGCAAGGCATCAACGTTGAAGTGGTTGTGCCTTACGTTCGTGCGTTAAGCGACGCTGCGAAGATCATCGACTTACTAGCAGAGCAAGGTTTACCACGCGGTCTTAACGGTTTGAAAGTACTGTTCTCGTGTGATGTGCCGTCTGCAGTGCTATTGAGCGAACGTCTACTGCATTACTTTGATGGTGTCGTTGTGAATGTCGACAGCCTAGCGTCTTTCACTCTTGGTGTAGACAAACAAAATGAAGCGCAGCAACATGCTTTCGATCCGCAAAACGAAGCGGTGATTACTTTACTGGACATGATTGTTAAAGCGACGCTGCATGCGAAGAAGCCAGTATTGCTAGTCACGCAAGGTTTAGTCGATTACCCACGTCTACAAGGTTACATTGCTGACCTTGAAGGTGTTGAAACGGTCGTGACTGCGTAAATCGATTAGCTTGCCTGATAAGCCGACTTAAAGCGCTAATGCTTTGAGAATGAAAGAGATATCATTGTGCGATGATATCTCTTTTTTGTAACATTTTTTTGACATTCTTATCGCTAGTCGATTAACTGGTCTGATGACTAACTTGGCTAGGTAATTCGAATGTTGACCCCTCTACAAAAAGCAAATTTCTACTTAAGCATGTTTGGCTTTTTCAAAGTCCCACTTATCTGGTTGTGTCGACCAAAACTGCTCGCGTTGGACAACCAACATGTTGAAGTGAAAATTCCGCTTAAAAGACGTACCAAGAATCACCTTAACAGTATGTACTTTGGCGTTTTAGCTGTCGGTGCGGATGTCGCGGGTGGCTTTCTCGCGATGAGTAAATCGCAGCAGCAAGGTGAAAAGATCTCGTTGGCTTTTAAAGAAGTGACGGGTAACTTTTTGAAGCGCCCTGAGGGTGATGTGCATTTCACTTGTAACGACGGTGAGCTGATCAACACTATGTTGGCAGAAACCATGTCGACCGGAGAACGAGTTAATCAACCTGTAACCATTATCGCGACATGCCCATCTTTACATGGTGATGAGCCGATGGCGGAGTTCACGCTAACGCTCTCAATTAAGAAAGTCCCATCCAGAAAATAGCCATCAAGTAAATAGGTGCTGGGTAAGAAGTTATGGGGAATGCTCGAAGAGTTGAAATAACGGTATGTGAATGGTTTCCACATACCGTCTTAGAGAATCTTTATAATAGTCTTATGACTCTTGAGTGATTTGCTCAATATCAACGATTTTGGAACGGTTCATAACAATCTTCCAACGGTAGTAGGTTGGTTCGTTATCATGGTTGTTCTCCTTAATGATCAGGTTGAGAAGATGACGCTTTTCTACTGATTCGCGGCTCACTTGCCCTTCATTCAGACGGTAGATCTTGTTTGAGCCTTTATCCATCAATCGTGTCAGCGCTCTTAGGCTGATCGATAACGTTTCACGAGTCTCCTCGTAACCACTCATAAAGGTCGATGTCGACATCTCAGTATGAGAGCGGTAATGCAAGATTTGCTCTTCACGTTGCACCACACGCTTTTTACGGATCGACTGAATGCGATCTGCAAGCTTAGAAAAGTTTGCGTAGTCCAACCATTCGAGTTTATGTCCAACAGACTTATTGGTCGTTGGGTCATAGTAACGACGCTTCCATTTCGGCTTGCCTTTACGTAGCCAGCGCCAAAGGATGTCTCTCAAGTCATCTTTAAAGATCTCACGCAACGCATAGATGAAAGACATTGCCACAATGAAAGAGGCAGTAATCTCACCAAGAAAGTCACGAGCCAAGATCACGGTAGTAGTCACGACGACCATTACCAAACCAGTCGCAATACCTTTCACAGCACGCTTAACGTTCTTACCCATCGATGTTGTCTTTTCTTTAAGCACGATAGGGTGTTCAATCAAACGACGCAGTAACCGCATCTTGTTACTCAGACGGGTAACGTCTTCTCGAACTCTTGCTGAGTTATAGCGGTTTAGTTTACGGTGCGCGGTCTCTTTATCACAAAGCGTTAAGAGTCGTTCTTTAATCGTTGAATACTCACTGCCACGTGGCATGTGCGAAACCAGCGATAAGAACTTTTGCTCGGTGTACCAAGATAGGTAGTTATCGATATTAGCATAGTAACGTTTGAGGTTTTCTTCGTAAGGGATGCTTCGGCGTAATTTCTTCAAGATATCTAACGCCAGTTCAATGACTTCATCTACTTCATCAGCCGTTACGTCGTCACTATCGTTCTTATTCAAGCTGCTGACGGCTTTGTCTAACGCGATAACATATTGATAAGCGAACAAACTCAAACTTACACGGTATTGTGTAATGGACAGTCGGCCACGTTTAGCTAAACGGCTGTGCACCAAAGGCAGCAGTGTTTTATCACTGTAATAAGCACGTTTTTGAGTGATCGAGCTGTAGAAAAATGCGCTTTCAGAAAGGACTTCAGGAGTCAGTCCAAGTTCACCGGGAATGAATAGATAAACGTCCATGTCGAGCTTTTTTGTTTTAGCCATGGCATGGTTAATTTTAAGTGTTATCGCATCTTGTTTATCAACGGTGATCAACGATGGCTCCTAGAATGTAAAAATATGAATGAAACTAGCGAAAGCATATCAGAGATCACGTATAATCTCCGCCAAATTTAAAGTAGAGACAATCTTGATGATTAATATTGGTCAAATAAACAACTTAGAAGTAGTAAAACAAGCAGACTTCGGTGTATTCCTTGACGCTAGCGACTATGGAACCGTGTTGCTGCCGAAACGATTTACTCCTGAAGGTGTTGAAATTGGTCAAAAGCTAGATGTTTTCTTATACATTGATTCTGACAACCAGATCGCTGCAACGACTGAAAAACCGATTGCTCAAGTAGGGCAGTTTGGTTTGATGACCGTTGAAGGTGTAAACAGCACTGGCGCATTCATGAGTTGGGGTGTGAAAGGTAAAGACCTACTGGTTCCTTTCAGCGAGCAACGTGGCCGTTTAAACGAAGGTCAGTCAATCTTAGTATATGTATATATTGATAAAGCATCTAGCCGCATTGTAGGTACAACAAAGTTCAACAAGTGGTTAGACAATACGCCAGCGACTTATAAGCAAAACGAGCAAGTGGATCTTATCATCGCTGAACGTAGCCAATTGGGTTACAAAGCAATCGTGAATGGCGAGCACTGGGGCATGATTTTCCCATCCGACATCATCGGTAAGCTGTTCATCGGTAAGGCATTGAAAGGCTACATTAAAAATGTTCGTGAAGAAGACGGTAAGATTGACTTGTCTCTTCAGAAGATTGGCGTCGCTAAGATGGATGATCTAAGCACTAAGATTCTAGACTTGCTTGAAAAGAAAGGTGGCTTCTTGCCGCTGAATGACAAGTCTTCACCGGATGCTATTTTCTCTGCATTTAGAACCAGTAAAGGTACGTTCAAAAAGACCATTGGTGGTTTGTACAAGTCTGGCAAAATCTCGATCGACAAAGAAGGCATTCGCTTAACGAAATAAGCGAGTCTGTTGGTCAAAAAGAAGCCCAAACCTTCCTGTTTGGGCTTAGGGGAAAGGGCTCCGAAGAGCCTACGCTAATCGTTTTAATTGTTTATCTAATAGACTGAAGTCTAGTTTAATTTTTCCGATATGCGATTTTTGATAACACAAATAGTGACTTGAATTGATGTTTTTGTAATTAAGCGTTGATTCAACGACCTTTTTATTTGCGTTGACTGAGTTAGTCTCCCCACAAAACAGATTGAATAGAAAAAGCCCAAACAACATGCGTTGTTTGGGCTTTTTGTTTATTCATCTGTATAGCTCTGTTCAGGGATAGAGCATGTGCTAAGAAGCTAAGAAGCTAAGAAGCTAAGAAGCTAGAACAGGTTCTTATCGCGCACTAGCTCACGTGGTAAACCGTTCTTAACTCGGTTGCCAACCCATTTACCAAGGCCAATGATCGCACCGTTGTATTTAACCAGTACTTCGCCTTTACCTGATAGACCTTCAGGGCGAACATCTCGTCCCATGAACCATTCGCGAGCATCTTCGATAGTCAGTTCAACAATGTTGGCTTCATTGCCTGTCGCGAGGGTAGTCGCCACTTGGTGTTGCCAGCGGTAGCCCTTTTTATGGGTTTCTGCGATCTTGATGCCCATACGAGAGAAACGGAACTCACCAATCATCGGCTCTAATGCTTCAGGGAATAGCCATACATCTTTGTCACGTATCCATACCTGAGTATCACTTGGTAATTCGATATCTAACGCACTTGAAAGCTGTTCAGCCACTTCTTGTTGCGCTTTCTTTGAAGCTTTCTCGAATGGGAATTTACCTAAGCGCTTTTTCACTTCTGGCGGAGTCACCGATGCTAGCTTGCGAATACGTGCAACGAAGAAGCCTTCAGAGTCATAAACCTGAGGGAAGATGTGTAGAAAGCCTTCTTCTGTTGTTGTCGCTTTTGCGTCTTCAAACAGTGATTCTAGAGATTCGAATTCAACCGCATCACCAAAGGTTTCTTTTAGGTGATGACACACTTGTTGGTTCTCTTCCGTGCTTAACGTACACGTTGAGTAAACCAGAACACCATTTGGCTTAAGGGCGTGGAATGCACTTTCGATAAGGTCTTTCTGCGTGTCTGCGATGTCGACTACAGATTGATATGTCCAGTTCTTCATTGCGTCGGCGTCTTTACGAATTGTGCCTTCGCCAGAGCAGGGTGCGTCTAACAACACAGCATCGAATTGTTCTGGTAGCCAGCCACCAAATACACGGCCGTCAAAGTTGCTCAGCGCAGCATTACGCACACCACAACGTTCGATGTTGGCGTGAAGTACTTTTACTCGGCTCGCTGCGTATTCATTTGCAACCAGCACGCCACGGTTATTCATGAGTGCTGCAATCTGTGTGGTTTTAGAACCCGGAGCCGCAGCCGTATCTAGCACTGCTTGGTAATTTTCTTCGCCTTGGAATAGTGCAGAAGGTGGCATCATTGAACTGGCTTCTTGGATGTAGAATAGGCCAGACATGTGCTCTGCAGTGTTACCTAGTGGCGCTTCAGTTTCATCGGTCGTGATCCAAAAACCCGTTTCACACCAAGGCACTGGCTCTAATTCCCAGCCTTTATCTTTTGCACGCACGAGGAAGTCTTCAACACTGATCTTGAGTGTGTTCACTCGAATGCTTTTACGAAGTGGCTTTTGACAAGAAGCGACAAACGAAGCCATGTCTAGATGGCTCGGCATGATGCCTTCAATGTGAGTTAGGAATTCTTCTGGGATATATACGTTAGCGTGCAAAAGGGTATCTCGATTTATAGCATTAATGCGCGCAGTTTAAAGCAAAATGAGATTGTCCTAAACCATATTTGCTTGAAACAATAAAAATGCAGCCCAATGGCTGCATTTAGATGTGAATTGTCGGCTATTCGCTCGGAGAACTTGAGCTATCGAGCCACGTCTATGGGCGAGGGATTGCGGTTCTCCACGATTTCCACTCGTCTTCGGCTTTAGGATATAAGTAGAAAGACTGATCTTCTTCTGCCAACGGTTGTAATTCATCGGTTGGTGGCGTTGAGAAGGTGATGCCACCACGAATTAGGCTATCGACAGTACCTGCTTTAATGTTAGCGCCAGACAAGCCGATAGACACATCAACACCAGACACATTCCAGAACACGCTGTTCGAGCGAATCAGGTAAGCGAACTCTAGCTTTATCTGAATAGTAGATATAATTCGGTCTGCAAATTCGCCAAGCTGTACATCAATCACAGAACCAATCTCTAACTCTCGGAACAGAATCGGTGTGCCTTCAGACACTGAACCGCGACTTTCACTTTGTAGGGTGAATATTTTGCCTTCAGGTTGTACTGGGCCACTGCTCAACTTGAATGCCGTGGTTTTACTTCCGTTCCCCGGTTCAACTTTGATGTGCTTAGAAATCAGAGACGACACATTCTTAATTCCGTTCAAACCAATTTCTGGTTCGGCTACCCAGAAGTGGCTATCCGCGACGGCAATTTTCTCAACATATTCCGGCAGGATACGAGCCGTGATTTCGATACCACCCTTGTTAAAGATCGGAATAACCAAAGTGACTTCACCCACTGTCACACCTTGGTATTTGATCGGCATGCCCTTGCTGACTTCTTGGTCGCCAGAAGAGGTAATAGTAATCGCACGACCGAATTTACGAGCTGATTTTGAATCGTTATAAAGCTTCCACACATCGCCCAGTTTGTTGTCGATACCCGGCAGCGAATCAAACGCAATACCACCTTGAATCAGTGTTTTAACTGGTGCCGCTTTGATACTGATCCCCGATAGCGACGCATCCACTTCAACACCTGAACGGTTCCAGAAAACCGTGTGTTTATTTATTAAGTGTGTGTAGCGGTTTTCAATCGTGACTTTAATTCTCACGCCACCATCAGCCAGTTGGAAATCTGAAATACTACCCACTTGAAGGTTACGGTAGAGTAGTGGACTGCCTTTAGAGATCGAAGGTAATTCACTTGCAAACAACGATAACGTTTTAGAACCCGATTGGTTGAACTTTGCTATCTCTGCCAGTGATTTACTTTGGAACAGTTGATAGTTGCCGCGAGCTTGATCTTTGCCTTCACTTACAAAGCTGATTGAGCCTGTTAGAAGCTGTTTAGCAGGCGGAACGGTCACACTCAGGCCTGATTCTGTCAACTCAGCTGTCGCGCTGCCAGTAACGAAGAATCGGTTGTTACTTTTGATAAGGTGCGCGTATTCGTTGTCGATCAACGCATCCATGAAGACTTCGTGTTTGTCGCTACCTGTACCTACACCATCAACCAAGCCCACTTTGATAATTGAGCCGACCGCAATACCTTTGTAAAGCAGTTGGGTACCGACATCTAAACCGAATGAATTGTTTGAAGTTAGACGAATCGCGACGGATTTCTCTTGTTCTTGGCTGTATTCGGTTTGACGAATCGCAGTAAATCGACGTGCTTTTTCACCTTCACCGGGTACTAAAGTTAAGAAGTTACCTGTTACTAAGTTGGCGATGTTCTTCATACCAGTTAGTGATAGTTCGGCTTCTTCAAGAACGAACTTACTGCCACTGTTTAAGAAGTCACTGAATGCAGGTTGAATTGCCGCTGAAGCAACCACGTGCTCACGACCTTCGCTTAACGATAAATCGGTAATTTGACCGATTTCGATTCCGCGGTACATGATTGGAGCACCCGTCGCGCTGATCTTATTATCATCAGGAACCGCAATCTTAATTGAAATACCACGACCTGCGGTTTTTAAATCAGGGTAGAGCTTGAACTTGGTATTCATTTCTACCGGCTGACCATCTCCTGGCGAGTCTACAGCGATAGAACCACCTAATAGGGCACTGAGACTTTCTAAACGGACATCAACACCTGAGAACCCGATACTTGCGCCTAAACCACTCACATTCCAGAAACGGCTTTGGTCGGTGATAATGTGGCTGTATTCGTCTTTAATTGCTGCTTGGATCGTCACTGACTTACCGTTTTCGTTAAGCTGGTAGTTATAGACTTCACCAATTGGGATTTTGCGATAAACGATTTGAGAGCCAACCGATACGCCACCTAGGTCTTTGGTCGTCAGTGAGATATTCAAACCTTCAGAAGCGAGTAAGTCAGAAGGGGATGATTCCAAGGCTTGGAAAACCGTTTCTGGTTCTTGTTTCGTTTCACTTGGATGAATAGCAATGTAGTTACCTGAAACAAGCGCATCTAAACCAGAGATACCCGATAAGCTTGCTGTCGGTTTAACCAACCAGAAGCGTGTACCTTTCGAAAGCAGCTTTTTAGCTTCAGGGTAGATATCAGCATCAACGTAAATATTGGACAGGTCTTTGGACAGTGTAATGTCACGAACCATACCTACCTCTAAGCCTTGGTAGCGAATGGTGGTGCGTCCTGCGATTAACCCTGCCGCATCCGAGAAGTAGATCTGCACACGTTGCCCAGCATCGTGAACCGACTTCATTACCAGCCAACCGGCGAGAGCGACGGTAAGTATTGGCAGAATCCACAAAGGTGAGATGCCTTTGTTTTTCCTAACTTCTGGTGAATATGACGTTTGTGATTGGTTATTGTTGTTCATTCACTGACTCATCTTTAGAGGTATAGTTATCCCAAATTAGCCTAGGATCTAAGCTTTCCGCTGCGAGCATCGTCAGAACAACAACAACGCCAAAAGCGACTGCACCATAACCTGGTGTGAAGTTTAAAATTTGTCCACGGTCGACCAATGTCATCATGATCGAAATAACGAACAGATCCATCACAGACCATTTTCCTACCCATTTCACGATGAAATAGACGGTCATTCGTTGTCTGTGGTAGAGCGCTCGCTTCATCTGAATACAAATCAAGATGTAAGCCAGCCCAAGGATTTTGGCTACTGGGACGACAATACTCGCCACGAAGATGATTATCGCAATACCATACATATCGCTGTTAATCAGAGACGCAACACCGGAGATAATCGTATCTTCGAGCCTTTGCCCGTTAGTAATAAGAATAGAAATAGGGATAACGTTGGCTGGCACAATGGCTACTGACGCGGCAAACAACAATGCCCATGTCTTTTGAATCGAGTAAGGTTTGCGATGATAGAGGTCGTGATGACAACGAACGCAACTATCGCCTTCTGGTTGAGATAGGTGACAGTTATGACAATGAACGTTCTTGGTTTCGGCAAACACGTAATCAGATTCTTTAGCCCACGCTTCCCAGTATCGCCTTACACTAATGCGGCTAACTAATAGCACGCTAAATAGTTGCAAAAGAATGAGTCCAATCAAACCTGGACCAACAAAGATGTCTGAATAGTCTTGTAGCTTAAAGCACGAGATCGCAACACTCACTAAGAATACATCCAGCATCATCCAGTGTTTTAGGGTTTGGATAATAGCTAATGAATAGCGAAACGGCGTAAAGAGTCCGAAGCGAAGTGACAGATGGCTAATAAGTACAGAAGTACAGACCAGCAAGGGGGCGATGGAACTACAGAATAAGATTAACAAGCCAAGTAGCGGGAAGCCTTCACCCATTAAGGTAAACACACCAGATGGCAGGGTTGCAGGTATCATCACCCCAATTAGGCGGATGCTAATGAAATCGAAAAAGTGAGAAGGGATAAAGAGCAACAAACAAGTGACGGCGATTGCTAGGTTACCAGACAGGCTAGGGGTACCGCCTCTATAAAGCTGAGTGCCACATCTTGGGCAATAAGCGGATTTCCCTAAAGGGATGTCCATTTTATCGACGGGGAGTTCGCAGCCCTGACAAAGGCGCACTGAGCTGCTATCGCATTGATGCTTAGTTGATAAAGGGTTGGTAACGGATGGGGAGGTCACGCGACCTCCCAAGTTGAAACGTTAGTCAGGCTCGATGCCCGACTAAAAGACTCAGAACCACAAACATCAGGCGTGCGATTGCACACTGCCGTAGAGTGTTTGATAAAGTCCTTGTTGTTCAACCAATTCACCATGTGTTCCCGTCTGTGTGACTTGCCCATCTTCTAAAACATAGATTAGATCGGCTTGTTTCACCGCTGATAATCGATGAGCCACTATCAAAGTTGTGCGATCTTTCAAAAACTCGCTCAGAGCTTTATGCAGTGCTGACTCTGTGGCTGTATCTAGTGCGGAGGTCGCTTCGTCAAGAATAACAAACTTAGGATTGCTCAGCACCATGCGGGCTATTGCTAGACGTTGTCGTTGACCGCCAGACAGTCGAACACCATTCCTACCAATTTGCGTATCCAAGCCATTACTCAGTTGCTTGATAACATCTTGCATTTGAGAGACTTCAAGCGCACGCCATAGCGACATTTCATCGTATTCAACGCCAAGGGTCAGATTATGCCTCAATGTGTCGTTAAAGAGTATAGGTTGTTGTAAAACAACGGCAATTTCATTACGGATAATATCAAAGCTGATGTCATCAGTTTTTTCGCCGTTATAGCGTATACAACCTGAATCGGCTTGATAAACCCCAATCAGCAATTGGATTAATGTCGATTTACCGCCACCACTCGCGCCCACTAAAGCGACCTTTTTACCAGCAGGGATGTGCAGCGATAGGCTATTTAAAACAGTGTTTTCTAATGTGTAAGAGAATGTAACGTTTTCTATGTCTACCGTCACTTCTTGGTTTTCATTGAAAGGGTTCACCTTACTCACAGGACGATGCTCTTCTTCTAACTTAAGAAGATCATTGATTCGTTGTAGTGCCGCCTTCGCGCTGTACCAAGAGAATTGAATCCCTAGCAGCTCTTGAACCGGGCCCAACATAAACCATAAGTAACCGAATACCGCAAAGATCTGACCGATGGTTAAGTCACTGAATAGCACCATTAACATCGCGACAGCGCGGAAAAGTTCAAAGCCCAACAGAAATAGCAGAAACGAAACACGTCCAGCCGCTTCAGATTGCCATGCGTATTTATCGGCATCGATTCTTACTTGGTTCGCTTGAACCTTCAATTCATCTAGGAAGATACGTTCTTTGTTGGCTGCACGTAGCTGATAAATACCATCTAAGGTTTCAACCAAGCGATTTTGAAAACGTTCGAAAGATTGGTTCTCGTACTTTTTAAGGTGCTTAACCTTGCTACCTAGTTTACGAGAGAAATAAATAACAACAGGATTGACCAGTAGAATGAACAGCCCTAAACGCCACTCTAACCATAACAACACAATCGCAGTGCCGAACACCGTTAAGAAGCTGATCAGGAACTTAGAGAGCGTTGAGCCAATGAACTTATCGATTGTCTCTATGTCTGTTATTAGGTGAGCATTAATACCGCCGCTGCCTTTGGTCTCGTATTGTCTAATACTAATGCGACCAAGCTTATCTATCATCTTGCTACGCATTTGATAGGTGATTGTTTTGGAGACGAGTGTAAATTGACGCCCTTGCAGAATGTTCAACGCTTGGCTAACGGTACGCATGATAATGACTAACAGCAAAGTCAGTGCAATATAGCCAGTGGGTGTCTGCAGCGATGTTGGAAGTAGGTGATTCATCATATCTAAGCCAGAAGCCGGCTTATCAAGTAATACTTCATCAACCATTAATGGCATGAGCAACGGGATAGGGACACTGATGAGAGTTGCAAGTATGGCAATAATGTTAGCAAACAGTAATTTGGACTTGTGTTTTTTTACTTGAGTTATTAACCAAGAACGGCTAATAGTGTCTTCTGAATTGTTCATTGTAATGAGAATAAGTCCTATTTAGTTTGATGGCCGCATTCTACTGCGTTCTCTTGATAATGGAAGTCTCAATTTAATTGGAAGTTAATATGAAAATAGAACATTACCAACGCTTAACCAAACAAGCCGTTGCATTAATTGAATCAGAAACCGATCTAACTGCTAATCTTGCTAATATCAGTTCTTTATTATTCATGGAATTGGATGATTTGAATTGGGCGGGTTTCTATTTAATGAAGCAGGATCAAGCTAAGGAAAAAGACGAACTTGTACTGGGTCCTTTCCAAGGTCAACCTGCTTGTGTGCGAATTCCGGTAGGGCGTGGAGTGTGTGGAACTGCGGTTGCGACGAATACAGTTCAGCGCATTCATGATGTTCATGAGTTCGAAGGTCACATCGCTTGTGACGCTGCAAGTAACTCAGAAATCGTAATTCCGTTCTCTATCGGTGGAAAAATAGCGGGTGTGCTTGATATCGACAGCCCAAATGTTGGCCGATTTTCTCAAATTGACGAGGACGGATTGACATTTTTCATGGCAGAAGTGGAAAAGCTGCTTAATTCGCACGCGAACAAGGCATAAATTATTCTCTTACTGTGGTTTTTCCCAAGCATCTCTCTATAATACGTAAAAATATTTTCTTAATGCTCGCGGAAAACCGCAAAAACCAGGAACCCACATGGAAAACACTGAAAAGTTAAAAAACAGCAAAGAAGTTATCGCATATATTGCTGAATGTTTCCCTAAATGCTTTACTCTAGAAGGTGAAGCGAAGCCACTTAAAATTGGTATTTTTCAAGATCTTGCTGAACGTCTAAATGAAGACGAAAAAGTAAGTAAGACTCAGCTTCGTGCAGCGTTAAGACAGTACACATCATCATGGCGTTACCTGCACGGCGTAAAAGCTGGCGCAGAACGTGTTGACCTAGACGGCAACGCGTGTGGCACATTAGAAGAAGAGCACGTTGAACACGCTAAAGCTACACTTGCTGAAAGCAAAGCGAAAGTTCAGGCTCGTCGTAAAGAACAAGCACAAAAAGCTCGTGAAGAAGGCAAAGCGAAACCTAAGGCGAAGAAAGCTCAACAGCCTCGTCGTCAAGCGCCTAAAGCACCAAAAGTAGAAAAGCCTGTAGAAACACGCGCTTTGAACGCTGACGAATTCATCGCTGGCAAAGAAGTAAATGTGAACATGGGTAAAGGAAACATGGCTGCGACCATTGTTGAAATCAATAAGGAAGATGTGCGTGTTCAGTTAGCAAACGGCCTACAAATGGTTGTTAAAGCGGAGCACTTGCGCGCTTAAAGGAGATACTCCTACGCATGAAATGCCGTTCAAAATTGACACTGATTGCTGCTAGCTTTTGGCTAGCAGCTTCAGCTCAGGCTCTCGAAGCCAAATTAGATCAGGACGATTTACCTCTACTCGCTCCTGAGGTCCAACACGAAACTGCTAGTAAACGTGTTACTTCTCGATTTACTCGTTCTCACTATAAACACTTCAATCTCAACGATGATTTCTCTCAAGCTATCTTTAATCGTTACTTAGAGATGCTGGATTATAATCGTAATATCTTCACTCAAGCTGATATTGACTCTTTCTCTGCGTCATCTAAACAAATTGATGATCAGCTGAAATCGGGCAATAACCAGATTGCATTCGATGTTTACAATCTGTCTATGCAGAAGCGTTTTGAACGTTTTCAATATGCATTGTCTTTGCTAGATACTGAGATTAAGTTTGGTACTGATGAAAGTATTGAGCTCAATCGTAGTGAAGCTGAGTGGCCAAAAGATATCGCTGAAGTGAATGAGCTTTGGAGAAAACGCGTTAAATACGATGCGTTGAATCTAAAACTTACTGGTAAAGAGTGGCCAGAGATTCAAGAAGTTTTGGAAAAGCGTTACAACAATGCGATGAAGCGTATTACGCAATCGCATAATGAAGATGCTTTCCAGATCTACATGAACGCATTTGCGCGTGAAGTTGATCCGCACACCAGTTACCTTTCTCCAAGAAATGCAGAACAATTCCAATCTGAGATGAATCTATCTCTAGAGGGTATTGGTGCTGTACTTCAAATGACAGACGACTACACCGTTATTCGTTCTTTAGTTGCTGGTGGCCCTGCGTCAAACAGTAAACAATTGAGTGATGGCGACCGCATTGTCGGCGTTGGTCAAGATGGCGAAGAGATTGTTGATGTTATCGGCTGGCGTTTAGACGATGTAGTACAACTTATTAAAGGCCCGAAAGGGACTAAAGTGAAGCTACAGATCTTGCCAGATGGTAAAGATGCAAAAAGTCACGTTGTCACAATTGTTCGCGATAAGATTCGTTTAGAAGACCGCGCTGTTAAATCAGAAGTGATCGAGAAAGACGGCAAGAAGATTGGTGTACTAGAAGTACCAAGCTTCTACGTTGGCCTTTCTAAAGACACCGATAAACTGATCACTGAGCTTAAAGAGCAAGGTGTTGAAGGTATTATTGTTGACCTTCGAAACAACGGTGGTGGTGCACTGACTGAAGCAACCGAACTCTCTGGTTTGTTTATCAAAGAGGGACCTGTTGTTCAGGTTCGTGATAGCTACGGTCGTGTCAAAGTGAACAGCGATACTGATGGTCAAATCAGTTACCAAGGCCCGTTAACGGTATTGGTGAATCGCTACAGTGCTTCAGCGTCTGAAATCTTTGCAGCAGCGATGCAAGATTACGGTCGTGCAATTATCTTGGGTGAAAACTCTTTCGGTAAAGGTACGGTGCAACAACATCGCTCTTTGAATCATATTTATGATTTGTTCGATAAAGAGTTAGGCTACGTTCAATACACAATCCAGAAATTCTACCGAATCAATGGTGGTAGTACGCAAAACAAGGGCGTAGTGCCTGATATTGCTTACCCAACGCCGATTGATCCTGCAGATACCGGTGAAAGTGTTGAAGACAATGCTCTTCCTTGGGACAGCATCGACAAAGCGAAGTACTCAGTGTTACAGCGTAACGATGAGCAAATCGCAGCGTTGACGGCCAAACACCAAGCTCGTATCGCAACAGATATGGAATTTGGCTTTATCGCGCAAGATATTGAAAAGTATAAGGCAGATAAAGACGACAACGACCTTTCTCTTAATGAAAAGGTTCGTCAACAAGAGAGTGATGATGCGGATGCGCTTCGTCTAGATCGTATTAACCAACGTCAAAAAGCCGCTAAGTTAGAGGCATTTAAAACGTTGGATGATATTCCAAAAGACTACGAAGCCCCGGATGCTTATCTTGATGAATCAGTTGCTATCATGCTGGATATGATCAAGAAATAAACAAAATACCTGTTGTAAGGTGATTGTTTAAAGACGTACTATTTGAAAAGCGAGCCTAGGCTCGCTTTTTTTGTACTTGCGTTCTTGCCTAGAGCTATGTCACGTTAACGGCACGCTTCCTCGCTTTTTAACTTGTTCCAGAACCACTGTTATTTGATTTTCGACTGTCAAGTACACCGTAAAAATAACTAAACTTAAGTATTATTTTTCGAGTGATAATG
Source organism: Vibrio pomeroyi (assembly GCF_024347595.1). Classification (NCBI taxonomy): domain Bacteria; kingdom Pseudomonadati; phylum Pseudomonadota; class Gammaproteobacteria; order Vibrionales; family Vibrionaceae; genus Vibrio; species Vibrio pomeroyi. The sequence goes on along the minus strand of NZ_AP025506.1, from coordinate 1,926,270 downwards.
ACATTTAAGTTACTTCGCACTTAAAATTTAGTGACTTGGATCATATTTTTTCGCTTTCTATTCATTACGTGCCTAAGCTTAAAGAAAACGAGGGGACGCTTATGAAATGGATTCTACTATTTTTATCTTGTTTAAGTTTTGTGGCTTTTGGGAGCGAGGTCGCTTCGAGTAGCCAACAATCAAAAAGTGATAGTAATCTATCCCATTTTGACCTTCCTTTGCTGCTTGGTGATTGGTATTTGATGAACCCTGATCCTGAGCAAGGTACTGAAAACTTTAGAGCGATCAAGCTGACTCTTGATTCAAACTACTCATTCACTATCGATATCCAAAAGAAAGACTACAGCGTCGATCATTGGGAAGGTTTGTATAACGCCAATGAAGACACTATCATTTTGGGTTTGAATACCTCAGAACCTCAGGTTTACGCATACAGCAGTAATCACAACATGCTGAATCTTAACGGGGTTATGTTCACCAAGGCCTTGCCCAATGCATTGGCGGGAATCTGGTCAAGTGCCGAACTGTCTGGAAGCGATTTACGTGCAAGTAACATTCAAAAAATGGATTTGGTTCTGCAGCCAGACTTCATATTCATGTTTCGAGTTTCCGATGAAGAAGGTGGTGAAGTCATTCGTCGCGGGGTGTATTACACAGAAGGCGACCAGTTAGTGTTACTTTATGAGAACGGTGAACACGGTACTCGTTATACATTGAACAGCGATGTGTTAACGCTGCAAGGTGAAGAGGGAGACATGTTTGCGGTGCTCAATCGCATCCGATAATCGTGAGTTTTAGCAGTAAAGTCGTACTCGTTGATAATATTGTGCACAGTTCATTTCTTAGGCGTTCCTGTCTGATTTGATTGATAAAATAGCAAAACATGGAGGCATTTTCTTACAATGCCTCCTTTTTTTAATATTCCCCTTGTTTTATTGGCGCTCAACCTTTAGATATATACAGTTAAAAAATAATTACGTATAACGATCAAAAGGAACCCGTCATGGCACATACACCTCAAGCCAAGTATCGTAAAGATTATCAATCACCATCTCACACGATTTCTGAAATCGATCTTACTTTCGATTTGTACGACTCAGCATCCATTGTTACGGCTGTTTCTAGTGTTAAGCAGGAGAAAGACAGCACGACATTAGTACTTGATGGTGAAGGCTTGAAGTTGGTTTCTGTTTTGGTTGAAGGCAACGAATGGACTCAGTACGAGCAGTCTGAAACTCAACTTACGCTGAATGACCTTCCAAAAGAGTTTACGCTAACCATCGTTACCGAAGTTAACCCTGAAGGAAACAGCGCACTTGAAGGCTTGTACAAGTCGGGTGGTGCGTTCTGTACTCAGTGTGAAGCCGAAGGTTTCCGTCGTATTACTTACTACATGGATCGCCCAGATGTGTTGGCGAAATTCACCACAACGGTAATCGCAGACAAAGCAGAGAACCCATTCTTATTAAGTAATGGTAACCGTGTAGATGAAGGCGAAGCTGAAAACGATCGTCATTGGGTGAAGTGGCAAGACCCACATCCAAAACCAGCGTACTTGTTTGCTTTAGTTGCGGGTGATTTCGATGTACTTCGTGATGCATACACCACACAATCGGGTCGCAAAGTTGACCTAGAAATCTTTGTTGATAAAGGTAATCTAGACCGTGCAAACCACGCGATGGTTTCTTTGATTAACTCAATGAAGTGGGACGAAGAGCGTTTCAATCTTGAATACGACTTAGACATCTACATGATCGTAGCGGTTGATTTCTTCAACATGGGTGCGATGGAAAACAAAGGCTTGAACGTATTTAACTCGAAGTTCGTTCTAGCAAACGACCAAACTGCAACGGATACAGATTACCTAGGTATTGAAGCTGTAATCGGCCATGAATACTTCCATAACTGGACAGGTAACCGAGTGACTTGTCGCGATTGGTTCCAGCTGAGCTTGAAAGAAGGCTTAACGGTATTCCGCGACCAAGAGTTCTCGTCTGATCTTGGTTCTCGCGCGGTAAACCGTATCAACAATGTACGTATCATTCGCGGTCCACAATTCGCTGAAGATGCAAGCCCAATGTCTCACCCGATTCGCCCAGAAAAAGTGATAGAAATGAATAACTTCTACACTTTGACAGTGTACGAAAAGGGCAGTGAAGTGATCCGTATGATCCACACATTGTTGGGCGAAGATGGTTTCCAAAAAGGCATGAAGCTGTACTTCGAACGTCACGATGGTACGGCTGCAACATGTGAAGATTTCGTCGCAGCAATGGAAGACGCATCGGGTGTTGATCTGTCTCAGTTCCGTCTATGGTACAGCCAGTCTGGTACGCCGACGCTGTCTGTTGAAAGTCACTACGATGCAGATAAGAAACAATACACGTTAACAACTCGCCAAGTAACGGCACCAACGCATGAGCAAACTGAGAAGCAGGCTCTGCATATCCCTCTAGATATCGAGCTGTACACTGCTTCGGGTGATGTTGTTGAGTTACAATGTAACGGAAAGCCAGTTCATAACGTATTAGATGTGAAAGAAGCGGAACAAACTTTCGTGTTTGAAAACGTTTCTGAACGTCCAATCCCATCACTACTTCGTGAATTCTCTGCGCCAGTGAAATTGGAGTACGACTACTCAGATGAAGAACTTATCTTCTTGATGGTGAATGCACGCAATGAGTTCTCTCGTTGGGATGCTGGTCAAATGCTGTTGGCGAAATACATCCGCAGCAATGTTGAAAAAGTTCAACAAGGCGAAGCGTTTGCACTTTCTGATTCTGTGGTTGATGCATTCCGTGGCGTACTATTGAGCGATTCGCTAGAACCTGCCTTTATCGCAGAGATGCTTTCATTGCCAAGTCATAACGAAGTATCGGGTTGGTACGAGCGTGTTGATATTGATGCTGTTGCATCTGTGCTCAACTCAATGAAGGTAACACTGGCAACAGAACTTGAAGACGAACTGGCTGCGGTTTATCACAGTAATGCACTAGAGGAATACACAATCGATCACGATTCGATTGGTAAGCGCACTTTGCGTAAAGTTTGCCTAAGTTACTTAGCACATACAGAGCAGGGCAACGATTTGGTTGTTGCCATGTACCAGCAAGCAAACAACATGACAGATACCATGGCAGCGATGGGCGCGGCAAACAGCGCACAACTGGCATGTCGTGAAACTTTGATGGCAGATTACAGCGACAAGTGGAAACACGATGGTCTTGTGATGGATAAGTGGTTTGCTCTGCAAGGTACGAACCCAAGTTCAAATGCGCTTGAAGTGATCAAAGAATCTATGTCACATCAAGCCTTTAGTTTGAAGAACCCGAACCGAACTCGTAACTTGGTTGGTTCATTCTTAAACATGAACCCGGTACAGTTCCATGACAAGTCTGGTCAGGGGTATGCGTTTGCAGGTGAGATCTTACGTGAGTTAAACAGCAGTAACCCGCAAGTTGCTTCACGTCTGATTGATCCACTTCTTAAATTCCGTAAGTACGATGATGAGCGACAAGCTCTTATCAAGCAGGAACTTGAGACATTGAAGAACATGGATAACTTAGCAAAAGACCTATTTGAGAAAGTAACGAAAGCACTAGAAGCTTAAGTGAAGCGTTCTCAAGGTTAACGGTTTACTTATAAGCTGTTTACTTATAAAGAAAAGTCATCAGTGGTAGAGAATATCTGCCACTGATTTTTTGTTTCTGGTTCATCGAATTTTCGATAGGCTAGAGAGGTTTTCAAGCTCAGTTTTACAGTCAAACATCGTTAAGTGCCAAAAAATACCGGCACTGTATATTTATACAGGTATCGTATGAACCACTATATTTTCCAACTTAACATCTCATATCAGCAGTTTTTGGCCAGTTATTCTGGTGCCGCAAGTAAAGTTCAAGTGATAACAACAACTGGATTACGTTTACAGTTACCTGCAACTCGGTTCAGACCATTTCTTACACAAATAGGGGTTAGAGGGCAGTTTAGACTGACAACTGACCAAAAAAATAAGTTTATTAAGTTGGAAGCTCTGTAAACCTTGGCGTGCCTAGTGAGTTAAAAGGAATCTTAATCACATAATCAAACATTTCACCTCTTACCACCTCCAAAACAATTAACCATTTCTCAATAATGCTTTTACAATAAATGAATGCATTACCTTTGCTTAACTCGTTAGTAGAAAAGCGCTCAACGGCACGATTCAAACACCAGATTAAGTGATCCCCCTAATAATAAAATATAATTCTAATTGTGGAGTGTGACTATGACCGCACGTGAAACTGTGGTTCCAGTTTTACTTGAAAAAGTTTACAAGCTGATTCAAGACAAACTTGACCTTGCTCATCGACCTCTCGTAACTCAACTTGCTCAACACTTGTTTAGTAATGTTTCTCACGACGACCTAACTCAGAGAAACGAATCCGATTTATACGGTGCTGTAGTTAGCTTATGGCATCACATCAATGAAAAGAAAGCCGACGAAATTTCTGTTCGTGTTTTTAACCCGACAGTAAGTCGCCAAGGCTGGCAGTCTACTCACACTATCGTTGAGATAGTGGTACCAGATAGCCCATTCCTCGTTGATTCTGTAAAAATGGCATTAACTCGCCTCGACCTCTCTTCTCACCTTATGCTCCACAACCCAACTCAAATTTCTCGTTCTGACTCAGGAAGTGTTGTCGGTGTGAGTAACGATGAGGGTGTGTTCCAGTCGCTTTTCCATATTGAGGTTGACCGTCTTAGCAGCAAAGCCGAGATGACAGCACTTAAAACAGAACTGCTGGATATCTTTACTGATACTGGCCTTGTTGTTAACGACTGGCTAAAAATGGTTGAAAGACTGAAAGAAGTCACCAACCAAGTTGAAAAGCAAAAAGAGACAATTCCGGTAGACGCTCAACGCTTCGATGAAACGCTGGCTTTCCTTCGTTGGTTAGGCGAGCACAACTTTACGTTTATGGGTTACAAGGAATACGACCTTGTTTCTGTAAATGGTGACACTGAACTGCAACCGACTAAGGAGCAAGGCCTTGGTTTGTTCGCAAATTCAGATCGTGTACGCAACGTTAAACTTTCAGAGTTTTCTGACTCGGCACGTTTAGAAGCGAAAAAACCGTATGTACTTATCGTAACGAAGGGCAACACGGCTTCACGCATTCACCGCCCAGCTTACAATGACTACATCGGTATTAAGAAATTCGATAAGAACGGCAAGGTAATTGGTGAGCACCGTTTCACTGGTCTTTACACTTCTGCTGTTTATAACCAAACCGTTGAAACGATTCCTCTAGTTCGTGAGAAAGTAGAGCGTATCTTAAACGCGAGTGGTTATCGTGAGGGTTCATACTCTTACAAAGCTCTGCACAACATTCTTGAAAACTATCCACGTGATGAACTGCTTCAAGCTCGAGAAGAAGAACTGCTTGAAGTGGGTACGGGTGTCGTACAGATGCAAGATCGTGATCTTCTGCGTCTGTTCGTTCGCAAAGACCCGTTTGGCCGTTTCTTCAGCTGTATGGTTTACGTAACAAAAGATCGTTACAACACTGAACTTCGCCGTCAAACACAACGCATCTTGAAGCAGTACTTTGGTTGTGAAGAAGAGGTTGAATTTACAACGTACTTCTCTGAAAGCCCACTGGCGAGAACGCACTATATTGTTCGTGTTGATAACAACAACATGGATGTGGACGTGAAAACAATTGAGCAAAATTTAATGGAAGTATCGTCTACGTGGGATGACCGCCTGTCTGAATCAATCATTGCAAACTTCGGTGAGAGCAAAGGGCTTCCGTTGTCGAAAGAGTACATGCGTGCATTCCCACGTTCGTACAAAGAAGACATGATGCCAGGTTCTGCGGTAGCGGACATCGAGCGTTTAGAAGCACTGAGCGAAGACAACAAACTGGGTATGCTTTTCTACCGTCCGCAAGAAGAAGCGGCAGACTCTAAAGCCGTTCGTTTGAAGTTGTTCTATCACAGTGATGAGCCAATTCACCTTTCTGATGTAATGCCAATGCTTGAAAACTTTGGCCTGCGCGTTATCGGTGAATCACCTTATGAAGTGCGTAAAACCAACGGTGTGACATATTGGATCCTTGATTTCTCTATGCTGCACAAGAGCGACAAGACCATTGATCTTCGTGAAGCTCGTGATCTTTTCCAACAAGCCTTTGCAGCAATTTGGGCGGGTGAGTTAGACAGCGATGGTTTCAACCGTTTGGTGTTGGGCGCTGGTCTTTCAGGCCGTGAAATCTCAATCTTACGTGCTTATGCTCGTTACATGCGTCAAGTGGGTTTCCCATTCAGCCAACAATACATTGAAGACACATTGTCTCATTACCCAGATTTAGCAAAAGGGTTAGTGAGCTTATTCGGTAAGCGTTTTGACCCTAAACTGAAGGGCAGCGCGAAAGGCCAACAAGATCTTATTAAGAAGATCACTGAACAGTTGGATCATGTAGAAAGCTTGGATGATGATCGTATCATTCGTCGCTACATGGAAATGATCACTGCAACGCTTCGTACTAACTACTACCAAGTAGATGAGAACAAGCAGTCTAAACCTTGGCTGGCTCTGAAAATGAGACCAAGCGAGATTCCAGATATCCCGGCGCCGGTTCCTGCATTTGAAATCTTCGTTTACGCACCAGACATTGAAGGTGTGCATCTACGTGGCGGTAAAGTAGCACGTGGTGGTTTACGTTGGTCTGACCGTCAAGAGGATTTCCGTACTGAGATTCTAGGCCTAGTTAAAGCACAACAAGTTAAGAACACAGTGATTGTTCCTGTTGGTGCTAAAGGTGGTTTCGTTTGTAAGCGTCAACACATGATGTCTGGTCGTGATGAGATTTTCGCGGAAGGTCAACGTTGTTACAAGCGTTTCATCCGTGCACTACTAGATGTATCAGACAACATCATCGAAGGTGAGGTTATCCCACCTAAGAGCGTTGTTCGTCACGATGAAGATGATCCATACTTGGTTGTTGCAGCTGATAAAGGTACCGCGACATTCTCAGATCTAGCTAACTCTGTATCTGATGAATACAACTTCTGGCTAGGTGATGCATTTGCATCGGGTGGCTCTAACGGTTACGACCACAAAGCGATGGGTATCACCGCAAAAGGTGGCTGGGAATCGGTTAAGCGTCACTTCCGTGAAATGGGTATCAACTGCCAAACGACAGATTTCACTGCGATCGGTGTCGGTGATATGGCGGGTGATGTGTTTGGTAATGGTATGCTGCTATCTAAGCACATTCGTATGCAAGCTGCGTTTAACCACATGCACATCTTCATTGACCCGAATCCAGATTCAGCTTCAAGCTGGGTAGAGCGTGATCGTCTGTTTAATCTGCCTCGCTCAAGCTGGGAAGATTACAATAAAGAACTGATTTCTCAAGGTGGTGGCATCTTCTCTCGTCGAGCGAAGTCTATCTCTCTAACGCCTGAAATTCAGAAAATGCTGGGTACCAAGAAAGCATCAATGGCGCCGAATGACTTGATCAAAGCGATCTTGTCTATGCAAGTTGATCTACTTTGGAATGGCGGTATCGGTACTTACGTTAAGTCTTCAAACGAGACTCATACTGATGTGGGTGACCGTGCAAATGACGTTCTACGTATCGATGGCCGTGACCTGAAAGCTAAGGTAGTTGGTGAAGGCGGTAACTTAGGTATGACTCAACTGGGTCGTATCGAATACGCTCTTACTGGCGGTCGAGTTAATACCGATTTCGTTGATAACGTTGGTGGTGTTGACTGTTCGGATAACGAAGTAAACATTAAGATCTTCTTGAATGGCTTAGTATCGAACGGTGATCTTACTGTTAAGCAACGTAACCAAGTGCTTGAGTCAATGGAAGACGAAGTTGGCGAAATCGTATTAGATGATGCGTACTGCCAAGCTGAGTCTATCTCTGTTACTGAGCATCAAGGTGTTGGCTTAGTGAAAGAGCAAATCCGCTTCATCCACACAATGGAGAAAGCAGGGTACTTGGATCGTGGTTTGGAATACATCCCAGATGACGAAACGCTTCTAGAACGTGAGAAGCAAGGCCAAGCACTAACAAGACCTGAACTATCAGTATTGATCGCTTACGGCAAAATGGTACTGAAAGAAGATCTTGTGAGTGATGATATTGCGAATGATGAGTTCCATGCTCAACAGTTAATGCAATACTTCCCAACCGAGTTACGCCGTAACTATTCTCAACACATGGATAACCATCCACTGCGTGCTGAGATCATTGCGACAGCCCTTGCAAACCAAATGGTTAACGAGATGGGCTGTAACTTTGTGACTCGTTTGCAAGAAGAGACGGGCGCAAACATTGTTGATATTGCGAATGCTTACGCGGCATCTCGTGAGATCTACGGCTTGGGCAAAGTGCTTAAGAGCATTCGTGAACTGGACAATATCTCAAGTTCTGAAGCTCAATACGAGTTGCTTTACCACGTGCGCCGCACATTGCGTCGTCTAGCGCGTTGGTTGCTAAGAAACCGTACTGGCAAACAATCAGTCAACGCGTTGATTGAGCTATACCAAGGTGATGTGGTTGCTATTACTGAGAAGTTGGATGAAAACCTAGTAGCTTCAGAAGTAGAAGAGCATCAAGCAATGGCTCAGGTATGGATTGACCAGGGTGTAACAGCAGAACTGGCGAATTCAGTGGCTCGTTTGTCTAGCTTGTACTCAGCACTGGATATATCCACAGTGGCTCGTGAAACGGGTAAAACAGTACAGCAAGCGTCTAAGCTTTACTTCAACCTTGGCGACCGTTTGTCTCTGCACTGGTTCTTGAAGCAAATCAATGGCCAAGCGGTAGACAACAACTGGCAAGCGCTGGCACGTGCTGCATTCAGAGAAGATCTGGATTGGCAGCAACGTCAGTTAACTGGCCAAGTTCTTAACTGTGGTTGTGGTTCAGACTTAGATGTTATTAAAGCATTGGACGACTGGATGGAAAGCAACTCAGTTTCTCTACATCGTTGGGAAAGCATCTTGAACGAATTCAAAGTGGGTTCTGTTCATGAGTTTGCTAAGTTCTCAGTGGCGTTACGTGAGTTGATGTTACTGAATCTAAACTGTATGTCGAAAGACTAATAGTTAGATAGAAACGAAAAACTATAAGGGCAGGCCATTAGGTCTGCCTTTTTCGTTTGGTTAAACAGTTCTCGATAAATTAACTATTCGTACAAGTATCACAGTATCAGTGAGCTGATGGCAGAACAGGTATAAGGAACATTCCTAAAAGATAATCTGGGCTTGAAACGGTAACGTTTGCTTAATAATGAACCTCATTCGTTAGCAAACTCGATTATCTTACCCTTACAGTCAGTAATAGATTGAATAGTTGGGTAAATAAGTAAATAATATCGCCCCGTTTACACGGGGCTTTTTTCTATCGGAGGCACAATGCTTTACCGTCTAGCCAGAACTGGCTTTTTCCAACTTGATGCCGAAAAGGCACATGATCTTGCAATTCAAAATTTCAAACGCTTCACAGGTACACCTATTGATCTTTTGTATCGCCAACAATTACCTCACCGACCTGTAGAGTGCATGGGTCTTACTTTTAAAAACCCAGTTGGCCTTGCGGCTGGCTTAGATAAAAACGGCGAATGTATCGATGCATTTGGCGCAATGGGTTTTGGTTTCGTAGAAGTAGGGACTGTTACTCCTCGTCCGCAAGCGGGTAACGACAAACCTCGTTTGTTCCGTCTTGTTGAAGCTGAAGGCATCATCAACCGCATGGGCTTTAATAACCTCGGCGTTGATAACCTTGTTGAGAATGTTAAGAAGTCGAACTACGACGGCATCTTAGGCATCAACATCGGTAAGAACAAAGACACACCAATTGAAAAGGGCGCTGAAGATTACTTGATCTGTATGGAGAAGGTATATCAATACGCTGGTTACATTGCTGTGAACATCTCTTCACCAAACACTCCAGGGCTTCGTTCTCTTCAATATGGCGAAGCACTAGACGATCTATTGTCTGAACTGAAAACGAAACAATCTGAACTAGAAGAGAAGCATGGTAAATATGTTCCTCTTGCTCTTAAGATTGCTCCGGATCTAAGTGACGATGAAATCAGCCAAATTTGTGAATCATTGATCAAAAATAAGATCGATGGTGTGATCGCAACAAACACAACATTGGATCGTTCAATCGTTGAAGGAATGAAGCATTGCGACGAAGCGGGTGGTCTAAGCGGACGTCCAGTTCAATCTCGCAGTACTGAAGTTGTTCGTAAACTTTATCAAGAGCTTGGTGACCAACTGCCGATCATCGGGGTAGGTGGTGTTGATTCGTATGTTGCTGCAAAAGAGAAAATGATGGCAGGCGCTAAGCTTGTACAAGTTTACTCTGGTTTCATTTACAAAGGTCCAGGCCTTGTAGGCGACATCGTTAAAAATCTTTAAGCGGCAAGACGCTTTTATTTCTGAAAAGCGACAATCTGGCATCGTCTTAATAAAAGAGACACTGTAACTCACTGAGTTGTAGAGAAAAGCGACAAAAAAGAGGAATTCATTTCCTCTTTTTTTTTGCCTATTGCTCAGTAAAATTACTGTAATTGAAGGTAATTTTGCGTTTTACCTAATGGAATGGTTCAACAGTGTGAGACGAAATGATGCTTAAACCTAGCGATACATGGAGTTGGTATTACGATGAGCAGCAATGTTCATTAATGCTAAACCTCGGAGAGGATATGATTTTCAAAACGAATCTGGTCCGCAATAAGCTGGTGGACTGCGCGTTTCGAGATAATGAATTCACCGTTGATGACGCATCTTCATACCAAACCTTCAAAGAACAAATTTCTGGCTTAGAACTGTCTGAGCCTCGCCAAGCTGAATTGGCACTCTATTGTGTGGCAGCAAAGCGCTTCCATAAGCCTGTACAGCCTAAGAGTTGGTTCTTCGACTCACAAGGTACAGGTCATGAATATCCTCAAGAAGGGGATATTGTACAAATGAATAATGAGCATAGCTTAGGGTATTTCATTGTATTAGAAGTGGGAGAGTGTGCGAGCCTATGCGCATTTGTCGACCTAGAAGAGTTCCTGTTAACGCCTTCAAAAGGGCTTCGATTTGGAGACTCAATTAAGGTGATGCACGATAGAATGATAGACGCGAACGCTATCCTTCATCAGACGCACATCGCGATGGTGGGTTAACCTACAATCTAGCACATCATTTCTACCACGCATCGCAGCATACAAACGTATAAACCTTCCTCAGAATCGGCTTAATAGCCGATTTTTTTGTGTCTAAAAAACTTCATCCTGATAAATACATCACTGCTTAACTATTTAAATAGTGAACTTACGACTATTTTTTCACCTTAATTTCTGCCCGTTTTCATCGCCAGAAGAGTAAATCTACCGTCTTTATTCCCTGTTTCTGGTCTTTTGTAACTAAATTTCACCCGTAAACTGAGCTTGGTATATACCAATTTTGGGGTGAATATAAATTCACTTTGCTACTTTGGTTAATAGGCGGTCAGAAATGGAGTCGGTTTGATAGGTCTTATGTTCTAAGGGGATGTGGGTAAGCGATCGCTTCAAGACTGTGCATTTGCTAGCCAGTTAGTCGAAAGATTCAATGAAAAGACGCGTTTAGTGTGATGCTCTAGTTACAAATTCAGGTATAATCGAGCTCATTTTTATCAATAAAAGAACACTATGAATCAATATCTAGCGGTTACCTCAAACGGCCTTGAGAATTTATTAGTTGAAGAACTAACCCAACTAGGGATTACAAACGCAAAACCTGTTCAAGCAGGTGTTAAATTCAAAGCGACCAATGAGCAAATTTATCGTTGTTGTTTGTGGAGCCGTTTGGCTTCTCGATTTGTACGTGTCCTTTCTGAATTCACTTGTATGGACGACATGGATTTGTACCTATCAACCACTGCGGTTAACTGGGTAAACCAATTCCACAGCTCTAAGCGTTTTGTTGTTGACTTCAATGGTACGAACAACGAAATCCGCAACAGCCAATACGGTGCGATGAAAGTAAAAGATGCTGTTGTTGATTGCTTCGAGAAGAAGTCTTTGCCACGTCCTTCTATCAGCAAAGAGAACCCAGATGTTCGTATTCACGTTCGTCTACACCGTGATAAAGCGATTCTTGGTGTTGATATGGTAGGTAGCGGTCTTCACCAACGTGGTTACCGTCCAGAATCAGGTCGTGCTCCGTTGCGTGAAACACTAGCTGCTGCAATCCTTCTTCGTAGTGGTTGGGATGCAACGAAACCTTTCTTAGATCCTATGTGTGGTTCAGGTACGTTAGTAATTGAAGCTGCAATGATGGCCGCAAACCTAGCGCCGGGTGTTAAACGTCAGAAGTGGTGTTTTGAATCACTAGAAGATTTCGAGCCTGAGCTTTGGGCGGAAGTAAAAGCTGAAGCGAATGTTCAAGGCCGTCGTGGCGTTAAGAAAGTAGAATGTAAGTTCTATGGTTACGACAACGATGAACGCATGATCAAAACAGCGCGCGATAATGCTCGTCGTGCTGGTGTAGAAGATTTGATTGAATTCGAAGTAGATGATGCAGCAAAACTTAAACGTCCTACAGAATTTACTGATGGTGTGATTGTTTCTAACCCACCTTATGGTGAGCGTCTGGGTACAGAGCCTGGCCTAATTGCACTTTACACCGCATTCGGTGCACAGCTTAAAGCTGAATTTGGTGGTTGCAACGCATCTATCTTCTCTAGCTCAGACGAGCTACTAAGTTGCTTACGCATGCGTGCAGACAAACAGTTCAAATTGAACAACGGTGCGTTACCGTGTCACCAGAAGAACTACTCAATTTCAGATCGTCCGATGTCAGAGCGTCCAGCAGGCGACCAAGAACAATTGATTGCACCTGATTTCGCGAACCGTCTTAAAAAGAACATCGGCAAAATTGGTAAGTGGGCTAAGAAAGAGCAATTAGATTGTTACCGTATCTACGATGCTGACTTACCTGAATACAATGTAGCGATTGATGTATACCCAGGTCACCTTGTGATTCAAGAATATGCAGCGCCTAAAGATGTGCCGGAAGAGAAGGCAAAACGTCGCTTAACCGATATCATCCGTGCTTCTATTCAAGTAACAGGCGTTGAAGCAAACAACGTTGTGCTTAAAGTTCGTCAGAAGCAGAAGGGTCGCTCTCAATACCAGAAACTGGCTCAAGACTCATCGAACCTAGAAGTGAACGAATACGGCGTGAAGCTGATTGTTAACCTTCACGATTACCTAGATACCGGCTTGTTCCTAGATCATAAGATCACTCGTCGTCGCATCGGTGAGATGGCCGCAGGTAAGGATTTCCTAAACTTGTTTGCTTACACTGGTAGCGCGTCTGTACATGCTGCAGTGGGTGGCGCTCGTTCTACAACTACTGTTGATATGTCTAATACCTACCTAGAGTGGGCGAAAGAGAACATGGAGCTTAACGGTCGTGTTGGTCGTAAGCATCAATTTGTTCAAGCTGACTGTCTACAATGGTTGGCTAAAGAGCAGGGCTCTTACGACCTGATCTTTATTGATCCACCTACGTTCTCAAACTCTAAACGTATGGATCAATCTTTCGATGTTCAACGTGATCATATTCAGTTGATGGAAAACCTGAAGCGTCTTCTTCGTGAAGAAGGCACGATTGTGTTCTCTAACAATAAGCGTCACTTCAAAATGAACTTGGAAGCTCTCGATGAGTTAGGTCTTAAGGCTCAGAACATCTCAGCTAAGACACTCCCATTGGACTTCTCTCGCAACAAGCACATTCATAACTGCTGGTTGATTACGCATAAGTAGTTAAGAGATTGTATAAGGATATATAGTGCTGACTCTCTACAGTACAGAAGGGTGCCATCTATGTGAGATGGCATTCCAACTCACGGAACAGTTAGACATTAGCCATCACGTCAACGTTGTTGACATCGCATTTGATGATGAGCTCTTTTCCCGTTACGGGGTCACTATTCCGGTGCTCAAATTTGAAAGCTCTGACCTTTCTCAAAGCTCAGAGCTTAACTGGCCATTTGGCTTGTTAGAACTTAATGATTGGTTAAAGAAGAATGGCATTACTTACAATTCATAATGGGCAATTAGCGTTTGGCGATCACCCATTATTAGATGGTGCGGACTTCGCGCTGCAAGAAAACGAACGTGTGTGTTTAGTAGGGCGCAATGGCGCTGGTAAGTCGACATTGATGAAAATCCTATCTGGAAACATCATCATGGATGACGGCAAGATGCAAATCACTCAAGACGTGGTTGTGTCTCGCCTTGAGCAAGATCCACCGCGTAATGAGCAAGGTACAGTTTATGACTACGTTGCTGGTGGCCTTGCTGAAATCGGCGAACAGTTGAAGATCTACCATGATCTTCTTGATCTCATCGCAATAGACCCAAGTGAAAAGAATTTAAACCGTCTTACTCGTGTTCAAGAACAACTGGATCATGCTAATGCATGGCGTTTTGAAGATCGTGTAAGTAACGTATTGGCAGCACTTAAGTTGACTGCTGAAACCAAGCTGACAGATTTGTCCGGTGGTTGGCAACGTAAAGCAGCACTTGCTCGTGCGCTTGTATGTGACCCTGACGTTCTTCTATTAGATGAACCGACTAACCACTTGGATGTCGCGACCATTGAATGGTTAGAGGGCTTCCTGAAAGACTTCCGTGGTTCAATCATCTTTATCTCACACGACCGTGCATTCATTAAATCGATGGCAACACGTATTGTCGATCTTGATCGCGGTAAATTGAGTTCTTTCCCGGGTGATTACGAAAACTATCTTGTTGAGAAAGAAGAAGCGCTTCGTGTAGAAGAAATGCAAAACGCTGAATTCGATAAGAAGCTCGCTCAAGAGGAAGTTTGGATTCGTCAGGGCATCAAAGCTCGTCGTACTCGTAACGAAGGCCGTGTTCGTGCGCTTAAGAAGTTACGTGAAGAACGTTTGAACCGTCGTGAAGTGCAGGGCAAAGCCGTTATCCAAATCGATGATGGTCAGCGTTCTGGCAAGATTGTATTTGAAGCAGAAAACCTTAACTTTGGCTTTGAAGGCAAAGAGATTGTTAAAGACTTTAGCTTCAACATCATGCGTGGCGATCGTATTGCTCTGATTGGCCCGAATGGCTGCGGTAAGAGTACGGTACTTAAACTGCTGCTTGATCAACTTAAGCCAGACTCAGGCCGTCTACATTGCGGTACTAAGCTTGAGGTCGCTTACTTCGACCAATACCGTGAAATCCTAGACCCAGAGAAGTCGGTTATTGATAACCTAGCGGATGGTAAGCAAGAGGTCACTGTCGGCGGCCGTGAGCGTCATGCACTAAGCTACTTACAAGACTTCTTGTTCTCGCCTAAACGTGCTCGTACTCCTGTTAAAGCACTATCTGGTGGTGAGAAAAACCGTCTGTTATTGGCGCGTATTTTCCTTAAGTCGAACAACTTGTTGATTCTCGATGAGCCAACCAACGATCTAGATATCGAAACTTTGGAACTTTTAGAAGATTTGCTTGCCAACTATCAGGGTACGCTTCTTTTAGTGAGTCACGATCGTCAGTTTGTTGATAACACGGTTATGACAAGTTGGATCTTCGAAGGTAACGGTGTGATTGAAGAATTTGTTGGTGGCTATCACGATGCTCAGCAGCAAAGAAAGCAGGCATTAGAGTACCGACAGGTTGAAAAGCCATCAAAGCCAGAGAAAGTAGTTGAGGAAACTCCCAAAACTGCGCCAGTTAAGGCTAAACCTAAGAAGTTATCGTATAAGCTACAACGAGAACTAGAAGCGCTACCAATGCGTTTAGAAGAATTGGAAACTCAAATTGAAACTCTTCAGGAAGAAGTCAACGATCCAAGCTTCTTTTCAAAATCTGTAGAGCAGACACAACCAGTATTAGATAAGCTATCTGCAGCAGAGCAGGAGCTTGAAGTTGCTTTTGAGCGCTGGGAAGAGCTCGAGGCACTACAACAGGAAAGTTAAGAAGTAATAATGACTTGTACTAAATTTAAATTAACAACAGTTGCAGCATTAGTTTTTGCTGCAACTAATGCCAACGCTGCGCTTTACAAGGTAGTTGAAGTTACTCCTTCGATTACAGGTGCGTCTGAGATCTTTGGTGTAGCGATTCAACCTGGTGCTGCTACCGATGGAACGAACGACCTTGCATTAGGGTGTTTTGACTCTGCAGCGACTAATTGTGCGGACAGTACATTTAAACTTGCTGGTGAAACTCGCAATGCTGTTGATGGTATCGGTTATCGCGAAGAAGTCCCGTTTGCTATGGATGCTCCGTTCCAATACATTCAAGAGCGTGACGATTTCGAAAACTATTGTTATCGCGAGTTGAGATACTCTACTTGTGAAAGTTGGGCAGATAATCGATGGGCTACTTGGAGCAAAGAAAGTGACCTAAGCTATGTGAATGCGAAGGCTTTTGTCGGCGAAGGTGGTAGCTCTATCAGTTCGTTTAACGTTTCAATTACTGCTCTGGATGAATCAGGATCGCCACTCGGTATTGAATCAAACGGCAGTGATATTCGTTATAATGCAGTGACAACGGTTCCCCTTACTGCATCTTCTGAATCTCGTGCCTGGGGTGCTCTAACTGTTGATAACGCCGGTACTGATGTGACATACAACTTCGGTAGTATTTCGGTAGACCAACCTGCGACAGATACGTCAAATACTACATTTAGTTCTAAAGCTGCCATTTGGAAGAACGGAAAAGTTCACGAATTTACATGGATACAAGGTGATATCCCACAAACTGGTGATTACTTCGCTCAAGGAAGTATGCGTGGTCTCGCTGCAAACTCCGGCAAGTTATACGGCGTAGGTTTCGATACAGTGAATGGTAATGGTGATTTACAAGACATGAATGCAAGTGTCTTTGTTAGTGACTCATTAGATATTTCAGGAGCGACTTGGACAACGAAAATTATTAGCGGTGCTGAAGTTAATTCAGGTTCGTCGAATGATGATGCTAGATACAGTAACTCCGTTGCGACTGACATCAACGATAACTTGTTTGTCGTTGGTTACTCTAAGCGTAATGGCTATGTGCCAGAGAGCGGCAGCGCAGGTAACAAGATTTTTGTAGTGGCTGATGCGTCTGCAGCAACTCCAACTGCAACGTACTTATCTGGTGGTATCTTCTTTGGTGGTTCGAGTGGTGAGGCAAAAGCCGTGAATAACTTCAATGAGTTTGTTGGTCAGATTGACGCTGAAACAACTCGAGAGGTTGATGGTAGTGAACGTAGACATCGTGGATTTATCTATCCTTACAATGTTTCAACATCGACCGACGAACGTCGTGTTGACATCTTTAACGGCCAGGCATGGTGGTTAGATGATCTAACAAATGACGGTAACGTTTCTGGAGATAGCAACAAGTTCCGAATTATTGATGCTTCTGACATCAATGATGCGGGCGTTATTTCTGCAACTGCTATCAAATGTACAGTAGGCGGAACAACTCAAGCGTATGATACAACTGCACATAACTCTTACTGTGGCGGCGCAGCGTCTAACGCAGTGGAAGAGGTTGTTGCAGTTAAGCTAATTCCAATCTCTGGTGCTACCAAAGCTGATATCCAGACGCGTAGTACAGATACAGAGAAAGTTGATCGCCAAGGCGGTAGCCTAGGTTGGTTAACTTTGACTGTACTTGGTCTATTAGGGTTCCGCAGAAAATTTAAATAATTTTATCTCTTGAGCCCGAGTTCACAATTCTGAACTCGGGCTTTTTTTCACCTTGAGAAAAGTGAAAAATTGATCGATTCTTAAAGTTGGAGTCACAAAAACTCCGCAAAGTTGTAATCATTGTATGTTAGTAAATGGAACACCCGTATGAGGACTGCACTATGAAGAGACAAAAGCGTGATCGACTAGAACGAGCACAATCTCAAGGTTACAAAGCTGGTTTAAATGGTAGGTCGCAAGAAGCTTGCCCATATAGCCAAATGGATTCTCGGTCTTATTGGTTAGGTGGTTGGCGAGACGCCAAAGATGATAGAAATGCAGGTCTCTATAAATAGATAGGGCGCAACGAATTCAAGGTCAGGGCTCCATTGTTGATTCAACAACTGGAGCCTTGTTAGTTTCTGAGAGGCAAGAAGGGGTTGGACTCGAAATGGGTCTGGTCGCTCTTAGTGAGTTCTCCAGGTAGGTATAGCTGGTGGACTGATATTAATTCTATTATTAAATTAGCAACACACCCTAACGCACTATAACTAAATATATTGAAGTGAAAATAAAGCAGCCATGGGCTGCTTTATTAAAAATCTAATATTTAATTAGAATGCTGACGTATCTTGGAAAAGGCCAACTTTCAAATCTTTAGCAACATAGATCTCTTTACCATCAACCAGTACGCGACCATCTGCAAGGCCCATCACTAGGCGACGGTTAACAACACGCTTCATGTGGATCTCGTAAGTTACTTTTTTTGCAGTAGGTAGGATTTGACCTGTGAATTTCACCTCGCCAACACCTAGAGCACGACCTTTACCTTCGCCGCCAACCCAACCAAGGTAGAAGCCAACAAGCTGCCACATTGCATCAAGGCCTAGACAACCAGGCATTACAGGGTCACCAGGGAAGTGACAGTCGAAGAACCAAAGGTCAGGAGTAATATCCAGCTCTGCAAGAACTAAACCTTTACCGTAGTCACCTTCAGTTTCAGACATTTTAGTGATGCGGTCCATCATCAACATGTTCGGTGCTGGTAGTTGAGGGCCTTGTGGCCATAGTTCGCCTTGGCTTGATGCTAGAAGCTCTTCGCGAGTGTAAGAATCACGTTTGTTTTGCATTATCAATTACTCCGATTTTTGATAGGTGCATATTAGTGAACAGGTGTACGCTAAACAAGTCCGATCAGTACTAGACAAACCAGTTTTTAATGCGTCCAACAATTCCAATAGGGTGCTCATGTCTTTCAAAGTTTTCAATACGTTCCGCGATTTTGCTCAGAACGCTTTCTTGTTCGTCGTCTCTAAATGGCTTGTTCATAATGAGAGGAATGGCTTCATCTACATTAGACACAGACCAAATGTGAAATTCTTCATTTTTGATGCTTTCAATCAGGTCAGGCTTTAACGCAAGATGCTTAAGGTTAGATCTTGGAAGGATCACACCTTGTTCGCCTGTTAAGCCTTGGTGCTTACATACATGATAGAAGCCTTCAATTTTCTCGTTAAGGCCGCCAACAGCCTGGACACGACCAAATTGGTCCACTGCGCCTGTTACTGCAATCTGTTGATTGATTGGGTACTCAGACAAAGCACTCACCAGAGAACATAGCTCCGCGAGAGAAGCACTATCGCCATCGACTTCGCAGTACGATTGTTCAAACACCACTGAAGCAGCATACGGCAGGGGATCTTCAAGGTTCAGTGCACTACTTACGAATGCTTGCATGATCATCATACCTTTCGCATGAAGGTTACCACCAAGTTCGGCTTTTCGTTCCACATCGGCAATATCACCGTCACCAAAGTGAATAACACATGAAATTCGTGCAGGTTCACCATACGATATCGGGTGTCCTGGTACATCGATGACAGTCAGACCGTTAACTTGGCCAACTTGTTCACCTTCAGTTTCGATAATAACTTGGCCATCTCGAATATCATCAAGGGCGCGTTCTGGAAGGTATGATTCACGGTTGTATTTGTGCTGCTGAGCCTGTTGGATATGGTGGATGTCAATCTCACCATTGTCAGCCTCAATCAAAGCCTCGTTGAGTAGCGCATTGTGCCAAATTGGGCACAGCGGGATATAGCTTTGATCTTCAGTTTCTCTTGCGCCAGCGGTGAGAATTCCAGTTAGCGCTTGTTGCGTAATATTTGGAAGGTTATAGCGCTTTTGAAGCCACTTAAGGTATCCAAAGTATTGAACTAAAGTTTCTTCTGAAATTTTAACGTCTTGCTCTATTTCACTGAATAGACAAAAGCCCGTTTGAATATCGCTGTCTAGATAATCAAGGTCACCTAATTGAGCTCGGTCTCCAACCACAATCAATTTGATGTTGTAGGTAAGGGGTAAAGTCGGGGATTGATTTAGGTGTTCAGGGTTGCTGTTGATTGGCTCTACGGCTTCGCCAAGAAGCGCAGATTTCAGCAATAACCAGCTTCCTGGATTTGCCAAAATCAAGTTTGCTGAAACGATCAGATAACCATTGTTTGCTCTAGCCAGTAAGCCTGGTTTTGTCGCAATAACTTTACCGTCTTTTGATTGAACTTGGTCAAACAGAGAAGCAGCATTTAAAGACTCAGTTTTTACAACCGGTAGAGTGTGGTCGTCTAAAGCAGTAACTAAAGATTCAACAATCATTTGACGATAGATCGAGTTGTCCGGAGCGTTTACGAGTAAAACACGCGAAAGGTTAGATAAGCGGACAAAGCGTGTTAGCGCGTCATTGAATCTATGTTGAATGTCTGAAAACGGGAAAGGCGAGATGTCAGGGAATTGCTCTAATTGAGCGCTATATTCGTCGTACTGAGGCGTAACATGTCGCCAATCTACTTGAGTCATTTAAATTTCTGATTATGATAATGAGGTAGGGAGTATATAGAAAAACCGATCTCGCTTGTAGCTCTATGTTGTAGTTACTAATCACTAAGCTAATATAAGTATGATCTTGGTCTATTCTTTGAAGACTATAATTGTTAAATAGCCCTTTATGGGTTACGCTGTCACTAGGATTAACTCTCGAGATTAGACATGAAATATCAGCAACTTGAAAACTTGGAATGTGGTTGGAAATGGAACTATCTGGTCAAAAAATGGAAAGAAGGTGAATCGATCACCTGCCATATCGATTCAAGTGAAGCTGATGTTGCTATCCAAGCCTTATTGAAGCTCGAACACCAGCCGACAGGCGTTCTTGAGTGGATATCTAACAACATGTCTCCTGAGCTTGATAACAAGCTTAAACAAGCCATCAGAGCCAAGCGCAAACGTCACTTCAATGCTGAACAAGTTCACACTAAGAAGAAATCAATCGACCTTGATTATCGTGTATGGGAAAAACTTTCCCAAAGAGCGAACGAATTGGGTTGTACGCTATCTGATGCCATCGAATACTTAGTAAGCGAAGCATCTCGCAGTGAACAAGCTAGCAAGACAGTGACCAGTCTCAAAGAAGACCTGAGTAAACTCCTTTCTGACGATAAATAATCATAAACTGTAATGGTGACATTATGATGTACGTAATCTTAATTGGTGCAGCGTTGGTTTTTTGGTTAGTCGCAATTGATAGACCAGTACTAAAAATCAAATTCAACGATGGCGCGATCGAGCAAGTTAAAGGTCATCTACCACCGAGCTTTAAGCATAACCTTCAAGAGATTGGTCATAACAATGCTTTTAAAGGTGAGTTAAAAGTGTATGCGAAGCGCTCAGGTTACAATCTTAAATTTACTAAAGACGTCCCTAAAAGCGTTCAACAGCGTATTCGTAACGTGTTCCCGCATAATGGCTTTAAATCTAAAGGTTCAAAGAAGGCGTAATTGTCGATCACTACGTCTTACGTAGTAAACTGTCATACAAAGCTCATTCTCAACCTACCTTAAACTCCAGCATACTGTTCTTAACTTCTACTAAGAGAGAACAGTATGAAATATCTTGTATTCTTGTTGTGTTTTTTATCCCCAACCGCCGCATTGTCCGACGATTCATTAACTAATCCAGTTGCAAATAAGATCAAAACCACCGTCATCAAAGGGCTAAATAAGAGTCATGTTGATATGAATGGTTATTGTGACCTTATGATCGAGATGAAGCACTCTAAGGGCTATACAAGAATCAAAAACGTGAGGACATCGGGAGATAGTAAGGTTTGTAAACAAGCAAAGAAGCACTTACCGAAGAACAAAAAGTTCAAATACAGTTTTCCAGAGAAGTACATTCGAATTCAAGTTACAGGTTAACCAGATATAATGCACTATAACTAAATGTCCTTAATTTTCTTGAAACAATTTCGTGAACCAATCTCTAATTTCTATTAATATTAGTTTTATTATCAAGGCAGGATATGCCAACAAAAGAAAGCTTAGGGCAAAGGAAAGTCACGGTTGTTGTTAGCAAATAAAAGTTATTCCCCTGAAGTCATAGAAATCTCTAGGAAAGTTTCGATCAACGTCGAGGCTCGTTTTACAAAGTGGTTAATATCACCCCAATATAAGCTTGAGCAATCTACGGTTGATACGCTGCTAAGTTTAGAAAATAGATATTGTGATAGTGTTATTTTCGATGAAGCCGACCGTATTTCTCATAATCAACGTATTTTATTACGTTGCGAACAAGACCGAGTGAATGCACGCCGCGAGAAGGTGGCAGCTAAACAACAGACATTGCGATATGTGATTGACGATGTCAGCGATGCGGCGTCGGCGCTAATGTTAGAAAAGTTGCAAGGAACCTTAATCAGTTCACTGTTTTCAGAATTACCAGACTACAATCAGTTCGCTAGTGTTGCCTATTCACCGTCTTTAAACTTTTCTAAACTCCATGAAATATCAGCGAAAAGTAGACCGCTGAGCTCAAGTTTAATCGAGTTTGTTTCTAACCGTGAGTTTACTGAAAAGTACGGCAAGAAGTCTAAAGTTATTCTCGATCCTAAAGTGGCAGCACGCCAAATTGGCATTGAGAATTGTCGCTTATTATTCCCTCTGTTAATGAGCCAGCAATTGATTAAGTGGAACGATGGCAACATCAAACACATCACGCCAAAGGTGTGGCAACACTTAGTCGTTACCTCCAATACAACACGAATTCGTCTTCAAGAAACATCGGTTAAAGAACCCAATGTAGGGATTCTACTTGGTGTTTTGAGAGTTCTACCTTTATTTTTGATTTGTAACCATTTTTCTTCGACTTTTGAAGATGCATTGGTGAAAACCATGATCGGATACCGAGATGCAAGTGACAAGCATGATGAATATTATGCTTGTACTGAAATTCTTCCAAACACTCAGTTTCTTGAGTCCATGGTAGAGCAGCTAGAACTTAAACTACTTAAGAAGCTCGTTGAATTCATAGATTGGAGCCCAAGTAATCAATTTATTAAGAGGGCACTTCTTGAGGAAGTGAATGACATTCCTGTGCTTGAGAGAACAATTTATGGCGCGGCTCTGGCCCAGGGAAGAAAGTTCTCTATGTTCGAAGCTTTAGATAACAGCGAGTTATTTAACGTCAAGCACCGGCCTTACTGGTTTTCTACCGTTCAAATGTCTTTGGCAACGATCAAAAAAATGCAAGATCGAGTGTTGGGCAAGTTGACGAATACTATGTAGTTAAGAGAAGAGAGCCGCATTGAAAGTGTGGCTCTCTTTTGTTACACTGTCACTTTAACGTGCTCTGATTTACATAGTACATAGTACATAGTACATAGTACATAGTACATAGTACATAGTTTAAGTCTAACTGACGACTTCGAATGTACATGAATCTCGCTTGGCTACAGCCTGTTTAACGGGGATTCCAAGGCTTTGACATGTCATCAGGACCTTGAGCTTCCTGTCTGCAGGGGCATGCTCTGAAAGGATAACCGCGCTTAAACACTCTTTATTTAGATACAACTTATTTCCGATGATCTCTTCATCGGACAACACCCAACGAAATTCTTTTTCGTAACACCAGTTCGAATGTTTAACTTTGAATATGTCCGTTCCCAGTTTTGCAGTTCTTGACTCACCTAATGATTCTAAGCTGAATATGCTCGGATCATCTTCATATTGGACCTTAAAGCAGTTGAGGTTCAGATCTCCGTTATAGTGATTGAGGTCATACTCGATACACATACCTTTAAAATTGTCGCCGTATTGAGACCAAAGTATTGGGTGGTTATTCGATTGAGAGAAGCACATAACCTTGAAATTATTCTGAAGTCTTGTGTCGCGTAGTAGATTGAATTCAAAAGGGTTGTTAAAGGTTTTAGCGTAATCAAACCATAACGAGCACTCAGATATAGACTGTATGTTTCTATCGTGGAGCGATCTGAACTTATAAAGTTTAGGCAACATATCAAACACCTAGTTTACAAAATTGCTTGATGTTAACACTTTAACTCACAATAGAAGCCTGAATGCATAGCATTTGATTGCTCAATCACTTAATTTATTCATATAAATGTTTGATAGAGCAAAGTTTAAACACTAAATGGTGCTCTGTTTAAGTCTTTGTTTTACTGTATGGAACTAGGCTATAAATCTCTCGGATTTTTTCGAATAAGATACAACGTAACTTTATTGATAGAGTAAGTTATTCTATAAAGTGGAAGTCGAGTAGGGAAAGAGGAAGGTAAGCGACTAACTTTAAAGCCGCACTTAAATAGAACGGCTAATTTTGTATCACGTGATGATTGGAAGGTCGCTAGAATTATACCTATGCATCGACGTTATTAATGCCAGAGAGCTGTTCCTTCGAAGTAAGAAGGATCTCGAGGTAACTTACGTAGAGTAGAATCGTTTATTAGATATAAGTTGGCAAAGTTATTTCGTTTGGATTCTGACGCCGGTAGTTCCCCTAACACGTTGACTATAGTTGTAACTTCTGGTGAATCAAGACTATAACCTTGCTCAAGAAGAACTTCTAATACTGGGTGGAGCTTCTTATATACGCGAGTTGCTTCAGCTTTTGAATCTAGTCGTCTTTTTATCTTCATTAGTAATAAATCTAACCAAGAACCCTTGCCGAGCTGGTCTATATTGGTTTCATCCATAGTAACGTTAGCTATATACATGCTTATTACTAACTGAATGGAGAAGATCAGATAGTACTCCGTTTTTAGCGCTTCGCTTCTAAACAATATCATTGGATAAATATTCTCAAGGATCGTTGTGCAAACAAAACTAACGCCTATCAAGGTACGATACTTAGAGCTAATCACGTCTACGTTAGTGAACCTTAAGAACAGAGATACGATGACAATATAGCTGACAAGTGATGACATAAAAGCAATTATTTGCTCATCAATACTCGCTGACATTCCGTACGCGCTAACGAACGCTGAGCCACTTGTTAGTAGTGAAAACAGGATAATTGCTTGTTTTTGATAGTTATTAGTTTGCAAACTGTAGGCTCCGTTTTAATGCAGCCGCGGAGTATAGATGAAAATTGCAACTAATTTTATATCATGGATGCAATATGGTTATTTTGGCTGCTTATTTAGTGATATCGCTTGGTCCGGTAGGTCGGAAACGGTGCTTTTTGGAATGATTTAATTTGTACTTTGACTCGACTCTGGTAATGAATCTTGTTGTTATGAGCGCCTGCTGCCAAGAGATGAAGTAGGGACGACAGCTGTTGTCTTGCTTTGCGATAATGAGACCTTTCAGTCGAATCTCTATAACCAAACGGCTGTGTAGCATGGCATTTTTGTATGCAACAAGTTTGTTCCAACATTCGGCAGCATTGAATATACGAGCTTTATGTTGTGTCGGATTCACTCGATAATGGAGTCTTTATAGCTTCAAAATGCGCAGGTCTTAACGTACTCATTGAGGTATTTAGGTGTGAGGAGTCTGAAATTAAATGTGAAGGCTGCTTCTTTGAACCTTGAAGCTATCCAGAGGAACGCTATGTTTCTACAGACATAGACACTCAGATATTAAGTGAGCATTGAGCTTTTTTAGAACGAGTTTTGATGAGGGTTCGGCAATATTCACCAAAGATGTTTCAGTGATTTCTTGGACGGACCGGACTAATTTAATAAGTTTACGATCATATAGGTGTGTTTGTAGTAGAAAGTCTCTGGAAACGGCGACAAGTCAGCGTAAAAATCAGAGACACGAAAACCAAGTATAGCCAACAATATCAAACGCAACGCGCATAAACGTGCAGCTAAAAGCCATAAAACCAACGACATGAAGGACTTAATCCGGCATTTTACGCAAAATCCCTAAGGACTAAGGTACTGAAATCTCTCAGATTTCACATGCAATTATTGCGTATTATGTCTGATTATATTTAATGGTGCATATCTTATAAAATCAGTTCAACCTCTCGTATTTCGGGGTTTTATCATTGAAGTATCGCGAAATGAGCAAGAATTACATTTTTCGAGAGTTAGAGTGCCAAATGACCAAGGAAGAGGTCGCTGAACTGTGTTTTAAAACTGTGAGAACAGTCACAGGTTGGGATGAGGGAAAACCAATACCTCCCGAGTGCAAAAGACTAATGCGGATGGAAAGGTAGAGAACTTAGCGTTTGTGACGACTGGGTGCAGTTCAAAATGTTATACGACAGTATGGAGCTGCCGACAGGCCAAGTGGTGAGGCCACAACAAATCTTAGCAGGGATTGCACTTTTGCGAATTCAATCAGAACTAGAGATTAAGACTTCGACACATTTACTTGTACTTGCTAGAGCGATAGCCAACATCAAAAAATAGGATGATAAAAATATGATTGTCCTAACGTGAGATCAAAGCCACAACAACATGGACTTAAATTACGTGAATCTCACTATTAAGGTAAGTTGTGACTAGAACAAAGAGTCTCCTTTTAGAATAGCTAGTCCACCCTTCTGGTCATATTAAAGAAAAAAAACCGAACTCATTGAGTTCGGCTTTTTATGATTATGCGTTCAGTTAGCAGTATTAACCAGTAGGGAACTGGTTTTCTTTTAAAGCTGAGTATTTTACGTTCCTGTTAGGTCTTTTAACTCTACGTACATTACTCGCTGCGCCGTAAAAATAAAGAGGCTGAGGCTGAGGCTGAGGTTGAGTTTGGAGCGAGAGAATTTGCATAGCAGCTTTTGTTTCCGAAAGATAACTTGGAAAGGCGCTTACTGAAAGAAATGGGTCTCTGCTATGTGTGTGTATATCTGTTTTAGCAAGTCCACTCAGCATGAGTTTAATTCTATCTTCTTTCTCTTTCCAAAGTTTTTCATTTGCTAGGGTTTGTTGTGCTAGCAAGTCTTCAAATGATTGCTTGAGCTCTTTATCGCTTTCAGCTGTTCCTTGAGTATGTTCTTTTTTTTGAGCTCTCAACTGAGTGACTAGTTCTTCAGTAATGCGAGACTCGTCAGCTTCTTTTTCAGATTTTTTGTACCAAACCTTAATAAAGGTAAATATAAATCCCACTAGCAGAGCCACAAACGGAATAGTCAAGAATAATACGTTTTTCTCAATCATAGCCACTCCTTAGTTTTTCGATAACTGGGCTTCAAGAATTGCAACTTCAGCTGTATGCCATTTCCCCTTAGAGTACCATCCATAAGACATAATCGGTAGAAGAACACATCCTATTATAGCAAAAATGGGAAATATCACATCACCAGTATTTAATGCATATGCGAGATATAGACCAAACCATGCAATTGAGGCTGCCACCAATGAAGAGCTTAAAGCTTTACAAGAGTCAGACTTGTAAGACAACAATGCCTTCCTTTTATGTGCTTCTTCTAAAATGCTCAGTTCACTCATTATTCAATTTCTCTAAAAATTTTGTAGTCGTTTAATTGCATAAATATACTATAAATTTTGATGTATTAACAACCGCATATAGCTACATATCAAATAGTTGAATTAATGAATGTAAAATTATAATCACTACGGCAAGATCTAGCGCGTAAGCTTGCAACTAAAGCTGGGCTTTATAGGTGCTGATAAATAGGTCGAATTTACCCCCGTGATACAACACGGGGGTTGCTGCCCACAGCGTCGCGCTCGCTGTTCAGCTCTCACGACTCACGCGAAGCTGTGAGCAGAATAGAAAGAGTTGTTAGTTAGATGGGTTGCAGTAGCAGAAAGCCCCACTAATGCTGTGAGGCTCTGCTAGGGTGATCTTGGCAATGTGAAGGGCTAGTGTAGTGGTTTCATCAAGTCAGCTACGCTTCACTGCTTTTCGGGCATTTGGGGAAGTCACCCCCAACAACTGTATCGAGTGCCCTTATCCCTGCGGGGCTTGTGCACCAATAAGCGTTACTGTTTTACGAGTTAAAATTTAAAGGTATCCCAATTGTTCAGCCGCTTTACGCAAGTCGAACAATTGAACATCTTTGGCAAGTTGTTCAAGTTCAATTTGATCCAAACTTTCAACCGATTCTTTACTCGGTGGCTCAAAGAAAATAAAGCCTTGTAGTAAGTTCTGAAGAGAAACAATCTCTTCGCTGTCCAAAACTTTCTTAAGAGATTCTGCTTCAAACTCACTACATTCATATAGCTTTAGATTATGTAAATAAACTAACACATGTTTTTGTTCATCGACTTTAAGTGACTGGAACCACTTTGACGAAGGGAACTGTGCGTTAGAATTTTTCATTTCTGCATCACATTGTTGCCATTTTTGATCCCAATCGACCAAGTAATCTAGCCTATCAGGACTGGTAGCGCAGCCGCCTAATAAAAGGGTGCTTCCCAATAAAGCTAGAGCTTTATAGTGCTGACTCATAAACACATCTCCAAAATTGTTGTTCTTTCCCTGATGTCATGATCATCATTCCTCCAGCAGCCTGCGATACCTTGTGTTTCGTTATCTTGTTAGTTGCCATCATTGCATCTCCCCACAATTCCCAATCATATTCCCTGATTGAAATAGCTCCTTCGAACGCTGCATTTCGAATCGAAGGCGTCCCAAAAAATATTTGATACACAGGAACCATTGAAACAGCGCTACTAAGTAAATCGCCGTGGCTCATTATATCGCGAATTTCTTGAATGCTTCCTTTGCTCTTTGTGGAAAGTGTTAAGTTACTGATTGTACAATATCCTAATTTCGCCATTGTTAGTTCCTCTAGTCAACCTATTAAATTCTAACAATAAAGTGTGATGCTTTTTAACTAACCTCTTAGACAAAAGAATCAAATGCTCAGTCAAAACGAAATCGATATTATGACTCGGTACATTTCGAACCTTACATACTGAAGATATCAACAGACCTTTGTACGTCTTCAACTCTACCATTCATCAAGTCGTTGCTTTCAGAAGCGATAGCAACGCCACTCGATGTAGGTGGACATGTTAAAACCCTAGACACTGATTTAGAACGCACTTGAATCAAACAATCATCAATCAATTCGAAGCGGTAGCCGTAGCGGTTCAATATAGCCGAGCGTATATAAAAGGTGTCTACACCTTTATCTATCCTAAAGACAAAATCAGAATACTCACCAAACCCCTTTGGATAAACCGTTCTATTTACTGACGTAAGATAGACCGCTGTAGAGCCGTTGAATACTGGAAAAGCATCAAAGAAAGGATTCACAGCATCAGGAAGACTTTCAGCAGAAGCTTGAGAAGTAGCATTGCTAGAACCCACACAAACAGAACTTTTCCCATCTTGGATAGGAACATTTTCAGATACTGGAACGTTAGCCGGAGTAGATAGAGTAGGCGAGTTGGGAACGGCAGCTGGCGCATCAACCGTTTGAACTTCACCCACATCAGAATCAGATAGTACATAAGATAAATCCCATAGAAATTTGCCAATGGCCACGACACCGATAAGGATCGCAAGAATAAATTTAGGAGACTTCAAAACCGAGATATCGGGTTTAGTTGCGTTAAAGCCTCCGGTTCCTGTGGACTGATAAAGCGCGAACACATCAACAGGAATCTTTTTGGTTGTACTACTGGCCATGTCGGCCTTAGTGGAAGGAGCTGTCTTAGTTGATTTTGGAGAATGGTTAAAAATCCTAGGCTTACGACTTCGAAAGAAAGTATCTGTGGAGCGGTGAGAATAAGCTTCACCGGCACACCCTTTTAACCAAGTGGGGATTGCGGTGTAATCAGGTGTAAGCATGACAATATCCCATTGGTATTTTCTATGTCGCATGAATGCACCGTAGAAGTCGAACGGGTAGAGCAGTCTGTTATTTTCATCGAGTTGGGTTCGTTCGCAATCATCAACGTCACCCACTTCAAACGAATCAGGGTCAACTGGAAGCCAACGAGAATAGAACAGTTCTGAAAAGTCTTTAGGTAGGTAATCTACGAACTCAGAGAAGGGCTTTTGTAAGAACTTCTCCAGCAGTAGTGCTGCGGTGGGTGGCGATAATACCGGCGTGATGATGTCGGGCGTGAGTGACTCGGACATCAATTTGACCATGACCGATCATGGTGCGATGGCCATGTGGATACCATCAAAGTGATGATGCACGAGATCCGCAAAGTGTGGCGTGATCATGTGATCTCCTTCAAAAATTAAGATAAGGGCGCAAAGTTTTTTTCCTCCTCATAAAGTGTGTTTGTAGTAGAAAGTCTCTGGAAACGGCGACACGTCAGCGTAAAAATCAAAGACACGAAAACCAAGTATAGCCAACAATATCAAACGCAACGCGCATAAACGTGCAGCTAAAATCCATAAAACTAACGACATTAAGGACTTAATCCGGCGTTGTGTGCAAAATCCGTAAGGACTAAGGCACTGAAACCCCTCAGATTTCACATACAATCACTGCGTATTATGTCTGCTTATGTTCAATCGTGCATATCTCCTTGAATCAGTGCAACCTCTTGTATTTAGAGGTTTTATCATTGAAGTATCGCGAAATGAGTAAGAATTACATTTTTCGAGAGTTAGAGTGCCAAATGACGAAAGAAGAGGTCGCTGAACTGTGTTTTAAATCTGTGAGAACAGTCACAGGTTGGGATGAAGGAAACCCAATACCTCCAGAGTGTAAAAGGCTCATGAGAATGGCCAAAGGTCGGGAACTAAGCATTAGTGAAGACTGGGAGCAGTTCAAAATGTTATACGACAGGATGGAGCTGCCTACGGGGCAAGTCGTGAGGCCGCAACAAATTTTGGCAGGGATTGCGCTGTTAGGGATTCAATCTGAGTTAGAGATAAAGACTTCGACACATCTTCTTGGAATAGCTAGAGCGATCGCTAAAATTAAGGCGTAAGTTTAATCAAAGGTGTGAGAGGGAATGAAACCCAACTTTAATGTAAAAGGTGCTGGGTTTCATTTTTCATGGGTGCTTATGAGCTTTTGTTTTCAAGCATTTTCTCACACTCTTTTATAGCTTTTGCGACAGGACTATCGTCAGACCTATTTAACTTACATTCATTTATAAATCTATTGCATTCATTTAAAAAGCTAGGGTGTGAAGAGAATGTAAGATCTTCGCCAAACTCAATGCAGTCTAAAGCAGCTAAAAATTGAGTCGTGGCCATCAGTGAACCTCTATTATATACGTTTATCAATTCAAGAGACCCGTCCTCGTAATCACCTAATTTTTGAGTAATTGGCTTAATTAACTTCTCAGATGCTTCTTTTGTTGAGTACCCGAGTTTTTCAGCATAATGGATAAACACTAACATCATAGAAAGTCCATTAAAGCCATGTTGAAATGGTTGAGAGTAAGAGTTAGGGCCTTCACTGCTTTTTGAGCCATTGAAGTCAACAAACAAATTAGATAAGTTCGTTACTTCCTTATGTAGTAAACCTTGGTGAGCAAGTGATTCATCTAACTTATTACTAACACACGATAGATGCTCGAGCGTGCCTGATAATTGCTCTTTACTAATCTCTATGTTTTCAACTACACCAACCAATTTACCCACTTGGGCATGAATATTCGCGGCTGATTGCTCTTGGGATGCTGATTGCAAAAAGGAATACATTATCGCCAGTATAGCTAATATGATTGAAATCGCTGTTCCGGCAAAAGACAAATAACCTAGTGCCCCTTGATTATCTCCATATAGCCAAGCTGAAGCTTGAACGATAAATTGTATTAAAATAACTATTAGTAAGATGAATAGCCATTCTCTTGTTTTCAGGTTGTTCATTTAAATTTGCCTATTGTAATTATGATATAAATCACGCAATTATTCAGACCTCAAACAACATTCAATTACAGCCGACTATTCAGCAAAGCATTAGTTGAAAGGTTTGTTAGTCACTAGCTTAATATGGGTTTAATTCTACTAATAATTCTTATGTACCAACAGCAATTTATCCCTATAAATTAGGTGGTTGAATCTAAATTATACAATCATTCTATGTGCTATCTAGCGCGCAAGCTTGCAGCTAGAGCAGAGTTGTGTGAGTGCTGATAGGTACGTCGAATTTACCCCCGTGATACAACACGGGGGTTGGCTTCCTCCCTCCGCGCTCGTCCTCCTCAGTCTTCGTCGTCCTCACTTGTTGTCCGTCAGCACTGAATAGAGATCCTTTTCGACACTCAAATGATCTTAAAGAAAGCTAGTGAACACAAAAAAGCCTTACCGATGTGGTAAGGCCTTAAAGAGCGATTCTGGCAGGATGAGGCAGGGTGCTACTTAGATTGGCATTGGCAGTTAGAAACACTCGCCAGTTAAGACATGCGGACTAATAACCTCTACGGTGTGGCTCGGTGCCTCGTTCGCGCTTCGCACTCTCTTATCCCTGCGGGGCTAGTTAAAACAAACTGACATCAGCTCGACTCACTTCTGGCAAAGTGGCCGCGGCAGCTGCGTATGGCTTACATGTTATCAACTTCGACAGCTGGCCTCTGTTCAGCTTCAACAAGCAATCATCAATCCGGTCAAACGTAATGTCGTAAGCTTTTAGGAAGTGTTCGTTTACAGAGTAGAAACCATCGAGCGCTTCCACCTCGATGCTAACATGACGTTCAATAGAACCGTTTTTAATCGCGAAGTTCACACCCGTTACAAACGCTTTCTTAATTCCCTCAAAAGGAAGCACCTCAGCTATAGGAACATGAGAAAGGCTATCTTTGTCAGTGCCTTTACTGCTATCCCCACTAGAAGATACATCCCCAGAATCTTCACTATTTTTGCTAGGTAGTGTTTCACTTTGCTTAGGAACGGGAGCTGAAGACGTTGCTTGTCCCGCTTCCTCCACCGTCTCAGTAGTTTCAAAATAACGATTGGATAAGTCATAGATTATGTACCCGAAACAGAATATGGATAAAAGGAAAACCAAAATAGCTTTAGGACTACGAAAAAGCGTATTCATAGCGAGTTGTTGTTTGGCGCTGCCTGTCCCCGTAGATTTGTAAAGTAGGAAAGAGTCTAGAGGGATTTTTTGGTTGGTTAAGTTAACGTCCTTCTTTTTGGGAATGACTGGTGTTGATACCGATTTGTCATGCTTCAAGATATAAGGATTTCGTTTCGTCCAGAAAAACTGATCGCGTCCCTTATGAAAGAAATTTTGGTTTGCACATGCCTTGATTCCTGAATCGATTTGCTTCCAGTCAGGTGAAAGTAACTCGATATCCCAATCATACTTTCGGTGCCTCATGAATCCTTCATTGAAGCTGTGAGGATAGATAATTCTGCCTTCTGAATCGTACTCAGCAATGCCTCTATCATCGATTTCAGAATCTTGTAATTCGTCCATGTTCGCAGGGGTGTAACGAGAATTGAAAAAGCGCTCATAGTCTTTCGGTAATAAACCGTCACGAGGCGATTGGGTGATGAAGTCAGACAAAGGTTTGTACTTCACTTTACGTATATCGAAGCCCACGTTTTTAGAGAAGATATCCTGACATTCATCTATAACAATCAGAGCGCCAATAGGGCACCAACAGAAAAAGTGTGTCCATAGGTGAACGCCAGATTCGTCCCTAGAGCTAATACGAAAGAGTTTAGCGGTGCTAGGAAACTGGATATTAAATCGCTCTTCAATGACGTTTAAAGGCTGCATACCCTCGATGTTAGTTACAACCGTTCTACCTGCTTTTAGAGCTTGATAGATAGAGAAGTAAGCCGTGTATGCAGATTTGTAAGAGCCGTTAGCCCCCGTTCTTATGGTAATAGCCATTATCTAGAGAGCCTCATTACTAAAGCGGTAGTGAAGAAGTTAGCCCAGACGGCAAGGCCTTGAGGGACGCCAAACTTAAACGCATAGAATCGCAACTCGTCAGGCAAAGCATTAAAAGCTTTGGACAAAATGTCGTTAAAGCCGATCTCTTTTAAGAGGATTTGAGCCGAGTTGTAAGAGAGCTTGATAAACTCCAATTCCGCTTTTAACTTCATCTTAATCATAAAAATCTGAATGTATGAAAAGAGGTCTAGCGTCATTTGGGGGATAGCTTTAAAGAAGTCAGTGATGAATGACATCTGTAAGCTAATCCAATCAATAAAAGAGTAGATGTAATCCATAACTAATCCTTACCTAACATTCTGATTCCAGATAAAACAAACAAGAACATCACAACAGCTGAGATGAGTGTGGCGTTATCGAGTAGGGCAGATAACACACCCGATTTGAAAGAGCGTTCAGCATGGTTAACATTGAGATTTAAGGAGTGCTCTTTGTAAGTACCGTTGTTGAAAGAGCTGGTATCGATAGAGAATAACGCTTTGAACTTTTCAAATTCATCGGTCATTTCTTGTTTGATTTCTATGACTTCGTTTTGAACTTCAGCAATTTGGTCTGGAGTGACAATAAACCCTTCGCCATTGAAACCAGAGCTAGGTTCAGCGAAGTTATTATTGTTAGTGATGCCGTTGATTAGTTCGTCAATCTTACCTTCAACCCCAGACATATCACCCGTTTCAAGGCCGTCGATTTTGTCTGATAGAGCAGAAATACTGGACTCGACACCAGATAAATCAGGAGAGCCCAAGGAATCTATTTTTGAATTAACATCTTCAAACTCGTAGTAAAGGCCATCAATCATAGCGTTATTGCTTGAAACCTTTTCTTTGATATCAGAAGTGTCAGAAGCTAGGGTTTTTAGTAATTTATTATTAGCATTTGCTTTTGCTGCATTTCTTAATTGAGTTTTTTGTTGGTCAGTAAGACCAGAGCCAGAGCCGGAAGATTCAATAGCGTCAATAACCGCGTAATGCATACCAGTCATCATCTTACGCTCACTGTCTTGACCTTGCATAAGCTGCTTAACCGTTACTTCATTAAACAAGCTGCTTCGGTAAGCCTCAAGAAGCCAGTCATTTTGGTCTTTAGTCAGACCTCCTTCACCACCAGAGCCGCCTCCATTAGAGTTGATTAATTCTTCCAAATCATCAAACCTGTAAAACGTCTGGTTATAACGGTCGTCCAAACGATTTTTTATATCTTGCCTTGCTGCCCAAACACTTTCTCTAACGGTGTTTTCCAAACCACCTTGAGCAGCAGTCAAAGAATCTATTTTGTGAGCAAAAGATAAGTCGTTAGTCTTTTGAGTATTAATCAGCTCGGCAATCGCTCGATTAAAATCTTCTTTGGTTAAATTACGTCTACTTAAATCAGAAACTATTCCTATTAATTTAGAGTTATTATCATTCAAATTATCCATCACATAACGGTAATGGAGACAATCTCTATTATCATCGTCAACAAAACAATTATTAATAGTTTGTGCTTCTTCTAGACGTTCATAAAACTCGTCTAAATTATCAGGAACATTATTACCATCAGAATCCGTAACCTGGTTGTCATTGCTATAAGGGTTAGGGTCTTCACCGTTTTTAATGCCATCGCCATCCCAATCTTCTAAATCATCTTGAACGCCATTTTGGTTAACATCACCTTCAAATGGAAAGAGCTCAGGAACGTCACCTGAATAGCGGTTGATTTGGTCAAAGTCACAAGAAGAGCCCGTGTAATAAAACTTGTTAGTCCAACGTCCCGCTTCAACAGAAACAGACACAGAACTAGGAACCATGTTACAAGCAGCACCAGTAGAACGATCACCAATGCAATAAGAGCGAGGATTATCACCCCAGACATAAGAGTCCCAAGTTAGATTTTTTCCCGTACCCTCTAGTATCTTACATGAGCTAACACAAACGCCATCAACCTCAACTTCACCCGCACCACACTGCAAAGCGTTGGAATTGAAAGCGACAAGGACGAGAAGAAGAGAGAGGTATTTTTGATATTGTTTCACTGTAAAACCCCAGATAAGAAAACGCCCCCAAACTAGGAGGCATTAATACCCGTATATACGCCATATACGAATGACATAGCCATAACCACCCCAAACAGGACGGTTACGACTTGAGAGACAATGTCTCCCATTAGTTCCCCATAGAGTTCATGATAGCGCGAAGACCAAAGCCAATCGCAGCAAGACCGATAAGACCAACCACAACCAAACCGTAGTTAGATTGACCAGTCGTTACAGCTTCGTTGATAGCCGTTGTGATTGCAGTATTATCAGCAAATGAAGAAGCAGATACAAATGCAGTAGAACCTAGAACCAATAGACGTTTTTTCATGATATTTCCTTTTTTAAGAGTGTGTTACTAAAAGTTGACCCTTAGCCTTTGCCAAGAGTTTTTAAGATTCGTCCTAGCACATGGCCAGAAACGAAAGATAATAAAATCCAACCTGAAACAGCGGTATAGAGCTCACTGTCGATGTTCAAAGACTGAGACGCAGAGACTAAATTGTTGTATTCAGTGTCGCTAAGCATTACGAGCTGACAATCAAAGTCAGTTGACGTTCTTAAGTAACCTTGTTGAGTGGTCGTAATGCAGTTCATTGTTAAGCCTTGTTAGCTTTCATAAAGTTATCGAAGTGCTTTTTGACTTCTTCATCGACAGGAACAAGCTTGTTTACCAAGATATCGAGTGGATCATTTGGGTTAGCACCAAAGCTCAGTTCGTAGTCACGGTTAGCGACAAAAGCGCGTGATTGGATAAGTTGACGAGCATAGGCAACATCAATTTTCAGTGCTTGCTTGTTATAAGGGATATCAGTTGAGAAGCCGATGCCCGTTTGCTGAAACTTCTCGTTATCAACTTCTTCTACGGCACGTAGGACAGACAGCTCAGCGAACTCCATATTAGATTTAGGGAAACGCTTGATAGCAATACCAGTTATTGTAGGCATATTCTTGACTCCAAAATTTCGATTTTCTGTTTAGTGTATTCGTCAGGAATGCCTAACGAGGTTTCAAAGTTTGCACGTCTATGATGCGTAGGAATGAGCATTCCAAAGGCTTCACCCAAGTCACCATCTGTCATTGCTATAACTTCAGAGAGTGCCTTACCACATTGACGACGAACCCAAGCAATACGAGCAAAGAACTCAAGTCCTGCTTTCTTTTTGTTAAGTTCAATCTTCATTGGTTCAGCAGGGTCGATACTGGCCGAGAAGTCACATAGACCAGCAAAGGCCGAAGCAGGCGAGGCGAGTAGTGCCAGATCGCACTTCTTCAATTCCACTTCATTGCGGTACCAAATTACTTCAGGGTCAGCGATGTTTTGCTCAAACTTCTTGTTGTACACGCGCCAATAGATTGCAGAGGTACGAGAGCCAACAAGAACGGCTTCCTCTGACAATTCACCGGATTGTGAAACGCGCTTATGAGGAACCATTGTGGGACCGCGACCACGAGAAGCAGTGCGAAATGCTCCCTCATAAAAACATTTCTCAGCATACTTACAGTCAAAGATTCCGGTGTAGTCATCCACGCAGAGATCTAAACGGGCTAGGCGAGTGATACCTAAAAGTGACAGCCACCAGTGCACCTTTTTGTGTGTGGTGAAGTCGAACAACTTAGCGCAACCCGTACCATTGATTTGCACGTAGACCGTATCGTTGTTGCCGCCAACACCAACCAAGCCACATTCAACCGTTCCCGTAGAATCGTAAATCACCATCGAATCCTCATAACCATGTAAGCCACGGCCACGCATAGGAGATATGCGGAAGTTAAAGACTCTAGACATGAACTCATCAAACCTATCAGCCAAAACCTTACGACATTTGTTACGGTGTAACTCAATTGATTTCTCTATAGCTTCAGGTGAGTTAAGGCGGCCGTTGACGCTTTGCTTTTTAAACTCAGGAAACTGCATGTTGATAAAGTCTTGTTCGTTCGAGCTGTCCAAATGTCTAAGCGAGCCGTACGAAAACGAAAACGCTAAGTGATCCACTTGAACCGGACGAATCTCATCATGAAACTTATGTGGTTTTTTAGATGGCATGGAACACGCCCTTAACCAAAAGCTCTTGATAGTTCTCATCAGTGATTTCGACAATCTGAAATGACACCATGCCGTAATGAACCTCCATGAACTGGAAGAACTCGCGCTGAGTCTTAAAGAAGTTATGACCCCAAGGAAAATAGGCGTTGATACCATGATTGGGTTCGTTGTCGAAGTAGATAGAATCCATGATTATTTACCAACAAACAAAGGAGTTGCGAGATCTAAAGGCTCTTCAAGCAGGCCTTTAACAACGTGAACAGAAAACGTTTTTCCTTTAGATGTAAGGATGTCGCAAACTTCACGAACATCATCTGAAAGAGCTTCGGACGTGAAGAACTTTGAACCCGCAATATGCCAAGCCGTTTTAACATGCTGACGTTTACCAAAACCGCAAAAGAAGCGAGTGCCTGACTTGGTTTGAACAGTAATGACTAGAGCCGATGAGGTATTCATGATTAACGCTCCAAACCGTAGAACGAGCAGAACTGTTCAAGCTCTTGGTCGTTATCAAACGTGAAAGTGAAAGCGTCAGAGCAACTAGCTTGAGAGCTGGCAAACGACACAGTATGAAAAAGTTCTTCGCCAATAGTGCGTTGGCCAAACTCAAGTTCGCTAGCTAAGAACTCAAAGCAGATTTCTAATGGTGAGTTATGAAGAGACACAGACGCGTGTGTAAAATCTGGATAGTTAGAGAAGCTAACGTGTTCAGATTTCAAAACAGAGCCGTATTCAATAGATTCAACTTGGAACATAGAAGCCACCATAATTAATCAACCAAAGCAGGTTGAGTTGCGATATGTGGCAATCCTAGTTGCGACCAATGGCAATTACAAGATGCGATTTATGGCAACTTTGCAGCTACAATGAACAAAATGGAGGTGCCAAATGTACTCATCAGAATTAATTAATGCCTACAAAAAGGCGAAAAACTACATACAAGACAAGCAAGTTGCACACGACTTGAACCTTGATCCACCGAAGATAAGTAAAATTAGAAAAGGTGTTCGCCAACTTACTGATTCAGAAGCAGTTTTCTTGGCTGAGAACTCAGGTATTGACCCTGAGATTGCATTGCTTGGTTGTCACGCTGACCGCAACGAAAATCCAGAGATTAAACAGATGTGGGAACACATTGCAAAAAAGTACAACGGGCTAGGATTAAAAGCGATTTCAATGACTTGCGCAGGATTAGCACTGATGGCAGCCACCCCAAATAAAGCACTAGCCAACTGCGTATTATGTATATTATGTTAAATTGAGTTTGGTGTTTGTAAGGCAGGTATCTTTATATGATGCCCTGCCTCTTGTTTCTGGTCTGATTTAGCGTTCTATTTAACAGTAAGGCTATTTACCATAAAATACCTAATAAACATATTTCCTAATCTTCGATTAAGAATACGTTTATTAGATCTCTAGCATTAATCGATCAATAGCTTCTGTGATCTCTTTGGTTCTTACTGGTTTGGTAACGAAATCATTCATACCGACATCTAAACATGAAAATCTGTCTTCTACTGATGTGTGTGCTGTTAGCGCGACGATTGGTGTTTGGATGTTGGCTTCTCTCATGTATTTGGTTGTGGTCAATCCATCCATGACCGGCATTGATACGTCCATTAGGATAATGTCTATTGAATCGTTGCCTCTTTCAATGAAGCCAATTGCTTCTTCACCATTACTTGCAATGAAAACCTCGTGGCCTTGTCTTGTTAGGATTAACTTAATCACCATTTGATTCGTTGGGTTGTCTTCAACGACCAAAACTGAGTATCGGCTTCTTAGCTCTCGCGTACAGTCATCTTGTACATCCTCAGAGAGATTGTTTGTTACTCTAGTTAGCACTGGTAACTGTACTTCAAATCTAGAGCCTTTTCCTGGTTCACTCTCTACAGATATACGTCCACGCATCAGTTCAACAAGTCGTTTAGTGATAGCCAAGCCTAAACCAGTACCACCAAATCGTCGTGTGATCGTGCTGTCGGCTTGAACAAATGGACTGAACAAAGAAGCAAGTTGCTGCGAGCTAATGCCAATCCCAGTGTCTTCTACCGTTATATAGAACGAGCTTTGCTGGTATTTGATAGACACATGAACATGTCCTTGCTCAGTGAACTTAATCGCGTTGCCAATCAGATTAAATAAGATCTGTGCCAAACGGCTTGGGTCAAGGTAATGAAGTTCACCTTCAGGGATATCGCTGGTTACGGTTAGTGCTAATCCTTTATCGTCTGCCGTCTTCTTTTGTTCAGATAAAACAAACGTTACAGTGTCTCTTACGTTACTCCATTGAGGCGACAACGAGAAACACCCAGACTCAATTTTTGAAAAGTCCAATACGTCGCTGATGATCGCTAATAGTAATTCAGATGATGTACTCATATTAAGCAGTATAGACTGTTGTTCTTCGTTGAGTGATGTCGATTTTAGAGTATCGATTAGGCCTATAATCGCGTTCAAAGGAGTTCTTAATTCATGACTCATCATGGCTAGGAATTCAGACTTAGCCTTGTTGGCTCTTTCTGCATCTTTCCTTGCTGTGACTAGCTCTGCGGTGCGTTCTCGAACTGTGGCTTCAAGCTTTTCTTTGTTTTCAATATCGAAAACCGCACGTTCAATTAGAGGTCTAAAACGGTTAAGCGTCGCTTTGGTTTCAATACTGAAATGTTTGGTATTGGAGTGGATAAAGATGATCACGGACTGTGTGAGCCCGCTATCAATTCCGGTAATTAGAACGGAGTTAATCTGGTCGAGAACAATGGGATGCAAAGAGTTGAATTCACCCAGTGATTTGGGTTCAAAAAGGATGGCGCATTCTCCATTGATGACTCGAGATAGTTTACCGCAATCTGTCCAGTTCATTTGTTCGAAGACTTTGTTATTGGTTAACAGGGTCTTGAAACTGCCTTCGTTCCCTACCCTTGATACCACGATAAAGTCATCAAACTTAATGTACTTTTTGAGCACGAACTCAAGACTAGAGAAGATCTCGGAGATATTACTCGCCTTACTGATTGCAGAGATGGTTGATAAGATCACCCTATTCTCTTCAGCCAGTTTTCGCTCACGGGCTTTCAGTTTTTGCAGTTCAATACGTGCTTCTTGTAGCGCTTCTTGACCTTCCGATCCCATTACTTCTTTAACCTATAAAACGTTGCTGACGACACCATTAAGTTTCCGTGTGCGTTCTCACCACCAGAAAGCCTGCCTTGTTCACCAAAAGTGAATGGACATATGTATGGAAGCCCATTAAGTGCTTGATTTATTTGGTCACAAACTTCATCCATGTCTTGCTTTAGGTTGAGCATTGGGCCCGCGCAAAAGATGTTGATTGCTCCGAGCTTCTCTTCAAGATCCATATCGTTGTAATAAGAAGAATGAATGATATTAGCGGCACGGCTTATTAACTGTTGCTTAGAGCCTTGCATTAAATAGATGGTGTCGCCTTCACTGATGTCCGTGAAGAGCTCAATCCCATTGCATTCTGTTTCTCTAATCGAGTGAGACAGCTTGAAATATGGGTAGTCGTAAGACGAACCGACCTTTCTGCCCAATGGATAAACAGACGACTTTTCAAAGATATAGCCATCATCGCTGCCACCTAAATGGAAGTTTGTCCATTCGTTATAAACAGTGACTGCAGGCCTATGATCTATTTCTAATAATATTCTGTTTCGTACTTTGGTCACGGTGCCTGAATAACGCGTTGGTGTGTGACCAGCACTGAATGAGGAATAGATAGACTGGGATGCAAATACGACGGTTAAAGACACACCATTGATAGAGAGTGACTCCTCGGTAAAGATGCTCCAATTTCCAGAAACCTGATTGTCCGCGGCACTGCCTCCGATAATAGGTACCTCGGTACCGAACTTGTTATCGATGGCTGCCATCACCTTCTCTTCGTTCCCGGGTGTGGAATGCAATAAGATAAGATCGGGGATTTCACCTTCACGGTTGGCGTTTATAAGTGCTCTATCTATCGCGCTGAAGGTGCTTTGTTCTATAGACTTGCCAAAGTGCTCGATTCCCGTGCCATAGGCGTTGATGCCTGAGTCATAAATGATGAGGACGCCAATTACCGGGCCTGAATGGAACCCCGTTTCAGTCATGATACCGTGACAAGTGGTACAGCCATGGATAGGAGTGTTTGGGAGAGCATCTACGAAATATCTCTGCACAGCGAGCGTGGAGTACTCTTCTGTGCAGTAACAAATAAGACAGGCAATATTGTCAGGGTTTTCGACCCCATTGAGCAACTCATCTACCGCGATTTTATCGTCTAGCGAATAAGAGACTTTTGATAGAAATTTCATAGATTTCTGGAAACTTTATTAATGTTGTCTTTATAACACTTTAATGCATTGTGTTTCACTGATTTGGTACATATTTCTATCAAAAGCGCCGAGGTGTGTCCAAGTTTTCGCTCTCTTACTCTTTAGAGAGGTTTACAGAAAACGTGCTTATCTGTTGTGGAAATGTAACTGTTATTGAGGAGCTATTATCATCGGTTTGTAACAGCCAATTTGAAGGCCCTTTCTCTTCCAAAATTCCGCTTTCATTGTAGCTAATGATAAACTTGCCAGTTTTAGATGTTTCGATCGAATAGCCTAGGTTATCGTCTGAAATTAAAACATTATGATTATCAATACTAAATTCACAAGGTTTTGAAACTATACAGTTTACTGTTTCGTTATTATCGTATGTTACTGTTCTCCAAGTAAATGCAGCTATTAAAATAACCAACATGACGATAATTTGAACAAGCCTGCCTTTTGTTAGCTTTTGTGCCGCCATTATAATCTTTACTCCTTGTTACAAAGTTCAAAGTTTTTAAATAAAAATCCAATTCCAGACCAAGCGTAAGGTTACTACTCTGTCATTGATTTGTTAATTCAAGTATAGTGTCGCGTTGAAAATGCCACTTTTTTTTAAAATCAGCAAGTGGAAATAAAGCCCTGAATAGGCTGCATTTCCTTTTCTAATTTGGGTGGCATTACGACGTGAGTCGTGTTGGAAGTAAAGTGTAGTAAATAAGAAATTGGAAGCATGCA
This sequence comes from Vibrio pomeroyi, assembly GCF_024347595.1. Taxonomy (NCBI): domain Bacteria; kingdom Pseudomonadati; phylum Pseudomonadota; class Gammaproteobacteria; order Vibrionales; family Vibrionaceae; genus Vibrio; species Vibrio pomeroyi. The sequence goes on along the minus strand of NZ_AP025506.1, from coordinate 1,883,367 downwards.
AATGAGCCAAGAAAAGCAGCTTGAACAAAACTACAACTATACGGTCGTCCGTCAATTTACCCTCGTTACAATTTTGTGGGGTATTGTCGGTATGGGCGTTGGTGTTTTGATTGCCGCTCAATTAGTTTGGCCACAGCTAAACTTTGATACGCCGTGGTTGACGTACAGTCGTTTACGTCCCCTGCATACTAATGCGGTTATTTTTGCGTTCGGTACAAGTGCGCTGTTTGCAACATCATATTATGTTGTGCAACGTACCTGTCAGACGCGTCTCTTTGGTGGCCCTCTCGTAGCCTTTACCTTTTGGGGTTGGCAAGCGATTATCCTGTCCGCTGCAATTACTTTACCGTTAGGTTTGACCTCTGGTAAAGAATACGCAGAACTAGAATGGCCAATCGATATTGCTATTACTCTTGTGTGGGTAGCTTATGCGGTCGTGTTCTTCGGAACTATGATTAAGCGTAAAACATCGCACATTTACGTAGCAAACTGGTTCTTCGGAGCCTTCATCATCACGGTTGCCGTGTTGCACATCGTTAACAGCCTGGCTGTTCCTGTATCTGCGTTTAAATCGTACTCGATTTACTCAGGTGCAATTGATGCAATGGTGCAATGGTGGTACGGACACAATGCGGTAGGCTTCCTATTGACAGCTGGTTTCCTAGGTATGATGTACTACTTCGTTCCTAAACAAGCTGGTCGCCCTGTTTATTCTTACCGTTTGTCGATCGTTCACTTCTGGGCTCTTGTGTCTCTGTATATCTGGGCTGGTCCTCACCACCTACACTACACTGCACTTCCTGACTGGACTCAGTCTCTAGGTATGGTTATGTCTTTGGTTCTGTTTGCTCCTTCTTGGGGTGGCATGATCAACGGTATTATGACTCTATCTGGCGCGTGGCATAAGCTTCGCTATGACCCAATCCTACGTTTCCTAATCGTTTCTCTATCATTCTACGGCATGTCGACTTTCGAAGGCCCAATGATGGCAATCAAAACGGTTAACGCACTATCTCACTACACGGACTGGACTATCGGTCACGTTCACTCTGGTGCGTTAGGTTGGGTTGCAATGGTTTCTATCGGTTCGGTTTACCACTTAGTTCCTAAACTATTTGGTCAAGAGCGTATGTACTCTGTATCTCTAATCAATGTTCACTTCTGGTTAGCAACGATTGGTACGGTTTTCTACATTGTTGCAATGTGGATCTCTGGTGTGATGCAAGGTCTGATGTGGCGTGCAGTTAACTCTGACGGTACATTAACTTACAGCTTCGTTGAATCTGTAGAAGCGTCTTACCCGTTCTACTTTGTACGTTTCCTAGGTGGTTTCATCTTCCTATCTGGTATGTTCTTAATGGCATACAACACGTACAAAACTGTTTCTGCACCTAAAGATAGCCTTAAAGCTATCGCTCAACCGGCTTAAGGAGATTTAGAATGAGCTCAAATTCAAATAATCGCCATGAGTTGGTAGAGAAGAACGTTGGCCTACTAGCGATCTTGATCGTTATTGCTATCAGTTTTGGTGCTTTAGTAGAAATTACCCCTCTTATCTTCCAAAAGCAGACGACTGAACCTGTAGAAAACCTACGCGTTTACTCTGCTCTGGAAATGGAAGGTCGTGATATCTATATTCGTGAAGGTTGTAACGTATGTCACAGCCAAATGATTCGTCCTTTCCGCTCTGAGACTGAACGTTACGGCCACTACTCTGTAGCTGGCGAAAGCGTTTGGGAACACCCATTCCTATGGGGCTCTAAGCGTACTGGTCCTGATCTAGCACGTGTTGGTGATCGTTACTCTGATGAGTGGCACCGTGTTCACCTTATCGACCCTCGTGAACTTGTTCCTGAATCAAACATGCCTGGTTTCCCATGGCTTGCTGAGAATGTACTTGATGGCAAATTGACTCAACAGAAGCTTGAACTCTTCCGTAATCAATTTGGTGTTCCTTACACAGACGAACAAATTGCTAACGCTAAACAAGATGTTGAAGGAAAAACAGAGATGGATGCAATCATCGCTTACCTTCAATCGCTTGGCCACGCAATGAAATAAGGAATAATTATGGACATTATTACATTTCAAAGTGTTTGGACTGTGACTGTTTTTGCTTGCTTCATCGGCATCGTTTGGTGGGCATATGGCAAAAACCGTAAATCACGTTTCGACGAAGACGCGAACCTAGTGTTTGCTGATGACGAGCCAGCAACAAGTTCTAAAAATGAAGGAGTGACAAAGTAATGAGTACATTCTGGAGTATCTGGGTTAGTGCGATTACGATTGGTACCCTAATTGGTTGTGCTGTCTTACTTCGTTGGTGTTTTAAAGACAAAACAGGCGTTGAAGAAGGTCATGATATGGGCCATGAATACGATGGTATTCGTGAGCTTAACAACCCACTACCAAAATGGTGGACATACCTTTTCATCAGTACGATTGTTTTTGCAGCGGTTTACCTTGCTCTATACCCAGGCCTTGGCAACTTTAAAGGTCTACTAGGTTGGACGAGTTCAAACCAAGAAGTTCGTAGCATTGAAGAGTCTCGCTCTGCAATTGCTGCTGCGCAAGCAAACAAACAGTTAGATGCGTACGCGAAAGAGCTTGATGATGCAGACACCTACTTCGGTGAAGCATTCAGAAAGCTTGCTCACGACGAAAACGGTTTACGTTCAATCCCCGACATTGCATCAGATGCTGACGCAATCAAAGTGGGTCAACGTTTATTCTTGCAAAACTGTTCTCAGTGTCACGGCTCTGATGCACGTGGTCAGAAAGGTTTCCCTAACCTAACTGACGATGCATGGCTATATGGCGGCGAACCTGAGGCTATCGTAACAACAGTTATGCACGGTCGTGTTGGTCAAATGCCAGGTTGGAAAGACGCGCTTGGCGAAGAAGGCGTAAAAGAAGTAGTTAGCTACACTCTTAGCCTTTCTGGTCGTAGCGTAAACGCACGTGAAGCGGAAGCGGGTAAAGCTCGCTTTGTAGTGTGTGCAGCGTGTCACGGTACTGACGGTAAGGGTAACCCTGCTGTTGGCGCTCCTGACCTCACTGACCGCGATTGGTTGTTTGGCGATTCTCGCGCAGATGTAACTGAAACAGTTATGTACGGACGTTCTGGCGTAATGCCTGCTTGGAAAGACATTCTAGGCGAAGACAAAGTACAACTGGTTTCATCTTACGTGTGGAGCTTAAGCAACTCGGATAATAAGTAACATTTCAATAACAGCCTCTTTCTAAGAGGCTGTCTTTCCTTTATTTTATAACCCCTTCTTTTTATTCTTTTTTGAGATATTTTTTATGGTAAAGCCTTGGTATAAACAGTTTTGGCCGTGGTTCTTAATCGCGTTGCCAGCAACAGTAGTTATTTGGACCATCATGACGGTTATTGTGTTTACACAGAACTCTGTAGACCTAGTGACTGAGGATTACTATAAAAAAGGAAAAGGCATTAATGTCGATATTTCGAAAGTAAACATCGCTAAAGAATTAGGCTTGTCAGCTTTAGTTAACGAGAAAGGTAACTCAGTTATCATTACTCTAGACAAAGGTAAACTTGAGCACTTCCCTGCTATTAGCGCGATGTTCGTCCACAGAACGCTGCCTGACCGCGATTTCACTCAACTGCTGACTGCAGATGCGAGCGGCAATTACACCTTGACTCTAGACCACGAAATGCAAGGTCCATGGTTTATCGAGCTGTCTCCGCACGATTCAGAATGGTTAGTGCAAGGTCGTATGAACTTCCCTATTGAAACTCCTACTCAACTAACGAACTAAAGCTTATGTGTGAATCCTGTTATCACTGCGGTGAAGATGTACCAGCGGAAACGGATTTTAAAGTAGAGATCTTAGGATCGACTCGTAAGATGTGTTGTCCGGGTTGCGAAACCGTAGCCCAGACAATCGTTGATAGCGGTTTGGTTTCTTACTACCAATATCGCACCGCTCCTGCTGAAAAAGCTGATCTAGTGCCAGAGCAACTGCTGGCACTCAGTCATTACGACAATGAAGATGTTCAATTAGAATTCGTTCGTAACTCCGAAAACACCTCTGAAGTGACATTGTCACTAGAAGGTGTCTCTTGTGCCGCCTGTGCATGGCTTATTGAAAAACAAGTCTCTTCAAAACAAGGTGTTGGTAGCATTCGTGTGAATACCACCACTAACCGTGCCCTACTTAGCTGGGACAACACGGAAGTTAAATTGAGCGAGTTGTTATCGGCAATCCATACTCTAGGCTACAAAGCGGCGCCCTTCGAGGCAGACCAACAAGAAGCGGCTTACCACCGCTCAATGAAGAACTACTTGTATCGCCTTGGTGTCGCTGGCCTAGCAACCATGCAGGTGATGATGCTGGCAGTAGCGCTCTACCTTGAAGTGTTTGGTAATCTTGAGCCTGAGTTTAAAAACTACTTCCGTTGGGTCAGCTTGATCTTCGCGACACCGGTTCTGCTCTACTCTGCGTTGCCTTTCTATATCAATGCCTGGCGCAGCATCAAAGGCCGAACGTTAGGTATGGATGTACCTGTTTCGATTGCTCTCTTGTTTGCCTACGTGGCGAGTTTGGTTGCAACCGTGACAGAAAAAGGCGAAGTGTTCTTTGAATCGATTTCGATGTTCACCTTCTTCCTGTTGCTTGGTCGTTTCCTTGAAATGCGCGCACGTCGTAAAGCGGCAGCAGCAAGTGGTAACCTGCTTAAGCTCGTCCCTGCTATGGCGACAACGCTCGATGGCGAACAAGTCCCAGTGAAAACCTTAAAGGTCGGCGACCAGATTCGTGTTCTACCCGGTGAACACATTCCTGCGGATGGCAAAGTGCTGTCTGGCCGAATCCACATCGATGAATCTATGCTGACTGGCGAATCTATTCATGTGGTTAAGAATGAAGGCGATACCGTCTTTGCGGGTACATTGAATGGTGATGAATCGTTTGAATTGGAAGTGATGACGTCTAAAGCAGATTCAGTGATTTCCAATATCGTACGTCTGCAAGATGAAGCGCAATTGTCTAAGCCTCGCATCGCAGAAATTGCGGATGTGGTCGCTCGATACTTTGTTGCTGTGATTCTGGTTATCTCGTTCGGCACTTGGTTTTACTGGCACCAGACGCGCCCAGAAGACGCGTTTTGGATCATGCTTTCGGTACTTGTGGCGACTTGTCCGTGTGCTCTATCGCTTGCTACACCGACTGCGATTACTTGTTCAACCTCTCGTATGGGTAACTTTGGTATTTTGCTGCGTAAAGGCCACGTATTTGAGACCTTGTGTAAAGTGAACCACTTAATCATCGATAAGACGGGCACATTGACTGAGGGTGATATTCGTATCAGCCAAGTTGAAACCTTCTCAGAGCTTGATAAAGAGACATGCTTACAAGTTGCAGCAAGCCTTGAACAACACGCGAACCACCCTATTGCTAAAGCATTCAAGAGCTATGTTTCTGATGATATCGAAGTAGAATCGGTTAACAACGTGATTGGCTCGGGCATTACTGGTGAGTGGAATGGTCAAGAAGTAGCAATTGGTAGTAGTGAGTTCATTCTTGGTGAATCTCAACCTTCCGAAAGTAATGGTATCTACCTGTCTTTAGCTGGCCGCCATATCGCGACTTTTACTTATGAAGACCCGATTCGCAAAGAAAGCATCGAGTTCATTAAGCAATTCAAAGAAGCGGGTATCAAAACCACTTTGCTGACTGGTGACTCGCTGATTAACGCGAAGCCTGTTGCTGACGAGATTGGCATTACCGATATCGTTGCGAACGCAAAACCAGAAGACAAGCTGGCTTACCTCAACTCTAGAGACGCAAGTGACATCACAATGATGGTTGGCGATGGAATTAACGATGCCCCTATTCTTGCGGGGGCTCACCTTTCTGTCGCAATGGGCGGCGGTACTGACGTGGCCAAAGCTTCTGCAGATATGGTGTTATTGGGTGACAAACTCGATAGATTACTGAAGTCGCGTACTTTGGCGCTAAAAACGCGTAAGATAATCCGCGAAAACCTAGCATGGTCATTGGGATATAACCTACTTATCCTTCCATTGGCTGTCGCCGGTTTGGTTGCTCCTTACATTGCCGTTGTAGGCATGTCTGCTAGCTCTATTATTGTTGTGTCTAACTCGTTAAGGCTTTTAAAAGAGCAAGGTAAATAATGGAAAGTTTATACATACTCATTCCAATCGCGATCGTACTTGTGTGTATCGCTGTCGGTATCTTTCTATGGGCCGTTAAGAGCGAACAGTTTGAAGACCTTGAGCGCCAAGGCCACAACATTCTGTTTGATGAAGACGAAAAGGCTCACAACCATTCAGACAGCAAACCTGCTAAGAATGAAAAAACCAATACAGAAAGCCAACCTAACTTAGATAAAAAGAATGATGACGCCTGATTGGATCGGAGCTTTTGTTGTTGGATTGATCGGCGCGGGACACTGCATGGGAATGTGTGGTGGTATCGCGTCGCTTCTTTCGATCGGTAATGCCAAACCTTCCCCTGTTATCCCTGTCCTTTATAACCTTGGACGCTTATTAAGCTATGCCGTGATTGGTGGCGTGATAGGCGGAGCAATCTCTTCGATTAGCCAGCTCAGCGATTTTAATGCCTTGCTCGGTTGGCTGCGTCTATTTGCTGCTGTCTTTATGATCATCTTAGGTTTATACATTGGCAAATGGTGGTTTGGCTTGTTGTTCTTTGAAAAAGTCGGCCAGAAGCTTTGGCGTTATATCTCGCCTATGGGTAAATCATTTCTACCTTTGAAGCATCCAAGTCACGCCCTACCTTTTGGTTTTATCTGGGGTTGGCTTCCATGTGGCCTTGTTTACTCAATGCTCACATGGGCTGCGGTATCGGGAAGTTGGTACAACGGAGCAGGTATCATGCTTGCCTTCGGTTTAGGGACGCTTCCAGCGATGCTGACGGTTGGTATGGGCGCTAATTTCCTCAAGAAACTGCAACAAGCTGACTTATTTCGCCAACTAGGCGCAATTTTAATCCTCATTTACGGTTTCTATACCGGTTATATGGCATTGCAGCTCATTATTTATACCGTATAGCCATTCTTTAAATCCGGTTTTTTTACTACCCAACTGGATAAAGGAATGCTAAAATATTGACGTATATCAAATAGTGAAAGATTGTTATGATTTCTGAAAAGCCTGTGACGAAACGTGTTCAGTCTGGCGGCTGTGCAATCCATTGCCAGGATTGTAGTATTAGCCAGCTCTGTATTCCGTTTACTTTGAATGAATCTGAACTCGATCAACTTGATCAGATCATTGAGAGAAAAAAGCCTATTCAAAAAGGCCAAGAGTTATTTAAAGCCGGTGACGAGCTTAAATCTCTATATGCTATTCGCTCTGGAACGATCAAGAGCTACACGATTACCGAGCAAGGTGATGAGCAGATTACTGCATTCCACCTAGCGGGCGATCTTGTTGGCTTCGATGCGATTACTGGTGACCTACACCCTAGTTTCGCACAAGCACTAGAAACTTCTATGGTATGTGAAATCCCATATGAGATTCTCGATGACCTATCAGGAAAAATGCCTAAATTGCGTCAGCAAATTATGCGCCTGATGAGTAACGAGATTAAAGGTGACCAAGAAATGATTCTGCTTCTTTCTAAGAAGAACGCGGAAGAGCGTCTTGCTGCATTCCTTTACAACCTTTCTACTCGCTTCTCTCAACGTGGCTTCAGCCCACGCGAGTTCCGCCTAACGATGACTCGTGGCGATATTGGTAACTACCTTGGTTTGACTGTTGAAACAATCAGCCGTCTTTTAGGTCGTTTCCAAAAAGCAGACATCTTGAGCGTTAAAGGCAAATATATCACTATCGAAGATCACGATGCGTTGATGGAACTTGCTGGCGTTTCAAAAGAATAGTCTAGATATCAATGATGTAGTTCAATAATGAGCTACATCATGTTTCTCTCTTAAAACCTCTTTTATTTCTCTTAATCTCCCCATAACTACGCTACATTATTTATATGTTCGGTCTGAAAAGTAGGCTTAGTTATGAGTATCTATAACAAAATTTTAGTTGTCGCAGACATTAATCACGATGAGCAACCTGCTCTAGTTCGTGCTATCCAACTTGCCAAGAAAAGCACCTCAACAAGCCACATCACTTTCTTTTTGTCGATATACGACTTCTCGTATGAAATGACATCTATGCTCTCTGTCGATGAGAGAGACGCAATGCGTAAAGGCGTGATTCACCAGCGTGAAATCTGGATGAATAAAGTCGCAGAGCCTTACCTTGATGATTCCATCGAATTTAATGTTCAAGTGGTTTGGCATAATCGCCCGTACGAAGCGATCATTGCTGAGGTCTACAGTGGTGGACACGACATCTTGATTAAAGGGACGCGTAAACACGACACCTTAGAATCAGTTATCTTCACACCAACTGATTGGCACCTATTGAGAAAGTGCCCTAGCCCTGTGCTACTGGTCAAAAATGATTTCTGGCCTGATAACGCGAAGATCTTTGCTTCGGTTCACGTAGGCTCAGAGACGGAAGCTCACTTGGAACTTAACGATACGATGGTTGATAGATTACTTGAAATCACAGGTCGTTTGGATGCAGAACCACTCTTGGTTAACGCTTACCCTGTGACACCGGCTAATATCACTATCGAACTGCCTGAGTTTGACCCAACGTCTTACACTGACGCCGTTCGCGGCCATCACTTAACCGCAATGAAGGCACTACGACAGAAACACGGTATGTGTGAAGAACAAACTGTCGTTGAGCAAGGCTTACCAGAAGATGTGATTCCACGTGTTGCGTCTGAAAATAATGCCGCTATGGTAATTCTAGGTACAACGGGCCGTACTGGCTTATCTGCCGTGTTTATTGGTAATACCGCAGAGCATGTGATCGATAAGATTAACTGTGACGTGTTGGCTCTTAAGCCGTCTGGTTACGTTAGTCCACTCGACCCTAACCTTTCGAAAGGTTAAGTCGTTTAAGCACTGAACTTCACGACAAGTTCATCTCATAAAAAAACGCCTCAAGCAGTGCTTGAGGCGTTTTTGTTTGTCTATCGCTACTTATACAAAATAGCTCAAGCGAGAATCGTCTCGTTATACGTTAGTCACGTCGATGAACATTGACTCATCGATGTTAGAAGATGAAATCTCAGCTTCTTGGAATTCGTACTCTTCACGTTCACCGCTACGGTCTAGTGGAAGGTTTACGAAATCAAACAGTTCACGGTCAGCCAGTTGGCTTGGGCTAACGTTTTGAATTGATTTGAAGATCTTCTCAACACGACCCGGTGTTTTCTTGTCCCAATCAATCAGCATCGCTTTGATGTTCTGACGTTGTAGGTTTTCTTGCGAGCCACATAGGTTACAAGGAATGATTGGGAACTCTTTGTGTTCTGCGTATTTGATTAGATCCGTTTCACGACAGTAAGTCAGTGGACGAATAACAACGTTACGACCATCATCAGAGCGAAGCTTTGGTGGCATTGCCTTTAGACGTGCACCGTGGAACATGTTCAGGAACATAGTTTCAACGATGTCATCAAGGTGGTGACCAAGCGCGATCTTAGTTGCACCAATCTTCTCAGCGAACGAGTACAAAGTACCACGGCGCAGACGAGAACATAGGCCACACGTTGTTTTGCCTTCTGGCACTTTCTCTTTAACGACTGAGTATGTGTCCTTATCTACGATGTAATAAGGAATGTTCAGCGTTTCAAAGTATTCAGGAAGAATGTGCTCAGGGAACCCAGGTTGTTTTTGATCTAGGTTTACCGCTACAACATCAAACTTGATAGGTGCTGCTTCACGTAAACGTAGCAAAATGTCTAGCATCGCAAATGAATCTTTACCGCCACTAATACATGCCATTACTACGTCATTCTCTTCGATCATGTTGTAGTCGATGATGGCATTTCCAACATTTCTTCTCAGACGTTTCTGAAGTTTGTTGAATTCAAGTGTTTCTTTTCTATTATCGTTTTGGTTCATTGCGACTCTCACACCGTCGTATTACCGACTGTAGATTGCTAGTGGGACTGTTTTAGGGCGTGGATTATACGGATTTTTATTTCAGGTTGAAATAGTAACTGCAGGATAAACAAAGCGAGTAATAGAAAGATTCGGTTTTATCTTGCGATAAGGGCTGTGATTTTTCGTTGAGCTCTAAGATTTTGAGAAAAACAGGCATTCACAAATACGAATCACATTGTTAGTAGAAAAAGAAAAGCAGCCTATTCCTATAAGGTTCGGCTGCTTTTCATTGAGCTGTTTAAGCTCTAGTTAGGGGCTTGTTAGGCAAACTCTATTGCGCAGGAATGTAAGGTAATACGCGAATAGTAGGTTCTGGCAACGTGATGCTGTCACTTCCATTCAGTTCTTCTAGGGTGAATTTCGCACGCCCTTGTGTGATTGGGATTTGCTTACCGTTAGACAGCGCGATGTTGCCTTCAAGCTTGTTATTAAATTCCAAGGTTAACCCTTCAACATCCGGCGTGAACCAACTGGAGAACATGCCGCTGACGTCTTCTAACATCGCTTGCATCTGTGGCAACAGGTTTTCCAGTTGTGAGACCTCGACCTTTCCAGCTAAAGGTTCTTGAGTCATTACAACCAAAGAGTACGCACACTCTTGTTCTTGAGTTTGAACAAAGATAAGCGGGTTTGCTGAACGAAGGTTTTGATCGACAGGTAAAAGCAGCTCATGTGTTGGAGATACTTTTAGCTCTTCGTAGTGCTCTTCTTTTTCCATCCATGCTTTGCTGATGTGACAGATGGTTTGAGCTTGTTGATCCACGAAGAACACTGCAACTTTGACGTCATCGTGCCCTTCTTTGGTATTGTTTTTAAGCTGTGTGTAGAGCTTAGAATACGTGAACATGTATTCTTGCGCTGCAGCGGGTAAAGAGACCCCAAGGCTTAGTGAGGCTAATAAAGCGAGTGCTGTCTTTTTCATTATTATAATCTTGTCGAAGTTGAGCGTTTATAAATAGAAAGAGCAGCCATGAGCTGCTCTTTATGTAATGTCGATTGGTGTAGCCTACTATGAAAGGCAACCAACTGAAATCAAATCGAGTTACTTTTTCCAGTATACCTCGTTGTGACGGATCATAGCTTGTAAATCAGTCACATAGTCTGAACCTCGCTCAGAATATTTTAGCAACCCATTGGTAAGCTCTGTAGCGGTGCTCGTCGTAAGCAAATCATCGCCTTGTGCAGCAAGTTTGGCGCGGATCGCTCTTAAATCAGCGTATGCACGATTTCGATTCAGGTTCATGAAATAACGGTGAACAGACTCTTGGCTTGAAGAGAATGTTGCCACTTCATGAGAGCTGCCTTCGTTACGTTGTAGCGGAACAAGGCCACAACCTTTGGTGTAACACCAGTGCCCGAAATAGTTATTCGCTTGAGTTGCAAAACGCGATGTACCCCAAGCTGACTCATTTGCCGCCTGAGTTAACACAAGCGCTTCAGGTAGCACGTTGACACGGTTCAGCATCTCTGTAAGCCAAGCTTGATCTAAGCCTGAAGAAGGCACAGGCAAGCTGTACAACTTCCCTAGCCTTTTTGCGTATGACACATCTTCCGAGTCAATGTTCGAAATGCCAGCGTCAGAAACCTTAGTCAAAAACGCACGCTCTTTAGTGATGCGTTTGTTTTCGATATTAATACTGGGACGTAAATACGAAAAGAAGGTGTCTTTTTTCTCGTTAACATCTTCAATGGCAGCAAAGTTCGGTGTATTTGAAGCCACGGTTAAGTTGCCGAACTGCTGTTCTGAGTCTTGGCTTGTCTTACTTGCACGACGTCGCTCCTCTTCTTGTTGGTAAAGAAGCGGCCCAACTAATGAGATCGAGCCAACAAGGGCAAGTGCTGTCACTTTTAATGCAAGAGATTTGCTTGAGCTTGCTTGAACGTTATTACGCATCGAATACCTGCGGGTTTTTGTTGTTATCGTCGTTATTATCGTCATCACTCTTCGGGTGCTCAGAAGCAATCACCTTAAGTTTGATGCCAAACATTTCGCGGTAAAGAATCCCTTTCACATGGAAGAAGAAAGGCAAAACGAAGATCAGGCCAATGCCGTACATCATCGCAGCGACAATGAACATCAACATAACGAGCAAGTAGATAGACGCAACGGTGAAGATTTTCTTATTCACAGCGCGTAATGAAAGCAGCAGCGATTGCATTGGCGGCACTTTCTTATCACAAATCAGCAGAATTGAATGGCTGAACGCAAGCGAGAAGTAAATCGACAAGAACGGCAGAATCATCCCCGCGATACCTTGCAGCATTAGGCTGAACAAAGTCACCAGAATAACAGGAACCGTGAACTGCAAACCTTTACCAATATGACGCACTTTAGTTTGTAGGCCAGCTGCGTGGCTCATCGCCATTAAACAGATGCCAGCATAGATAGGCGCGCTGATCACTTCATAGCTGAAGTTGGCAATAAAAATGGATTCAACGATTTGTGGCGTAAACGCCTCAGGATCGATAACCGCATCTAAGATAACCGCAGGGTCACCCAGTTGCAGTTTTAGGGCGATATAAAAGATAGCCAGTTGCACGAACATCAGAGCAACAATCGCAGGGGAAAACGAAAGAAAGTGACTTATCGTATGTTTCCAAGCTTCTTGGAATACAGCCGTTGCTTTGAGCTCATAATCGCCGGAAAGTGCACGGTTGATACTACCGCCCAAATTAAAATCTTTTTCGATGTCGTTGTTCATATTGATACCTAGGTGCGCCAATTAAACTAAGCGACCTAACTTATTGATAAAAAATTACCTTCATTATACTCATATGTCGGATACAAACTAAAATATGAATCTGTAACAAGGCTTGCTTTTGCGTCTTAATGGTTAATAATTAGACACTTGTCGGGGTGTAAACCCAGTAAATAACAGTATGGTAAAGGATGTTTACTTTTACCTGCGAAATTTTTTATCTTCGAAAGGTAAAAAATGCTTTGAATTCACGTTTTTGGTGATTATGATGCGCGCCTTAAAGGTGTATAGCAACAGGTCTCAAATAGAACCAAGGTGGAGAAAAACAGACGTTGAACGCTAAAAAATCAGTAGGAAAGCCAGTAGTACAGCTAACTGGCATTAGTAAAAGTTTCGATGGTAAGGAAGTCATCGGCAATCTTGATTTAAACGTAAATCATGGTGAGTTTCTCACGATTTTAGGCCCATCAGGTTGTGGTAAAACAACCGTACTAAGAATGATTGCGGGTTTTGAAACAGCAGATAGTGGTCAAATACTATTAGCTGAACAGAACGTAACCCAAGTTCCTGCTGAACAAAGGCATGTAAACACTGTATTCCAAAGCTATGCCCTATTCCCGCATATGACCGTTTTCGACAATGTGGCATTTGGCTTACGCATGCAGAAAGTACCGAGCAGCGAGATTGAACCTCGTGTAATGGATGCTTTAAAAATGGTGCGCCTAGAACAAATGGCACAACGAAAACCACACCAGCTATCTGGTGGCCAACAGCAACGTATCGCAATCGCTCGTGCTGTCGTTAATAAGCCAAAAGTTCTTCTATTGGATGAGTCTCTATCTGCTCTTGATTACAAGTTACGTAAACAAATGCAAATCGAGTTAAAACAATTACAGCGTCAACTTGGTATAACGTTCATTTTTGTAACGCATGACCAAGAAGAAGCGCTGTCTATGTCTGACCGTATTATTGTTATGCGTGATGGCGTGATTGAACAAGATGGTACGCCAAGAGAGATCTACGAAGAGCCTAAGAACCTTTTTGTAGCCCGCTTCATTGGTGAAATTAACGTATTCGAAGCGACAGCGAAATCTCGTCTAGATGAAAAACGTATTGTTGCGACAATCGAAGGTGAAGAGTCGGTTATCTATCACGATAAAGACGTAACACCGGGTCAAAAACTGCAAGTATTGCTTCGCCCTGAAGATCTTCGTATCGAGGAAATCAAAGAGTCTGAGCAACGCGGTATTGTTGGCCACATTGTCGAGCGAACCTATAAAGGCATGACATTGGATTCAGTGGTAGAACTTGAATCTGGTATGCGTGTAATGGTTAGCGAATTCTTCAACGAAGATGACCCTGATGTTGATCACTCACTGGGCCAAAAAGTTGCAGTAACTTGGGTTGAGAGCTGGGAAGTGGTATTAGAAGATGAGCAAGAAGTTTAATTTACAAAACGCGATTGTTGCTTTAATCACAGGTTGGTTAGTGCTGTTCGTGATGATTCCAAACATCATGATCATCGGTACTAGCTTCTTAACTCGTGACGAAGCGAACTTGATCGAGATGACCTTCACTCTCGATAACTACGTGCGTTTGGCTGACCCGCTGTATTTTAAAGTGCTGATGCACTCTTTCTATATGGCGATTGTCGCAACCCTACTTTGTTTAATCATTGGTTACCCGTTCGCTTACATCGTGGCAAAAATGCCTGCGAAATGGCGTCCAATCATGTTGTTCTTAGTGATTGTGCCATTCTGGACGAACTCTTTGATCCGTACTTACGGACTAAAAGTGGTGCTAGGTACTCAAGGTGTGTTGAACAAAGGCTTGTTAGCATTAGACATTATCGATAAGCCGCTACGTATCATGTACTCAGAAACAGCAGTAATGATTGGTTTGGTGTATATCCTACTGCCGTTCATGATTCTGCCGTTGTATTCAGCGATTGAAAAACTGGATGATACGTATTTAGAAGCCGCTAAAGATTTAGGTGCGAACAAACTGCAAACGCTATTGAAAGTGGTACTACCCCTAACGATGCCTGGCATCATCGGTGGTTGTTTATTAGTACTTCTTCCAGCGTTAGGCATGTTCTACATCTCTGACCTATTAGGCGGTGCTAAGAACCTATTGATTGGTAACGTGATTAAGAGCCAAGTGCTCAACGCTCGAGATTGGCCGTTTGGCGCAGCAACGAGTATCGCACTGACCATGGCAATGGCTGTGATGCTATATGCCTACTACCGAGCAGGTAAGCTATTGAACAAGAAAGTGGAGCTAGACTAATGGGTCGCACAGTTAAGTTCAGCTTTATGGCGCTGGTATACGCTTTTCTATACCTACCTATTATCGTATTAATTGCGAACTCATTTAATGCCAATAAGTTTGGTATGAAATGGGGTGGCTTCACCACTAAGTGGTATGACGCGCTGATTAACAACGACAGCCTAATGCAGGCTGCGTGGCACTCGATTAACGTAGCAGTGTTCTCAGCAACAGCTGCAACGATTGTCGGAAGCCTGACAGCAGTAGCCCTATTCCGTTACCAGTTCAAAGGTAAAGGTGTAGTCAATGGCATGCTGTTCATCGTTATGATGTCACCAGATATCGTCATGGCAATTTCGCTTCTTGCGCTATTCTTGGTAATGGGTGTGCAACTTGGGTTCTTTACCCTACTTGCCGCGCACATTACGTTCTGTCTGCCGTTTGTTGTTGTAACGGTTTACAGTCGCTTGAATGGCTTTGATGTGAAGATGCTAGAAGCAGCAAAAGATTTAGGTGCAAGCGAGTGGACGATTCTAAAACAGATCATCCTTCCTCTTGCTAAGCCAGCGGTAGCTGCGGGTTGGTTATTGAGCTTCACTCTGTCTTTGGACGATGTGATCATCAGTTCTTTCGTAACGGGACCAACGTATGAGATCTTGCCACTGAAGATTTACTCAATGGTTAAAGTGGGTATCTCTCCTGAGGTAAACGCCCTAGCAACAGTGATGTTAGTGGTGTCGTTAGTACTGGTGATTATTTCTCAGTTACTAGCGAGAGAGAAGATCAAGTAAGTCTCTTACTCTATTCAGAGATGAACTTGATAAGAAGTTAACAAACTTCATGTTCTACAAAGTGTTAATCATAAACAGAATGGTAAATTGCCATTCTGTTTTTCTATCTACTGCCTTCGGGCAACGTTTAGTTTGGAGCTAACGTCAATGAAAAAATGGGCTACTCTATTAGCTGGTAGTGCATGTGCGCTTTCAATGTTATCTGCACCGTCTTTTGCAAAAGATAACAAAGAATTGGTATTCATGAACTGGGGACCTTACATCAACAGTGAGATTCTAGAACAGTTCACTGATGAAACTGGTATCAAGGTTATTTACTCGACTTACGAGTCGAACGAAACCTTGTACGCAAAGCTAAAAACACACAACAAAGGCTACGACCTAGTTGTGCCGTCGACTTACTTCGTATCTAAGATGCGTGATGAAGGTATGCTTCAAAAGATCGACAAAACTAAGCTGAACAACTTCAAGAATCTAGATACTAACTACCTAGATAAGCCGTACGACCCAAATAACGACTACTCTATTCCTCACGTAGTTGCTATTACTGGTTTGGCTGTTAACACAGACATGTACGATCCAGAAGATTTCCAAAGCTGGGCTGACCTATGGAAGCCTGAGCTTGAAGGTCAACTGATGATGATGGACGACACTCGTGAAGTGTTCCACATCGCACTGCGTAAACTAGGTTACTCAGGTAACACAACCAACGAGAAAGAGATCGACGAAGCTTACGCTGAACTGCAAAAGCTAATGCCGAACGTTCTTGTGTTCAACTCAGACAACCCAGGCGCGCCTTACATGTCTGGTGAAGTTGGCCTTGGTATGCTTTGGAACGGTTCTGCTGCTGCAGCGCAAAACGAAGGTTTACCAATTAAACTGGTTTTCCCTAAAGAAGGCGGAATCGGTTGGGTTGATAACTTCGCAATCAGCTCTGGCGCGGTAAACGTAGAAGCGGCTCATAAGATGATCGACTTCCTACTTCGCCCTGAAATTGCTGAACAAATTTCTCGTGACACTGGCTACCTAACGGCAGTTAAAGCGTCTAACGAGAAGTTCAAAGACAGCCCTGCTCTGTTCCCGTCTCAAGAAGATCTTGACCGTGTTGAATGGCAAGCTGCGGTTGGCGACAAAACAGTGAAGTACGAAGATTACTTCATGAAGCTTAAAGCCGGTCAGTAAGCGAGTTCGTTATCTAGTTGCTCTGGTCACCAGATGCTAATAAGTCATTGGTTTACTTAACAAGGCTATCTAGATAATCAACAAGTTAAAAATAAGAATATCAATGAATAGGCAGCTTAGGCTGCCTATTTTGTTATATCGCTGCTATAATCTAGCGCGATTTTTAGAAATCCTTTTACTTTGGGTTCACTACCCAGCTCCAAATCAAACAAATGAACGGAACAGTAATGAAAAAAACACTGTATACCGGCGCATTGTGTGCTGCTACTTTACTTTCTACACCCTCTTTCGCAGCTGACCAAGAACTGTATTTTTACAACTGGTCTGAATATATCCCGAATGAAGTACTAGAAGACTTCACAGAAGAGACTGGCATTAAAGTCTACTACTCAACTTATGAGTCTAACGAAAGCATGTACGCTAAGTTAAAAACTCAAGGTACGGGTTACGACTTAGTGGTTCCTTCTACTTACTTCGTTTCTAAGATGCGTAAAGAAGGCATGCTTCAAGAGCTTGATAAAACTAAGCTAAGCCACTTTACTGATTTGGATCCAAATTACTTAGATAAGCCATTTGACCCAAGCAACAACTACTCGATCCCTTACATCTGGGGCGCAACGGGTATTGGTATCAACTCAGATATGCTAGACAAGTCTTCAGTGAAAAACTGGGGCGATCTGTGGGATACACAGTGGGAAGGTCAATTGATGATGATGGATGACTCTCGTGAGGTTTTCCACATTGCACTTTCTAAACTGGGTTACTCTCCAAACACAACCAACCCAGAAGAAATCAAAGAAGCGTACGAAGAACTTCGTAAGCTAATGCCAAACGTATTGGTATTTAACTCAGATTTCCCAGCGAACCCTTACCTAGCGGGTGAAGTGTCTCTTGGTATGCTTTGGAATGGTTCTGCTTACATGGCACGCCAAGAAGGCGCAACGATTGACATTATCTGGCCAGAAAAAGGCGCTATCTTTTGGATGGATAGCCTAGCGATTCCTTCAGGTGCTAAGAACATCGAAGCGGCTCATAAGATGATCGACTTCCTTCTTCGCCCAGAGAACGCAGCTAAGATTGCTCTAGAGATCGGTTACCCGACTCCAGTGAAAACGGCTTACCCTCTTCTTCCTAAAGAATTTGCTGAAGATAAGAACGTTTTCCCACCACAATCAGTGATGGATAACGGCGTTTGGCAAGATGAAGTTGGTGAAGCGAGCGTTATTTATGACGAGTACTTCCAAAAACTTAAAGTAAACAACTAGATTGTTACTGACAGGTTAATAAAGCGGCGTAAGCCGCTTTATTTTTATCTATACTTTATATACGATGGCATTAAACGATATGGAGTGCGTTATAATATGCCAGCGAACCCTATACTATTGGTTGTGACTCTAATGCTGCTTGCGTCATTATTGATGCTTGGCCTGAGTTCATTCATCCACATAGACTCTAATTACGACCTGTTTTTCGAAACGAACACGCTCGTGATCACCATGTATATCTACTACGTTGCTCGTCACGCTATTCGCCCTCATAAAATCCTTCGCTGCGGCGCGCTGCTTCTTATATTCAATCTATTCTATGATGTGACCACAGAGCTTAAACATCTCGATGAATGGGCAGACAGAAATGAATTGCTCGATACTTTCCTCGAAGATGGCTTATTGCAAATAGCCTTCTTACTTATTGCCTATGGCATTACTGAGCTGACGACTCAATTGAAAGATCAAAGTAAGCAGATGAGCTAACAGGTTTGTACAATCGTAAGAAGTTTGATGCCATCAAACTCAAAGAATTTGAGCTTATCTATTTCGACTTAGACGGTTTAAAAACGGTGAATGACCGCAAAGGCCATAAAGTCGGTGATCTGATGATCGTTCGCTTCTCTCAAGCATTAAGCCAATCAGTATTAGAAGATGAAATGGTGTTTCGTGTCGGCGGTGACGAGTTTGTTGCGACGGCACAGTTAGGTCGTGGTGGAGAGTTCGTCAGCCAAGTAAGCAACCTACTCCATGGTGAAAATATCTCTTTCTCTTACGGCATAGAAGTGACTTGTCAGGAGAACTTTCAACAGGCGCTGGATAAGTCAGATAAGGCGATGTATGAAATGAAAAAAGCGCAGCGTTCGATTCCAACAGGTTCATAAATCTATCAAAGAGCACTTAAGTCTCTCAAAGAGTTCTTAAGTCTCCTAAATAAAAATGGCTTCACGAACAAAAAAGCAAACACTTATCTAACGTGCCGAGTGGCCATTAGATACGTATTTGCTTTTCGTTGCTGTTACTTTTTAGATACGAATATCTTTATTAAGCCGTTAACGAGCTTGTCTCAGTACAAAGAAGCTCACCGACTAGCTTGGGTACTTCGATACTCGCTTTACCGTAACGCTTCTCTTCAAATTCGCTCTCTACTGCACTTGGCTCAAGGTTGATTTCTATCGTATGTGCGCCATGCATTTTCGCATCATGTACAAATCCGGCAGCTGGATACACCACGCCTGATGTACCGATTGAGATAAATAGATCGGCCTCTTCTAGCGCGGAATAAATGTCGCCCATTCTTAATGGCATTTCACCAAACCAAACAATGTGTGGACGCATTTGTGCGGGAATCTGACAACAGTGGCAAAGCTCACCTGTCTCGATGTTGTCTTTATGGTCAATAACCTGATTCGACTCGCTGCAACGTGCTTTAAGCAATTCACCATGCATGTGGATGATATTGTTGCTACCGCCTCTTTCATGCAGGTTGTCGATGTTTTGAGTAATGATGGTAACTTTGCCATCAAGCTTGTCTTCAAGCTCTCCTAGCGCCTTGTGGGCTGAATTTGGCTGAATGCTTTCGTTTTGCAGACCGTGACGACGCTTGTTGTAAAACGCTTGTACTAAGTCAGGATCTTTTGCAAAGCCTTCAGGTGTTGCGACATCTTCGATTTTATGGTTTTCCCATAATCCGTCTTGTGCTCGGAATGTTTGAATCCCCGACTCTGCAGAGATGCCAGCGCCAGTAAGAATTACGATATTTCGATATGGGAAATGCATATAACGTCCTTTTAGATATGTCACTTTGTAATAGCTTAGCACTGTTCAAATTCCAACAATAGTTTTAGGGATTAGACCATAGTCTTAGGCAACTGAATTCATTGGCTATTTGTGACATAACTCGCTTGATAGCTGTGACCGTTCCTACACAAACTCTCTGTTTTGTTATCTATAGAAACAAAAAAAGCGACCGAAGCCGCTTAGTTTTGTTTAACTGTTATGTACTCGATGAGTTTAAAACTCATCACAGCAACTAGAGTTAGTCTTCGTTGATAGAAGAGATCTTATGGATTGAAAGATCCGCGCCGTTGAATTCGTCTTCTTCACTCAAACGGAGGCCTGTGAGCTTGCTCAGAACGCCATAAACAATCAAAGCGCCAATTAAAGCAACAGCAATACCCGCCAGTGTACCAACCACTTGAGAAGCAAAGCTCACACCGCCTAAGCCCCAGAATGTTTGTGAGCCGAAGATACCCGCCGCAATGCCACCCCAAGCGCCACATACGCCGTGTAGAGGCCACACACCTAATACATCATCAATCTGTGTTTTGTTTTGCATGTAAGTGAACAGGTAAACGAACAATGCGCCTGCCACGCCGCCCGTCACTAACGCGCCTAATGGGTGCATTAAGTCTGAACCTGCACAAATCGCTACTAAGCCAGCCAAAGGACCATTATGAATAAAGCCCGGGTCATTCTTACCTGCAACAAGCGCCGCAAGAATACCGCCAACCATCGCCATCAGTGAGTTCATTGCCACTAGGCCGCTGATGCCGTTGATTGCTTGTGCAGACATCACGTTAAAGCCAAACCAACCCACACATAAGATCCAAGAACCTAGCGCTAAGAAAGGAATGTTCGATGGTGCGAAGTTTGTGTGTTTACCCGCGCGGATGCGACCTTTACGCATACCAAGGAAGTAAACAGCAACCAATGCAATCCAACCGCCAACACCATGAACAACCACGGAGCCTGCGAAGTCATGGAATCCATAGCCAAATTGGCCTTCTAACCAATCTTGGAAGCCAAAATTACCATTCCAAATGATGCCTTCGAAAAATGGGTAGATGAAACCGACCGTAAACAGTGTCGCAATCAAAATTGGATAGAAACGAGCACGCTCTGCGATACCACCGGAAACAATCGCAGGAATTGCGGCTGCGAAGGTCATTAGGAAGAAGAACTTAACCAGTTCGTATCCATTACCTTGTGAGAGCGTTTCAGCGTCGGCAAAAAAGTGAGCGCCGTAAGCAACCCAGTAACCGATAAAGAAATAAGCGATGGCGGAGACACCAAAGTCGGAAAGGATCTTAACCAGCGCGTTGACTTGGTTCTTCTTTCGGACGGTACCGACTTCGAGAAACGCAAAGCCAGCATGCATCAGGAATACCATAATTGCGCCGAGTAATAGGAATAAAGTGTCTGAACTTTGGGTAAGGGTTTGTACTGCACTATGAACTTGAGTCACCGTTTCACTCATTAAAGCATTCTCCTTCGCTTTATCTGATTTGCACTGATATCGTGCGATTCAATGTTGTAATTAATTAAAGACTCAACAGTGAACGCAAGATGTGTTCCAAGTGCGAAGGGTAATTTTCGTGCAACAGATTTTATTATTAACTTATTGATTATTATAGTTTAAATATTTAGGTGCACTTTTATGGTTCTTGAAATCCAAAAAAATCACACCGACAATTGCACCAAATAAGGGAGTTGCACCATATTGAAGCGGTCAATAAGTAGATTCTGATGCAGATAGCGGCTGACAACTATTTACGGTTCCGGAGACTTAAAAACAAAAAGCCCAGTGAAATGAATCACTGGGCTTTCTTTAGGTATGTCGTTAACGTGTTAGCGTTACAGGTTTGGTCCTGTCGACGGGTTTTGCGGTAGGTTTTGACTTAAACGTTGCATGCCTTGATACATGCGGATAAACCAAACCACAATCGCAACACCACCGAATAACATGCCTACATATGGGATGTAGTAAGCGATGTCATCGATAATATGGTTTTGATACCAGTAATCGTTCACACCGATTAACACGCCATTAGAGGTCGCTACCGTCACGATAAGCACCACAAAGAACGTCAGGTTCAAGAAGAACGAGCGAATCAAGCCGTAGTAATGGGTATCCACTACTTCGCCGTCTTCGCCTTTATCTAAACGATAGCCTGCGTAGATGATGGCAACCACACCAGAGAGAAGGCAAGTAAATGGCGTAAAGCAGCTTAGTATGTAAGTGACCCAAATACCTTTATGAGGTTTGTTCATTCTTATTCACCCCTTCCGTTTTCTCTGTTGTTGCATTTGCGCTTTGTTCAACGCCGTTTTTCTCTTGTTCCATCACTTCTTTGTACCAAAGGTCATGGTGCTCTTTAGCCCAAGTTTCATCAACTTCGCCTGTTACCATGCCTTCAAGTGCGCCTTCCATACCGAACAAACCGATGTAGATGTGGAACACGAAACCACAGATAAGGATCAAAGCAGCCAACATGTGGACTAGGTTTGAAAGCTCCATATCTCGACGGGTTTGACCGAAGATTGGGAAGTCTAAAACCAAGCCACTGATCGCAGCCACACTACCCATAACAATCAATAGCCAGAACAGTGCTTTTTCACCCGCGTTCGAAAACTCTGCAGATGGATGAGAACCTTTATGTTTCCCGACCATGCCACCCAGTTTCATGAACCACTGGATATCGACCATCTTGAAGATAGACTTGCGCCACCATTTGATAAGAACAGCCATCAACAGTACATAGAAAATCGGGCCGATGTAGTTATGGTATTGCTTAGCCAGTAGAACGATGAAGCCCCATAGATCCGTTGGGATATAAGGTTTGAAGAAGTGTTTACCGTAAACCAACATCAAACCACTGAAAGCCAGTGTTAAGAAGGTAAACGCCATGCTCCAGTGCAATGCACGATCAAGTCGAGACCAACGTTTGATCTTACGCCCTGTTCTTGGTGCACTTAGCATAAGCGGGCCAATCACAACGTACATCAAAGTCACAAAAGCAATACTGCCAAAGATAGCGACAGCACCGGCTGGTGACATCCACTTCTCTTTCAATATGTACCACGTTTGACCTGGAGTACTGATTAACACACCGTGCTCAGCCGATTGAGATGTGGTGTAACCTTCCTCACCATTTCTTACTTGTCGCCAAAAATCGGCACCAGCAAGTTGTGTGATTTCTCGTTGAGCAGAGCTCGATTGAGTTTGTGATGAGTTCGTCTCAGATGCATGACTCATAGGAGAAAGCATTGTTAGTGCCGCCAACATCGGCAGCACAACAAGGAAGAGACGCTTAAACATTGTAAGCATATGTCTCTCCTACTTAGCTCTTAGTCGCATCGTAAGAAAGGTCGTTGCCGTCCGTCCAACCTGCACCTTTCGCACCACGTTCAACAACACGCTGACGGAAAACATCAGAAACTTTCTCTGCGTCACCCGCTAGCAGTGCTTTGGTTGAACAAAGCGAAGCACACATTGGCAGTTTGCCTTCAGCAATACGGTTCGCACCGTATTTTTGACGCTCTTCAACAGAACCTGGCTCTGTTTCTGGGCCGCCAGCACAGAAGGTACATTTGTCCATCTTACCGCGCTCACCAAACGCTTCCTGTTTAGGGAATTGAGGTGCGCCAAACGGACAAGCAAACAAGCAGTAACCACAACCGATACACAGATCTTTATTGTGAAGTACGATGCCGTCTTCTGTATGTTCAAAACAGTCTGCAGGACAAACTGCCATACATGGCGCATCAGTACAGTGCATACACGCTACTGAGATTGAGTTTTCACCCGGTTCACCATCGTTCAGTGTCACAACGCGACGACGTTGAATACCCCATTCCAGAGCATCATCATTTTCATTCTTACATGCAGTGACACAACCGTTACATTCGATACAACGCTTGGTGTCACAAAGAAATTTCATTCTAGCCATTTTAAGACTCCTTACGCTTTACGAATATTACAAAGGGTTACTTTCGTTTCCTGCATCAACGTGACAGGGTCGTAACCATAAGTGGTTGCTGTGTTAGCAGCTTCACCAATAACGTAAGGATCAGTGCCTTCTGGGTATTTAGAACGCAAATCTTCGCCTTGGAACTTACCACCGAAGTGGAATGGAATGAACGCCAGACCCGGTTTCACACGACGTGTAACCATCGCTTTCACCTTAATACGGCCCTTCTCTGCACCTTCAACCCAAACATCATCACCGTCTTTGAAGCCGATGTCGTTTGCGTCTTTCGGGTTCACTTCAACGAACATCTCTTGTTGAAGCTCAGCTAGCCATGGGTTTGAACGTGTCTCTTCACCACCACCTTCGTACTCAACCAGACGACCAGAAGTCAGGATAATCGGGTATTCACCAGATTTGTCTTGTTCTTGAATCGACTTGTAAAGCGTAGGAACACGGAAGATCGCTTCTTTGTCATCCCACGTTGGGTAGTCAGCAACTAGGTCGCGACGTGGCGTGTAAAGCGGCTCACGGTGCAGTGGTACTCGGTCTGGGAATGTCCAAACAATCGCACGTGCTTTCGCATTACCAAATGGGATACAACCGTGTTTAATTGCCACACGTTGGATACCACCTGAAACGTCAGTCTTCCAGTTCTTGCCTTCAGCAGACGCTTTCTCTTCTGCAGTTAGATCATCCCACCAACCCAGTTGTTTCAGTAGTTTGTCACTGAACTCTGGGTAACCGTCTTTGATTTCGCTGCCTTTCGAGTAGCTGTCTTCAGCCAGTAGGCTTTGACCTTCAAACTCCACACCGAAACGAGTACGGAAGTTACCGCCGCCCTCTGCAACAGGCTTAGACGTATCGTAAAGGATATGTGTGCCTGGGTGTTTCATCTCTGGGTTGCCCCAACATGGCCAAGGAAGACCGTAAGTCTCGCCATTCGCAGGGCCACCTTCTGCAGCAAGTGTGGTTTTGTGGAACGTGTGCCAGTTTTGTTGGTGCTCTTTCAAGCGCTCTGGGCTTTGACCTGTGTAGCCGATCGTCCACATACCTTTGTTGAATTCACGAGTGATGTCTTCAATCAATGGTTGGTTGTTCTCAACACGGATGTTTTTGAACAGCTGATCCGAGAAACCAAGCTTCTTAGAAAGAAGGTACATGATTTCATGGTCAGGCTTAGATTCGAACAGAGGATCTACCACTTTGTCACGCCACTGTAGAGAACGGTTTGATGCCGTTACACTGCCGTAGGTTTCAAACTGAGTCGTCGCTGGAAGCAGGTAAACGCCGTCAGTACGATCGTTCATTACCGCTGCAACCGTTGGGTATGGGTCAACAATAACCATCATATCCAGCTTCTGCATCGCCTTCTTCATTTCAGGACCACGAGTCTGAGAGTTCACTGCGTGACCCCAGTAGAACATCGCGCGGATGTTTTCGCGTTGACGAATCTTGTCTTTGTCTTCAAGCACACCATCAACCCAACGAGAGACAGGAATACCTGCACTGTTCATTGGTTTTTGACCGCCGTATGCGTTGTCGTCGAAACGGCCTTTGATCCAATCAAAGTCTACGTCCCAAACTTTAGACCAGTGACGCCAAGAACCTTCAGACAAGCCGTAGTAGCCCGGAAGTGTGTCAGACAGTACGCCAAGGTCAGTTGCGCCTTGTACGTTGTCGTGACCACGGAAGATGTTTGCACCGCCGCCTGATTTACCGATATTACCTAGCGCAAGCTCTAGTACACAGTAAGCACGTGTGTTGTTGTTACCCGTCGTGTGTTGAGTACCACCCATACACCAAACGATACAACCCGGACGGTTTTCAGAAAGTAGTTTCGCAGTGTGGTAAACGTCTTCTTCACTTACGCCTGTTACACGCTCAACTTCAGCTGGGCTCCACTTCGCGACTTCTTCACGGATCTCGTCCATGCCGAATACACGTTGGCGGATGAATTCTTGGTCTTCCCATTTGTTAGCAAAGACATGCCATAACACACCCCAGATAAACGCAACGTCAGAACCTGGGCGAAGTGATACATAGTGATCAGATTTCGCAGCAGTACGTGTACGACGAGGGTCCGCAACAACGATCTTACAGTTGTTCTTCTCTTTCGCGATCAAGATGTGTTGCATCGCAACCGGGTGAGCTTCTGCTGGGTTTGAACCAATGAACAGCATCGACTTACAGTTGTGCATATCATTGAACGAGTTTGTCATTGCACCGTAACCCCAAGTGTTCGCAACACCGGCTACTGTGGTTGAGTGACAAATACGCGCTTGGTGGTCAACGTTGTTGGTGCCCCAAAGCGACGCCATCTTACGGAATGCGTAAGCTTGCTCGTTGCTGTGTTTCGCACTGCCTAGGAAGTAAACTGAATCAGGGCCAGACTCTTTACGAAGTTCTAGCGCTTTGTTTCCAATCTCTTCAATCGCTTGTTCCCAAGAAAGCTTCTTCCACTTACCGCCTTCCAATTTCATTGGGTACTTAAGACGACGTTCACCGTGGCCGTGCTCACGAAGTGCTGCACCTTTCGCACAGTGTCCACCAGCGTTAAATGGGTGATCGAATGCAGGCTCTTGACCTGTCCATACGCCATTTTGAACTTCAGCGTAGATACCACAACCCACAGAACAGTGAGAACAGATAGTACGTTTCACTTCTGTTTTCGCTTCTGGATCGACTGATTTTGCCTGTGCTTTCTTCATCATGCCCGGTGCGAATAGACTTGCGCCTACCACTGCGCCACCAGCAGCTAATGAAGTATTTTTCATGAAGGCACGTCGAGACACGCCTAACTGATTGGTTTCTTTGCTCACACTATCGGAGCGTTTGACAAGTTTCATCCGTTATCTCCTAAAGTGTGTCGTAGTAATCGCGAATATGTTGCGTTTCACGATACCCAGTCTTCTTCACGTCTTCTTTCGAAATTTCAACAGTTTCTGAAGCGGTTGCCACTTTAGTTGTACCAGCGACAACGGCACCAGCTACGGCTGCAGTCGTCAAGCCTTTGAGTAAGTCCCTACGGCTTGTATTTATATCTTTATTATCTTTCATCATTGCTTCCTTACCTTACGGTAGATCTTTTTTTGGAGGCTTAATGCCCCTCTATCGATATAATCGCGTACTGCTCGATTACTCGTAATCAGTGACGTTTTTCACATCAATCTTTAATTTGTGCTTACTGCTTTTTGTATTCACGCTAAAACGCACTTGTTCTAACGTTAGGAATGCTTCACACAGCTGAGCTGCCGATTTGTAGAAGTTCGCGCTTTCTGCCCCTTCAAGTTGACGCGTGAAAGAGTTAAACCAAGGGCCAAGGTGCTTATTGAACACCGCTTGTTGCAGGGCTTCTTCTTCAGCCGTTAGCATGGCCATTACTTCACACAATGCTGCGATATGATCTTCTGGCTCTTTCACTTGATCGTCACGCTCAATGCCTAAAAGCTCTAAATCATGACGAATCTCTGCCAATGGTTTTTCCATCATGGCGCCAGTGCGATGCCAAGAACCAAATGGAACGACTTCTCCACGACCAATGCCGATGAACAAGTCTTGATATTCGTCTTCTAATGCTTCACGGTTTGATTCTGTTGCCGCTTGTTGAATGGCAATCCAAGCCTTTTGCATAGCGCTTTCAGACGCTTCAATATCTAGCGTTTTTAGAAAGTCGATCACCTCTTCAGAAGGTGCGCTACGAAACAGTGCAGATAGAACCAAATAGATCTCGGTTCTTAGTGTCTGTTCTTGATCCAAATTCGTTTCCAAGGCCAACTCCTAGTATTTCAATTGTTTCAATGGGTCTTGAGCCATTGAATCGAACATATCTACCACACGACAGTCTTCACACATCGCAATACGATTAATCGCTGCTTCATCTGAAAAGTGAGAGTGACCGCGTAACTTGTTCTGTAACATGTCAATCATAGATTGAGGTGCGAATGGTTTATGGCAACGTACACATTCCGCTGCTTTCTCTTCATGAATCACAACCGCTTTCTGACGTTCTTCTTTCACCCAGTTCATACGAGGCGTAAGAGTCAGAACATTCTCAGGACATGCTTTTTCACACAGACCACATTGAATACAGTCTTGTTCTACAAATTTAAGTGATGGAGATGCGCCGTCGGTATGAAGCGCACGTGTCGGACACACAGCCACACAACTCATACACAAAGTACAATCTTTGCTTTCACACGAAACCGTGCCATATGGCGCATTCGATGGAAGCTCAACAATGTTCTCAACTGGAATACGAGCCGAAGACATCGCATCAAGAGCAGTGAATAGACGTTGACGCTTATTGCCTTGAAGATCGCCAAGTGCAAGGTCGAACGAATCAACACACAGTGTCGGAGGACCTTCACGTAGAGACTCTAAGTACAGAATATCGATGGTTTCTTTTGGAATACCGATTTGGTCTAGCAGTTCCTGTGCAATCCCTACTTCGTTATTCAGAACTCGAATGATCGTTTCTGGCATAAAGCGAGATGCAGCAAACAGAACCTGAGTCGCGCCATTGACTAGAGCTGCAAACCAAGTATCGATGCCGATAGAAGGCAGTTCTTCGACAACAATAGGAATCACGTTGTCTGGTAACGCTTTAAGTGCCATCACGTTGTAGGTTTCATGACGTGAGCTACAAATAAGTACGATTGGATCCAGACCGCCCGCTTGCTCGTAGTTAGCTAGCGTACGTTCAATGAATTTTTGAGTATCGTCAGGGTTAGGCAATGCGTAAGAGATAGCTTCTGTCGGACAGCTCGTTGCACAAGTACCCACGCCTTGGCATAGGTAAGGGTTAATCTCGATCTTGTGACCCGTCTTATCTGAGCCTTCACTTGAAAGCGCGCCAGCTGGACAAGCATCAACACAACGCTCACAACCTTTCACGCCACGAGAACTGTGCGCACATAGGTCTGTGTCTAAACGGAAGAATTTAGGCTTATCAAACGTGCCCATTAACGTAGGAATCTCTTCTAACGCTTCAGCCAGTTTTGGATAACCGCGCCCTACTGGGTAATAACCAGGAACAGGCACTTCTTCAGTCATACAGCTACTTAGGCATAAATCCAAAACTACATCGAAGCAGTCATGATTAATCGCCACTTTCGCTAGGTTATTGGTTAGGCCTTTGCTTTCGATAAGAACTTCGAACGTACCAAGGAAACCAGAAACTTGAACCGCGTTCGCGTAGTAAAGCTCTGACTCAGTATTCGTCGCTTTCACACCATCGGTTGAAAGCAGTGTCAGGCTTGTTAACTGAGGCAATTGCGCCGCAGCACTTTCGATGATCGCCGTTGGACCAATAATCAGCGTATTACCACCACTTTCATAACTGACTGTCGGTGGAATCAGGTTTGTTAACTCAACTGTATTTTCAAATGCATACAGCCTTGCTTTCGCGTTATTTGAAGTTGCTTGTTCTAATAATTGTTTAAGCATTGCTCAGTTCCATCTTTGGATATGGATAATCTGTTCAACCTTCATTGTAGTTAGCGATAGAGAACTTGCTGAGTAATCAGTTAACAACTAACGGTCTCGCTAGCTATTCATTATCCAGTCAACCTTACTCAGGCTATCTACAAAAAAGTTGATAATGAACGATATTTAGCAAATGCCATGCCAATTTAATAAGTGATTATTTTCAATGAATTAGCGTGAATTTAAGTCTGTTTGGACAATAAAAAAACCGCTTGGGACATTTTGTCGCAAGCGGCTCATTGAGTGTTTAGTCAAAATGTACCTATTCTTTGTGTGGTATATTTTGTCCCACCTCTTTTAGGTCATCTTCTATAGATTCGGTGTCGTTATTATCTAGTACTGTGTTTTTGCACAGTTCTTTTTCTTGCCCCGTAATTTCGTCACTTTCAACAAGCTCTGATTCCGTTTCTTCAACGTTATTCATTGAGTGTTCTTCTTTATTTTCAACATCTTGAGATGATTCCTCAGCGGTATCTTCTTCCGTCTTATCTTTGACCCAATCACGTAATGTTTCAGCGACATCTTCGGAAAGTGACTTAAGATTGCTGTAATCGTCATCATAATCATCTAAGCCATCACGCACATTAAACTCCTCTGAGAGAAATAATTTACGCAATGCGGCTTTTTTTACGCTTTCTGAGGCTTCTGATACCAATAGTTGAGCAACAGACAAATCTTCACTTGCTTCACTGGCTCCATCTTGCGTGGCTTCAGTCTCAGTATCAGTATCAGTATCAGTATCTGGAGCGTTTTCTGATGACTCAGATGTTTCTACGTCAGCAGAAGAAAGTGCATCAGACGAAGTTTCAGAAGTTGGGGCCTCTGAGGGCGCCACTTGAACTTCTTCAAGCTTTTGCTCGGATTCTAATACCTGTTCCGCTTCTGACGCTTGATCGGCAGAGTCGTCGAGTTTTCGTTGAGACCAACGGCTAAAGAAATTAGTTGCCATTTGATCTGCCCGCCCCTTTGCGTTTCTTACGTCTTGCTTCTAATAACTCGCCATGACGGCCGATAAAGGCTTCCATCCAGGCTTGTACAGGCAAAGGCATGTCGTAAGACAATACTTGGTTATCTCCGTCCATGTATTGCCCTGCAACGGTTTGTGAGGCTGTCAGCAATTGAATGATTGGCTTAACGCCTGAATCGACATTATCCATCACTAAGAAAAGCTTCGGTTGTTGAGAGCTCAAATTGAATCGGTAGTCAGTACGTTCGTCTTTGTGTAACTGAAGCAAACACACGTCTTGAGTATCGTCTTCTGGTGACAGTTCAAATCCGGTCAATTCCCATTGAGTGGTTACCCAGATGCCCGTTTTGATCTCTTTCTCTACTCTTTGGACGCCGATAGGCCA
This sequence comes from Vibrio pomeroyi, assembly GCF_024347595.1. Taxonomy (NCBI): domain Bacteria; kingdom Pseudomonadati; phylum Pseudomonadota; class Gammaproteobacteria; order Vibrionales; family Vibrionaceae; genus Vibrio; species Vibrio pomeroyi. The sequence continues at coordinate 1,852,534 of NZ_AP025506.1, read as the reverse complement.
AGCTGCTTCTGTTTTCTCATATTGTTCTTTGAATTCTTTTATCTCAGACATACTTCACCCAATTGATTTTCTTTGGTCTGAATGCACTTAGGACATTTTGTACTGAGCGCAATCATATAAGCCCTATAAAGCAATAAACACGCCAATAACCGCTAACCTACATCAACAAACATCGCTGCTTTTGTTAGTCAGTCACCCTTATAACGGTAGTCGATACGCGTAAATTCAGACAGCTCTACCCGTGAACTCTCATATTTTGCTCTATTTTAATCGAATGCTTCATGTTTTCTCGAATAGCCGCTATTTTGGAATGAGAATTGCTAAATGCTTGAGTTAAAGCTAAGACTGACTAAGTGACAGAGAACGCATGTATTCTAAAGAGTCGTATGATGACTCTTGCCTAACTTCTTATCTCTTAAAATCGCTATCTCATTAAGTAGGACGTGACTGTGGTAAAACCAAACATAATAAAAACCAGTGAAAACCCACTTCAGACCATCGAAGTTGAAGTGTTTGATGAATATGGCGAAAAGCTAACGAAACAAATCGCGTGTGAGCGCCCTCTTACCGTTATGTTGAACTGGAAAGAGATCGTAACGCTGATGACATTAGGCTCGCGCCCGGAAGCGTTAGTCTTAGGTTATTTGAAAAACCAAAGCTTCCTGTCTGATCCAGAAGCGGTGGAATCAATCATTATCGATTGGGAAACTAGCTCTGCTGCGGTTATCACCAAAGAAGATACCAGCCAACTTGAACAAGCATTGAAGAAGAAGACGGTAACGTCTGGCTGTGGTCAAGGCACCATGTATGGCAACGTAATGAAGCAGTTGGAAGATTACCAAGTGCCTCAAACGAAGATTAAGCAATCTGAAATATATACAGCTTTAGAAGCGCTGACTCATTACAACGACACCTACAAAAAAGCGGGTGCGGTTCATGGTTGTGCTGTTTGCAAAGACGATCAAGTGTTGTCGTTTGTGGAAGATGTGGGTCGTCATAATGCGGTTGATACCCTAGCGGGTGAGATGTGGCTTAACAAAGAAGACGGCGCAGATAAGATCTTCTACACCACGGGCCGTCTAACCTCTGAAATGGTCATCAAAGTAGCGCAAATGGGCATCCCCGTACTGCTATCACGTTCAGGTGTTACACAAATGGGCTTAGACTTAGCGCAGAAGTTTGGCATCACTACGATCGCTCGTGCTAAAGGTTTGCGCTTCCAAGTGTTTACTGGTGCAGACAAGATAAGCTTTGATGTCAAAGGCGATAAATAAGTGTGTTTACGATTTTTAATGATTTAAAAATTGTGTAGTCGCGAGCAGCCAGATAAATAAACCAATAATGCATAGAAACAAAAACGCCGTCTTACTTTTAGTATGACGGCGTTTTTTAATTCAAGCATATTTAGTTAAAAACTAAGGCTCGTTTAAGGGCTAGCTAGCCACGAGCTTTTAGGAATTCAGCGTAAGTACCGCGGAAGTCGTTGATCTTACCATCACGGATCTCAAGGATACGAGTTGCTAGAGAGTCTACGAATACACGGTCGTGAGATACGAAGAACAATGTGCCTTTGTAGTTCTCAAGAGCCAAGTTAAGCGCTTCGATAGATTCCATATCCATGTGGTTCGTTGGTTCATCCATAAGAAGGATGTTTGGCTTGTGCATCATGATCTTACCAAGAAGCATACGGCCTTGCTCACCACCAGAGATAACCTTTACAGATTTCTTGATGTCGTCTTGGCCAAACAGCATGCGACCTAGGAAGCCACGAACAACTTGCTCGTCTTCGCCTTCTTGACGCCATTGGCTCATCCAATCAAACAGGTTCATATCTGTCTCGAAATCATGTGCGTGATCTTGAGCGTAGTAACCGATGTTTGAGTTTTCAGACCACTTGTACTCACCAGTGCGAGGCTCTAGAGCGCCAGCTAGTGTGTTAAGTAGTGTTGTTTTACCTACACCGTTTTCACCGATGATAGCAACACGCTCACCTACTTCGAAGATACCGTCGAACTTGTTGTATAGGTCTTCTTCAAAACCTTGAGATAGGTTTTCAACCACAAGTGCGTTACGGAATAGCTCTTTAGACTGTTCGAAACGGATGAACGGGTTTTGACGGCTAGACGCTTTAACTTCGTCTAGTTGGATCTTGTCGATTTGCTTAGCTCGAGACGTTGCTTGCTTCGCTTTAGATGCGTTAGCAGAGAAACGAGAAACGAACGTTTGAAGTTCAGCAATTTGTGCTTTCTTCTTAGCGTTGTCAGACAGTAGACGTTCACGCGCTTGAGTAGCAGCCGTCATGTACTCATCGTAGTTGCCTGGGAATAGACGAAGTTCGCCGTAATCAAGGTCAGCCATGTGTGTACAAACAGAGTTTAGGAAGTGACGGTCGTGCGAAATGATGATCATTGTGCAGTTACGTTGGTTTAGCGTATCTTCCAACCACTTGATGGTGTCCATATCCAGGTTGTTCGTTGGTTCGTCAAGAAGCATGATATGCGGGTCTGCAAACAGTACTTGAGACAATAGAACACGAAGTTTCCAACCTGGTGCTACTTCGCTCATTAGACCGAAGTGCATAGATTCTTCAATACCTACAGCAAGAAGAAGCTCACCCGCTTTCGCTTCTGCCATGTAACCGTCCATTTCAGCGAACTGAACTTCAAGGTCAGCCACTTTCATGCCGTCTTCTTCGCTCATTTCTGGCAAAGAGTAAATGCGGTCACGCTCTTGCTTAATAGCCCAAAGCTCTTTGTGACCCATGATAACCGTGTCGATTACCGTGAATTCTTCGTAAGCAAATTGGTCTTGGTTTAGCTTAGCAACGCGCTCGTTTGGATCGTAGCTTACGTTGCCAGAAGTCGGCTCTAGTTCACCAGATAGGATCTTCATGAACGTCGATTTACCACAGCCATTCGCGCCGATTAAACCGTAGCGGTTGCCTTCGCCGAACTTAACTGAAATATTTTCGAAAAGTGGCTTAGCGCCGAATTGTTGGGTGATATTTGCTGTGGAGATCAATGCCATTACCTTCTTAATGTGAAAAACGTCGCAACGTTACTTGTTCAGGGCTTTAACTGCAAGTATTGATTGCATTTACCCGCTATTAAGTGAGTGATAACCCAGCCAAATCATAGTTTGAGCTGACTCACATTTTTGATTTCTATTTTAAGCGCAATAAAACGCCAATATTCAATAGAGCGAAAGTCGTGAATAGCTAAGCAAAATCCGGTTTATATAAAGACATATACTGTGTAAATAATTAAATATATCGCACAATAAACTGTTACAACCAAACCTACTTAATACAAAGCTATTTACAACATCATCTGATGCTCCAATATTAGCCTAACCTCTGACAATTTCATGACAAAGAGCCAGGAATCAGGGATAAAGTACTCGCCCCTAAAAATGGGTTCGATTTCACAAAGCGAAATTAACTAACTATAGTAATCCTAACCTCATAATTTTAAGAGACTTTTATGCGTTCATTCATGCGCTTCTTATTATTCACTTTAGCCATCGTTTCTTGGCCGAGTCTTGCTAACTTAGACTACGACTTACAATCCCAACCTCAGGTGTCTGAAGCGGCCCAAGATCTGGCTAACCGGATTGATGAACTCCCCGACCCTCTGTTTATGAATACGGCAGACAAACGCAAGGTAAACATCCTGTTGTCTCAAGTGCTGCGTATCCAAAAGCAACAGATTGCAACGTTCGACCAACAGTTGAAAACGTATCGTGAGAAGAACGATGCCGAGCAATGGTTTGAGGTTGAGTCGAGTTACATCACGCTAAATAGCCTGAACGTCAGCAAGCAATATCTGCTTGAGCAAACCACGACCGCCAACAAAGAACGTCTTACTGGTTTTGGCCCTTATGGTGTGACTCAGTTTAAGCAAGAGTGGCAATTGACTCAGCTGAACGTTGAGTACCTTGTCTATTTCCAGACTCGTAGCTTCAAGGCGTTGATCAAAGACATCTTCATTTCACCGGTTCCGGTGATTTGGGCATCTCTGAAAGTCTTGTTTATCTACTTTGGTTTGGTGTGGTGGCTTTCAAACGGCACTCGTTTAATCGAACTGTTTAGAATCAACTTCCTAGAAACCAAACAAAGCCCACCGTTTTGGGTTCGTTTAATTTGGTATGTGAGCCGCGCTCACAGAGCGATCGCTTGGTTAATCGCGATTACGATCTCTTTGCGTATTCTGTCGAGCTTGCCAAGCCTACAGCACTTAATCTTCCTAGAAATTTTCACATGGTGGATTCTTGGTGGCTCAATTGCGATCAGCTTTATTCTTGAGTTTGCGTATCGCATCAGCCGTACCTCAAACAACGAAGTGAGAGCGCTTCGACTATCGAGCATCCGTCGCTATGTGTGGAGCTTCATTGTTGCTGGTGTGATCATGCAGGTCTCTATCAGAACCTTAGGTAAAGGCACGATTTATAGCTGGATCTACAGTGCCCTGTTCTTCTGGTTCGTATTGGTGACCATTTCTGTTTTAAGACTGTGGCGTGCAAAAGTCTTTGAAGCACTAGAACACATCACTGACAGACCAGTATGGGTGAACTGGGCGGTTAACCGTCAGAATACCTTTGTGCTTAATATTGTGGCGACAGCGATTGGCGCGGTGTGGTTGATGGTCTACAGCTTCCAACATCGCATTATGGCGCTGTTGTCTGGCTTTACTCTGTTTAGTCAGGCTCTTGCTTACCTGTTTAGAATTGAAGTGGCTAAACAGTCTGACTTGGATAAGAACCAACAGAATCTGGTCAGAATCAAGGGCGACCAAACCTTTGAATACATTCTACCGGGTTCAATAGACAGTGAACTGATTGACTACGCGGGCGATGAAGTGAAGCAGCTTTCTCGTTACCTAATGTCTGACAGCCCTGCAATTTGTATTTTGTCGGGCGAACGTGGTGTTGGTTCAACGACTTTGCTTTATACCCTATTGCACAAGGTATCGAACGCCGAGCCTATCTACGTAAGTTGCCCTTATGCGGGTTACCAAGAGCTGCTTTGTCACTTAGCGGTAAGTATTGGTTTAGAAGAGGAAGCGACTGAGATTCAAATCTTGGCGCACCTACGTAAGAGTGAAACAACCTACTTAATCGCGATTGATAATGCGCAGCGCCTTGTTAAACCTATGGTTGGTGGCCTTTCTGATTTGATTCGCTTAACCAACTTGTTGCGTCGTTCTAAAAAGAATCACCGCATTGTGATGTCGATTGCGAAATCGAGCTGGCGTTTTGTAGACAGAGCGCGTGGTGAGCGTCTGTTATTTGATTTGGTGTGCTTCCTTCCTCGTTGGACAGAAAAGCAAGTGGGTGAACTGCTAACAAGCCGTATCAACACCCAACTAGAAAAGCCTCTGTCATTCGATGGTTTGGTCGTTCCGAAACAGTGGGACCAAGATGAGATGTCAGAGGAAGAGCGCGCACGCCAAGGCTTCTATCGTATCTTGTGGCACTACTCAGATGGTAACCCGACTGTTGCCTTGCGTTTCTTCCGTTTGTCTCTGAATCGAAACAAAGAGACGGATCAAGCAGTCGTGAGATTGTTCCACGTACCTGAAGCACAAGAGTTAGAAAACATGCCGAAACCTATGTTGGCTGTGTTGCGCTCTATCGTGCAACTGGAGATTGCGTCTCCTGAGGTACTGTCTGAATGTACTCAGCTAAGCATTGCGGAAATAACCGGGATTCTGCGCTACTTCGAGAGCCGCGGTTACATTGGTTGGAATGAAGACAAGGCCAAGATCTCCGATCACTGGTTCCGTCACATTACTAACGTTCTCGACCGTCAACATTTATTGGTGAAGTAAAATGAAGAAGTTATTTGTCCTATTACTTGTTGGCTTAGCGACGGCGGTGAGTTTCCCGACTTACGCAACGGAAGAGTTAGCCAATGTAGAAAACATCTCGAAGATTGCGAGCCTTGTACGATGGAGCGGCGTGTTCTTCTCGCTCATCGTGATTGGTGCGATGTGGTTATTGCTTAAGTTTATCAACTCGATGGTGACGAGCTTTGGTAGCCAATTCGTGCAATACCGAATGCTGCTACAAAAGCTTCAGTCGTTCATGCAGTTTTTCATCTATGTGAGCACAGGTCTTATCGTGTTCATGATGAGCTTTAGAATCAATGACCAAATACTGGCTCTGATTGGTGGTACCCTCGCCGTATCTGTCGGTTTTGCACTTAAAGACTTGGCAGCATCATTCATCGCCGGTATCACGGTGATGATTGATAGACCTTTTCAGGTTGGTGACCGTGTCACGTTTGAAGGTAACTACGGAGACATTATCACTATTGGTTTACGCTCTGTACGTATGAGAACGTTGAATGACGACATCATTACGATTCCGAACAACAAGTTCTTAAACGAAGTGACCACCAGTGGTAACTATGGCGCGTTGGATATGCAGGTGGTGATTCCGTTTTATGTTGGAATGAATGAAGACATCACCCTAGCCCGCGACTTGATTCAAGAAGCGGCCTCTTCAAGTCGCTACATCCACTTACCAAAGCCCGTGACTGTTCTGGTTAAACAGACGATCACCGACAACTACCTTGCGATACAGTTGACGTGTAAGGCTTATGTGGTGGACACCGCGTATGAGAAATTGTTTGAAACCGACATTACCCTGCGTGTGATGAAAGAGTTTAAGAAACACAACATCAACCCACCGAAGATTTCAGTGGCAGCGCATTAGTCGCCGTTGGTTTAACACTCGGAGAGTGAATTAATCTCCTAGTCTGCAACAAACGAAAACACCTCCGAGCTTATCAAGTACGGAGGTGTCTTTTATGAGGTTTTGTCTTTGTTAACGCTAAGTGCTTTTGGGTTTACACCTTAAAGTACTTCAACTGTTCTGTTAGATGCTCCGTGGTGTTGGCCATTTTCTGGCTATCCTCTGCAAGCGATTGTGAAGCTTGCAGAACTTCGTTAGCCGCTAAGTGAATACCAGTGACACTCTCACTCATTTCAGTGGCTACTGTACTCTGTTGTTCAGACGCTGCGGCAATCTGAGCCACCATGTCATTAGCGTTGTGCAGCTCATTCACTATCACATCCAGTTGTTGGCGTGTTTCATTAGAAGCCACGACACTGTGATCGACTTTCTCATTACTGCTTTGCATCGCTTTAAAGGTACGCTCAGCTTGCTGAGTCAATTTCTCAATAGTTGATTGCACTTCGTTGGTCGAGTTTTGAGTGCGACTTGCTAGATTACGTACTTCATCAGCCACAACCGCAAAACCCCTACCTTGTTCACCCGCACGTGCTGCTTCTATCGCTGCGTTCAGTGCCAACAAGTTTGTTTGTTCTGATACATCACGGATCACACCAACAACTTGACTAATCTCAGTCACACCCGATTGAAGATCTTTGACTAGGTTATTCGCTGTCGAGATGTTTTCTGAAACCTGAGAGATGGTTGTCGACGTTACCTGCATGTTTTCGTCGTTCTGATTTGCATGATCGACGACCTTATTAGTGCTTGCGGCTGTGTTTTCTGCATTCACCGCGACATCTGAGATAGTCGCGCTCATTTCTGTCATCGCAGTAGACAGTAATTCCAACTGCGCATGTTGAGAGTTAACACTGGTTGCAGCCTCTTCACTGGCTTGCGCGATGTGACTCGCCATATTGCTCGATAAGTCCGCTGACTCATTGGCAGTACGTAGCGTCGTTTGCAGTTTATCGAGCATGGTATCGATCTGATGGCTCATATCACCGAGCTCATCTTTACGTGTCATGTTCATGCGTACACGAAGGTCGCCATCGGCAATCTTATGGGTGTTATCGATAAGCTTATTCAGCGGCACAAGGATGTTGTTGGAAATCGCGTAGCCCATCGCGAACAGTATGCCTGACAAAACAACCGCTACCATTCCTTCCTTAATGGCTAAGGCATAGAACGCCTCTTGGATATCCGCGACTAAGATTCCAGAGCCGATCACCCAGTTCCATTCTGGAAACAGCTGAACGTATGAGATCTTGTCCTTGAGTTCACCTTGAGGACTCATCCATTGGTAATCAAGAAAACCTTTCTCTTCAGGAGTGCGAGAAATAGTCACCATCTCACGCCAGTGATGTTTACCTGCGCCATCTCGTAGGTTTCCGGCATTGGTGCCATTGAGTTCAGGCTTTAATGGATGGCTGATGATGTTGAGCTGCTGGTTTAGAATCCAGAAGTAATTGGTGTTGTCATAGCGAAGCGTCTTGATAGCTTGTAGCGCACGATCCTTTGCGACTTCTTCACCCAGTACACCGCGTTGGCTGTAATAATAGCTTGCCAAACTTACCGCGGTTTCGACTTGTGCACTGAGCTTATCTTGTCGCTCTTCCATAGAGCTTGCTCGCTGCTGCATTAAATTAAAGGTGGATGCCATTACCAGTAGAACGACCGATAAAATGACGATGGAGACGAGTTTTGATTTGATAGATAGGTTACTTAATTTCATAGCTGACTGACTTTATTATTTGTTTTGATTATGGATTTTCGACCAAGTTATCAAAAATCCGAACAGTTCAGATGATATGCATCAAGATCGAAAGGTATACACTGTGTTACATAATCAAAAAGAGGTATACGTCAAACAGGCAGTGGTTGAGATTTGGCTGGCGATAGATTACTAGTGCGGAATCTTCGTGCTTGGGCTAAAACGTTCGTGTAATAGCCCAAGCGCGTTAGAAGTATTATTGGGTGATAATATCGGTGAATTGGTTGTTAGAACTTATAGATTTGATACAAGCAATTGAGGTGTGGCTTTCTGTTGAAGATAGATGCTAAAGCGACTTCCTTTACCTACTTCGGATTCAACACGTATTTCACCGCCCGTTTGGCTCAAGATACTTTGAGAAACGGATAAGCCTAAGCCTGTGCCATCTCGCTTAGTCGTGTAGAAAGGCGAGAAAATGCGTTTCAGCTGCTCTTCCTTGATTCCACAACCTTCATCTTCCACATGAACAATCGCACCATGAGACACGCCATTCTCTACCCAGTCTTCGCTTGAAATAGTCAATGTGCCCTGTCCGTCCATTGCATGAATCGCGTTCATCTGTAGATTAACCAGAATTTGCAGCAATTGGTTGCGGTTAACTTCGACAGACGTTTTCGCATGCAGCTGTGATACGTACACAATACCTTTCTTCTTGGCGCCCGTTTTCACAAGCGTAATGCTCTCGTCAACGATTGGGTTGATGTGTTGCCAAGTGATCTCATCTTGTACACCGCCATGTCGGCTGTATTGAAGCAGGCTTCGTGTGATGTTTCGGATACGGTCAATCTGCTCCATGATCGCGTGGACTTCTTCTTCTACACGGCTCACTTCATCACCCAGCTCAAACTTCATGAGCTCAACGTTGCCAAGAATCACAGCGGTTGGGTTATTGATCTCGTGGGCAATGCCAGCGGTTAACTCACCTAACGCAGCTAACTTTTCATTCACCACCAGCTTATCTCTGGCTTGATTGAGTAGTTTGATGTGCAATTCGAGCTCTTCAGTTTTCTCTTTCAAGCTTGCCGTACGTGAGTGCACTTTACATTCCAGCTCAGAAGCCGCTTGTTGAATCTCTTGATTACGTTCATGAAGCAAATCCAACATCTTGTCGAACTGTTTCGCAAGCAAAGTGAGTTCGTGTTGATCATCTAAGCCGAGCGTACCAATTCGCTTGTCTTGCCCCATCTGGACTAGCTTTACCACTTTATGGATGCGTTCGATGGGGTTGAAAAGATCACGCGCGCCACGATGGACGATCAAACCAGAAGCTAATAACAGCAGCACGATCGTAATACTGATTTCGCCAAGGTTAGTCAGATACGTTTCGATAAGCGGCCAAATCAGATAACCGGTATAAAGCATGCCAATCACATTATCGAACTGGTCATGTATGGGTTGATACGCGGTGATGTACCAAGCGTCATAAACATACGCACGATCTAACCACTCTTTGCCTTCGTTTAAGACTTTGGAATGAACCTCGTGCGAAACACGCGTACCAATCGCACGCCCTGCACTGTCTTCACTGCTTAGAGGTACATTGGTGCTGACACGCAGGTCATCAAGGAATACGGTGACGGTACCAATACGACGGTTGAATCCATCACGTTGCGGATAGATCAGGTTACTAATTTGATCGACAAGCTGTGTACTGTTATTTAGTAGAATACCGCCATCAAGAAAACCAATTACATGTTCGTTCTTATCTCGAATAGAAACCACGGTGCGACTGACCAAGCCTCGTGTTTCAACGTTCTTCCCTTTGAGCATCGGCACTTCGGCTTTCTTTGCGAGATCACGATCTAAGGTGTTTAGCTCATCTTGACTCAATACGCTGAAAAACGACTCTTTGTGGGTCAGGTTTAGGTATTCGAGCTTCTTCTCCATGCTCTCGACACTGCGCCAGCGAAGAAAGTCGAGTTCATAGCGAGATTTGTTTTCAGAAACCCAACGAATAAGATCTTCTTGCGAAAGATCACTCGCGAGTTTGACTCGGAAGTTGTAAGACTCAGCAAACGCACGAACGTTATAAGCCTGTTGGCTTTGAATGAGATGAATACTGTTATCCGCTACATCTAGGCGCTCGTCAACATCGATTAAAGCCCCCTGCCACGTGTAATGAACCGACCAATACAGCGTGATAGCAACAAGTGCACACAACGTAAGAATGATCGGAGCAGATGTCAGAAACAATAAGCGGTAGCGAACCATGGTCTTGAAGCGGAACGCCCACTTTGACCACCACTGACGTCTAATCGGCATATTCAGAGCCTTCTGTATTCCAATCTTTGTATTTACGCTCTAGCGTTTTACGTGCAACGCCAAGATCTCTTGCCGCAGCAGACTTATTACCATCATGAAAACTTACTAACTGTTCTATATGAGATTTTTCCACTTCTTTGAGCGTCCAAGTGTTTGGGTAGCCCTCTGCAGCGTCTGTGTTATTCAAGTTTGGCACTTCTGCGCCGTGTGACACCGTCACTGAAATGCTAGCTGGAGCTGGGTCGCCATTTACTTCTCGCCAATAGTGAGCTGGTGGCTTATCTAACAGAATACAGCGTTCTACTAAGTTCTTAAGTTCACGGATATTACCCGGCCATTCGTATTCGTTCATCGCCAAGATGTCTTCATGTGCCCAGTTTGGAACGGGCATACCAAGCTCACTCGATAATAGACGTGTAAAGTATGGAACCAGCTCAATCAGATCCGATGGACGTTCTCTTAGTGGCACCACATCAATCTTCAATACATTCAATCGGTAGAATAGATCGCGGCGGAAATGTCCTTTATCGACTTCTTCTTGAAGGTTACGGTTGGTCGCCGCTACAACGCGTACGTCGACTGCGATCTCTTTCTCACTGCCGACAGGTCTGATTGTGCGTTGTTCTAACACACGTAAAAGCGCAGCTTGCATTGGCAGTGGCATTTCACCAATCTCATCAAGGAAAAGTGTGCCGCCGCTCGCCACTCTGAATAAGCCTTCACGGTTCTTCTTCGCACCAGTAAACGCACCAGAGGTGTGACCAAACAATTCGCTTTCCAAAAGTTCTGGAGCAATCGCACCACAGTTAATTGGTACAAAAGGCCCAGTTCGCTTGCTGGCTTCATGTATGCCGCGTGCAACCAACTCTTTACCTGTGCCCGACTCGCCTTCAATAAGAACCGATGCTCGTGATGGTGCGAACTGGCTGATGAGCAGCTTTAATTGTTTGGTTTTGTCTGAACTGCCGATTAGCTCGGTTTTGATATGACGGCTAACATCGCGCTTCAACGCGTATTGCATTCGTTGGTCTAGGCGTTTATCCATGCAACGCAGTACAGCTTGTATCATCTGCTCAAGGTTGAACGGTTTTAGGATAAAGTCAGAAGCGCCAAGCTTAAGTGCTGAAATGGTCATCTCTAAATCGGCATAGCCAGTCATAAAGATCACATCAGCTTTTCGGTCACTGTCGTTAAAGGCTTCTTCCCATTCAATACCAGAACGGCCTGGAAGGTTGATATCGAGAACAATGAGGTCGAAGTGTTCGTTACAACGCAGAACCTCAGCTTCTTCTACGGAACCTGCGCTCGAGACCTTGCCAAAGTACTTACCTAGTGCTTTCTTAAGAATTGCCTGCATCCCAATTTCATCATCAACAACCAAGACAGAAAATGCCTGATATTGAGTCAACGTGTTTGAATTGAGATGGGACGTACTTGAACTAGGTAAAGACATAATGATCAGCCGATAGGGAAAGTTGGGACAGAGTGTACCAATTAACCTTTTGATCAACAGGGTCAAAGTGCGACATTTTGTCCTAGCTCATGTTTTGATTCATTTTATAAGGTCAAATGGCGCAGTTTTGTCCGAAATAACAGCAATTTAATGAAATCTGATGCATCATTTATTGGCATTAAGCTTGCTTATAAGGTGATGATTTCTAATTACAAGAATTAGCATCTTATGTACATGCCCTTCTTTGAGCCCTTTAAAACGAAGGCATGTCATTCATTTATAACAGAATGGACATAATAATAATGAAAGCAATTCCTCTAACTATTGCAGCTCTATCTATCGTCAGTTACTCGGCTAGCAGCGCAGAAGACACCACGCATATCAAGCTTGCGACAACGACAAGCACTTATCACTCAGGCCTACTGGATTACCTACTGCCTGAATTCGAAAAAGATTCTGGCATCAAAGTAGATGTTCTAGCGGCGGGTACGGGTAAATCTCTTCGCATGGGTGAAAATGGCGATGTGGATTTGGTGATGACTCACGCCCCAAAGGCTGAAGCGAACTTTGTTGAAAAAGGCTACGGCGTTTTACCTCGTAAACTGATGTACAACGACTTTGTGATTGTTGGCCCTCAAAGCGACCCAGCAAAAATCGAATCTCAAAAAGCGGTAGCAGATGTATTCAAAGCAATCGCAACCAACAACGTGACGTTTGTGTCTCGTGGTGACGATTCAGGTACGCACAAGAAAGAGATGGGCATTTGGGCACAGACCAAAATGGAACCAAACTTTGGTGGCTACCGCAGTGTTGGTCAAGGCATGGGCCCTACTCTGAACATGGCGTCTGAAATGCAAGGCTACACCATGACAGATCGTGGTACGTGGTTGGCTTACCAAAACAAACTGGATCTTAAAATCCTTTTCCAAGGCGACAAGAACCTATTTAATCCTTACCAAGTCATTCTAGTTAACCCTGAGCGCTACCCAAGCATTAACTACCAAGCGGCGAAAGTATTCAGTGATTGGTTGGTGAACCCTAAAGGTCAGAAACTGATTAATGACTTTAAACTGCACGGCAAACAGCTGTTTGTAGCGAGCGCAGAGTAGTTTTTCGTAAGCGTAGATTCGTTTATAACAAGCAGAGAATGGTTTGTTTTAAGTGTTAATTCCAATTAGCACTACGCTTAACTAATCAGTTAACTGAAGCATTTAAAGAAACAATAGCTGGCCAATATAGGCTCAATAATATTGTGTCAGCTATGATTAACATCAGTCATTACCGATAAAGACCTATTATCGATTCACACGAGATACTTCATGACCCTATGGCAAACAACGCTTGATGCATTGAATTTACTAGTCAGTTTTGACCAAGAACTGTGGCAAATTGTAGCGGTATCCTTCAGCGTATCTTTGTCCGCCATTTCATTGGTGATTATTCCTGCAATCATCATGGCTTTCATATTGGCTTATACCGAGTTCCCCGGTAAATGGGCGCTGCTGTCGGTGATCAATACCTTACAAGCTATCCCTACCGTAGTAATTGGCTTGCTGATGTACATGATGCTCTCTCGTTCCGGCCCATTAGGTGACTGGCAATTGCTGTTCACTCAAAAGGCGATGATTCTGGGTCAGATGCTGATCTGCTTCCCAATTCTGGTTGCTATGATGCACGGCGCGCTGCAAGCCAGTGACCGTCGCGCGGTAGAAACCGCACGTACTCTTGGCGTCTCAACCACTCGAGTTGCGTGTACCTTGATCTGGGAAACTCGTTTCCCTCTACTTGCAGCTGCCATTGCTGCCTTCTCTCGTATTGTTACCGAGGTGGGTTGTTCAATGATGGTAGGTGGCAACATTATGGGAATGACTCGAAATATTCCAACGGCTATTGCTATGGAGAGCCACAAAGGCGCATTCGCTCAAGGTGTCGCGCTAGGCATGGTTTTATTGGCATTGGCATTAGCCCTTAACTTTTTCCTTTCCAGTGTGAGAGGAAAAGGCTATTTAAGAACTTAGGAACGCTGTCATGAGTATAAAAATAACAACGCAGCAAATTTCAATGCGCTACAAAGAGCGTGTTTTATTCCATATCCCTGAGCTGTCGATCGGCCCTAACGATGCTATTTATCTGAAGGGTGACAACGGTGTTGGTAAAACGACCCTACTTAAAATCTTGTCAGGTTTGATCAAACCAAGCTCTGGCCGTATTCAATGTCCAACACAAAGTTGGCAACATAACCTGTTTCCTAGACTAAAATTCAAAGACATCATCTATCTCCATCAAACTCCTTACCTATTTGATGGCTCTGTGTACCAAAATGTCGCTTATGGCATTCGCTTTAACAAAGAGAGCCAAAAAGATAAGCGAGCTCAAATAATTAATGCTTTGAGGATGGTAGGTTTAGAAACCCTAGCAGACGAGCACATTTCCGTGCTGTCTGGTGGTGAGCGTCAACGCGTAGCAATGGCAAGAGCTTGGATTCTCAAGCCTTCAATCTTGCTCATGGACGAACCAAGTGCTTCTTTAGACAAAGAATCTATTGAAAGATTGGTGATTATGGCCGAAGATCTTCTTCAGAGAGGCGCGAGTTTAGTCATTACAAGTCACCAAACCAACGCGTTAACCGATTTGTGCAAGAAGCAGTGGTGGATCAAAGACAACACCTTGACCGAATCACCGCTTCTGCAAGTAATTAAAAAGAACAAAGCACAAGAGAATATTTATGCTGCTTCCAACGCAAACTAGTTGGGTTATTTTGGCTGGCGGACAAGCCAGCCGTATGGGCGGAAAAGATAAAGGACTCGTTGAGCTCAACGGTTCCCCGCTTATTCAATACGTTATAGACAAGCTGTCACAACAAGATGTCAGCATCACCATCAATGCCAACCGTAACCTCGACAGCTACCAAGCGTTCGCTCCGGTTGTTTCCGATTCGTTCCCTGACTACCCAGGTCCTTTGGGTGGCATTCACGCCGGCCTTAAAAACGCGGCTACAGATTGGGTTGGCTTTGTCCCTTGTGACAGCCCGCAAATCAGTGACGACCTTGTTGAGCGTTTTTGCGCTGCGGTAAAAGAAGACAGCGACATTCTTGTGGCTCACGATGGTGAATATAAACAGCCAGTTTTTACCCTATTTCACAAGCGCGTACTTCCAAAGTTAGAAGCCTTTTTAGAACGTGGCGACCGCAAGATCATCTTGCTGTACAAAGAGTGTGTGACTGAGTACGTCGATTTTAGCGACGCGCCAAACTGCTTTGTAAATCTCAATACGCCAGAAGAACTCACCCAATTCGGAACGCTTCAATAATGAAAGATTCAAAACAACGCCCTAACCTGCCTTTATTAGGTTTTGCTGCTTACAGCGGTACAGGCAAAACAACCGTACTTGAAGCGTTACTGCCTTTGCTTACCAACGCAGGTTTGAAAGTGGGTGCTCTTAAACATGCTCACCACGATTTCGATGTCGATAAGCCGGGCAAAGACAGTTACCGCCTACGCAAAGCGGGCGCGAATCAAATGCTGATCGCTTCGCGTAACCGTCACGTGATGATGACAGAAACACCAGAAGCGGAAGCCGACTTTGATTATCTGCTGACACGTTTCGATACCAACACGTTGGACTTAATTCTGGTTGAAGGCTGCAAGAACATCGCCTTTCCTAAGATTGAGCTTCACCGTGATGAAGTGGGTAAACCTTGGCTTTATCCAAACGATGCCAACATCATTGCTATCGCCGCAGACAGCCAAGTTGAATCTGACCTACCACAAATAGCGATCAGCGACTTAGAAGCGATTCGTGATTTCATCATCGACTATGCTCAGTCTTTCAACCCTGCTTCGAAAACAAGTAAAGTCGCTGCGTGTGCATCGTCAAAAGACAACACGCCAGTTGTGTGTTGTGACTCTTTCTCTCCAGCAGGTCTTACCGTGACTCAAGGTCAGCAAAAGATTGTTGATAGTATTGATGCACTAGAGCTGATTGAATCTGTTGCACTAGAGCAAGGCTATGGTCGTGTATTGGCTGAAGATGTTATCTCGCCAATCAACGTGCCTCAGAACACTAACTCTGCGATGGACGGCTATGCCATTCGTGGTGAAGATTTAGAGCTAGATAGCTACCGAGTTGTTGCTGAAGTGATGGCAGGACACAGCTACGACAAAGCCGTTCAACAAGGTGAAGCTGTTAAGATCATGACTGGCGCGCCAATGCCTGAAGGTGTTGATGTGGTTGTGATGCGTGAACAAGCCGTAGAAGAAGGCGACACAGTTAGCTTCCCAGATGCGAAAATCTCATTAGGACAAAATGTCCGTATGGCGGGTGAAGACCTAGAAATCGGTCAACCTGTCTTTACGCGTGGCACACGAATCGAAGCACCAGAAATGGGTATGATGGCGTCGCTTGGTTTCGGTACCTGCCCTGTTCTGCGAAAAGTTAAAGTGGGCGTGTTCTCGACGGGTGATGAAGTTCAAGCGCCAGGTAGCGAGCAGAAACCGAACTCTATCTACGACTCAAACCGTTTTACTATTATCGGCATGCTGCAAAAGCTTGGTTGTGACATCGTTGATTACGGCATCATTGAAGATGACGAACAAAAGATGATGGATGTACTTCACGCGGCTTCTTTAGAAACTGATATGGTGCTAACGTCTGGTGGTGTGTCTGTTGGTGATGCTGACTACATTAAACTTGCGTTAGACAAACTGGGCGAGATTAACTTCTGGCGTATCAACATGCGTCCGGGGCGCCCTCTTGCTTACGGTAAAATTGAAGACAAACCTTTCTTTGGCTTACCGGGTAACCCAGTTGCTGTGATGGTGTCGTTCATTAACTTTGTTGAGCCTGCAATTCGTAAGCTGCAAGGTCAAACTAATTGGACACCAGTGAAAGCAAACGCGGTTGCAACAGAGCAATTACGTTCTCGCCAAGGCCGTACCGAGTTCAGCCGTGGTGTGTTCTCAATGAATGAATCTGGTGTGCTTGAAGTGAAGACGACGGGTAAACAAGGGTCAGGTATTCTGCGCTCAATGAGTGAAGCAAACTGCTTAATCGAAATCTCACCAGCGGTTGATACTGTCAAAGTCGGTGAGACAGTGACGATCATTCCACTGCAAGGTCGTGTTTGATTTAGCACACCCTCGATTTAACATCGCTTCCCAAGAAAAAGACGAAGCCCGCTTATATTCGATATAAGCGGGCTTCTTTTTTGGTTCGTACTGAGAAAACTAGAATATTATAACGAGTAGTTTAAACGACCGTGGGTTTATCTAACGGACAATTGGCTAAGTCGCAGTTATTCAGATAGCAGTCGATCAGGTTGTAATTGTTACGTCCACTCTCTTTCACTCGGTACAATTGCTTGTCTGCAATGTCACAAATCATCTTGAAGTTGCTATCCACGTTGTCGCTAACAAGCTCAACGTTTACCCCACCGATCGATAAGGTAAGCTGCTTGGCTCTGATCGCTTTCGGGCTAACCAACGCCAACTCAGACAATGTATTTCTGAGCGTAACGACTTTCTCTTCGATATCTTCGCTACTTTGACCAAAGCAGATGGCCATGAACTCATCCCCACCATATCGGAACAAGTAATCGTTCTTGGTCGAGAATGTACTTCTCAGTAAACGACTAAGAATACGAAGCGCTTCATCACCTTGTAAGTGACCATGGAAATCGTTGTAGGCTTTGTACTCATCAATATCAATCATCAATACTGCAAGCGACCGTTTCTGTGTATAAGCATTACGAATCAACACAGGTGTTATTTTATCGAGTTGATAGCGATTCGATAAACCTGTTAATGGGTCTGTCGTGCTCAACACCTCAAGGGTTTTATTGGCATTCTCTAAGCGCTGTCTCTGCTTTTGATTTTCAAGCGACACCGCGATGAAGCTCGCCAAATGCTCGATTAACTGGCAATGGTGTTGTTGATACTGATTAGGTAAATGATGCTGTACGGACAACAGCCCTATTACTCTTTCATTGAGAATGATCGGCGTCAGAATGATGGAGTTGGTATCCGGCTTGTCTTTAACCACCACTAAGTCATCATCTTTACGTGAGGCCTTATCAACATAAGGCTCTAGCGCATCATCCGTGACGCTGTTCAAATGCACTGTTGCTCGTTTACGAATTACATAAGTACCGACGGTTTGGTTATCTTGGCAAGTGACTTTGAGGTTTTGTACCAAGCCTTGAGTATCAACAAAGTATTGGTAATCGAGTATGTCGGACTCGTCGTCGTAAAGCGCAATACCAAATTCGAACGTCGGCAGAATCGTGTTTATCTTGCTTAAGATCTCAGGAAGCACGCTATAAAGGTCGGGAGCGGTAGCAATGAACTGACCGATATCAGTAATCGCGCCCATGTACTTTTGCATTTGGGTAAACACTTCGTGCTGTTGTTTGTCTCTTAGCGTGTCCACGCTTTGCAAAATACGATCGCTTTGTTTACGTTCGTACGCCTTGAGGTATTTTTCTGAAAGCTCGATATGTTCCGTTTGCAGTGATGCTAGACCATTACAATCTTGTTGGTGGTGAAAGATCTTCGCCTTGGTCTTCGCGTAAATACTGTAGAAGTGATAACTGTTTTTGAGGTCAAAGTTCTGCTCAAGGAACAGACATCGTTCTTGGGCTTGTTCAAGCTCCCCTATTTCCACCAAATATCGAAACCAACACACCAAGTTTTCCATTCGATTATGGTCGTCGTGGATTTTCAGGAAATACTGTTCCGCTTGATAAAACGCATCGAGCACATCACTTGGAGTAAAACCGCCCTGTTGAACTTCATCTTGCTGGACCCTACCTTGCTGAACCATAGTCTGAGCTAGGTATCCATGACACAGTGCGAATGTTCTATTGCTTGAGAGTGACTCGGCTATCTTCTTCGCTTCAGCGATTGCTCGAATCGCTTGGTCAAACTCTCCAGTATAGACACAACCATAAGCGAGGTTAAGGTGGCTCACTGCACAATCTAGCTGGCGGTTAGCATTCTGAGATGACGTTACCGCTTTACGTGCATACTGTTTGGCTTCTTCGAACTTCCCTAAGCTCAAATGCATATCGCTTAGGTTGCAATAGATGAGGGCTCGAATGTTGTCATCAACAAGATGTAAGTTCTCTAACGTCTTGGCATAACACGCATAAGCCGATTGGTACTCACCACAATCGTTATAAACCGACGCCAATAGACCATTGACGAAAACAGTGAGCTGAACTTCTTCTGGTTGGGTTGCGTTTAGGCAGGTTTTATAATGTTCGACAGCATCAAGTAGATTGTCTTGGCGATCACTTTTGTACGCCTTCAGAAAAAGCGCAATAGATTCTGGGAACGGTTGATTATGGTCACGGCATATCTTTCTTACTCGCGCATCAACTTCTTCTAATCCTTTGATTCCAGGATAGTTTTGAATTCGAGTAATGATTCCCATAATCTGAGGGTAAAGCGTATTGATCATAAATTAGATTTAAGCCGATCAAACATATAAATTGTACATAGTGTACCATAAAATATTTTTGCGACTTACTGCACGCTTTATTGATATCGCTAATATTTCAAGATTTTTTATCATAACCTTGAGCCACGTACTGTTTTTATGTAGAGTGCGCGAAAGTAATAATCCTATTGGAGAGCATCATGGCTCGTACCATTCTGTATACCTATAAAGACGAAGACAAAGAGTTACTGTTTTCTAAACAAGAACACCGCACGATCCAAGAAGCTGTAGCTGCAGCCGAAGGAATCGATATCTCTGAGTATCTTAAAACTGAGCAACAGCTTGAGTTGATTTCTGATACGAAAGCGGTTCGTAACTACCAAGACAACTACTTCCGCAAGCTTGGCTTTACTAAGCTTACGTTGAAGCAAAAAGACAACCTTGGTGTTGGTAAAAAGAAGAAGTAAGCCCTCTGGCTCTTTTTCCTGATATTTAGCTTCTAGTTTTTCGTTTTGGAGTTAGTAGTTAAGACTTAAGAAACGAAAACACCAAACAATAAAAAATGCCGCAACCTCTTTTGAGATTGCGGCATTTTTATTTGAGTTTTTAACTAGTTCAACGTTAAGTCGCGATTACTTAATGTTAAGGAATGCAGCACCACGAACGCCGCCTGAATCACCGTGTTTCGCTTTGATGATCTTAGGACACTTCGCTACAGACAGCAGGTACTTAGGCACACGTTTTGGCATCTCTTCGTAGATAAGCTCGAAGTTTGAAAGACCACCGCCTAATGCAACAACGTGTGGGTCAAGACCAGTAAACAGGTTCGCGAAACAGATAGCCAATAGCTCCATAAAGCGATCAACGTGCTCAGCCGCTTTTGCTTCGCCTTCGTTGTATGCTTGAATGATCTCGATCGCTTTCTTTTTCTCACCGTAGTAGTGCTCGTAAATCAACTCAAAGCCACGACCAGATAGGTAGCTGTCTAGACAACCTTTCTTGCCACAACCACAGCCTAGTAGCGGTGCGTTGTCGCCAAGGTGGAACCATGCGTCGATAGGAAGACGCATATGGCCTAGCTCACCTGCAACGTGGTTACGACCAGAGAACACTTTACCTTCGTAAACTAAACCGCCACCGAAGCCAGTACCTAAAATTAGACCAGCAACTGATGGTTCATCTTTAAGCTCGTCATCCCACGCTTCTGAAAGCGCAAAACAGTTTGCGTCGTTCTCGATTTTCACACTACGACCAATAAGCGCTTCTAAATCTTTACGTAGTGGCTTACCTGTTGAAGCTGGTACGTTAACAACCAGCATTGTGCCGTCGTCTGCGTTTTCCATGCCAGGAAGACCAAGGCCAATTTTGCCTTCGCAAGAGAATTCGCTATCGTACTTTTTTACCAAACCAGCAATCGTATCAAGCAGTAACTGATAATCGTCTGTTGGTGTTGGAACACGCTCTGTTGCTACTCGCTCAAGTTTCTCATTGAATGCACCAAACTCAATTTTTGTGCCGCCAACATCGAAGCCGTAATACATGAAATCTCTCCAATTTTTCCCTAAATTCGGGCAAATAAATTCTTTAAATAAAACAACTGAGGAACATTATCCATAACACTCCCCCTACAAACCGTGATAGATAACAAACTTATCTCGTGTTCGAGTCTGTTTGAACAACAAGTCAGCACAAAGCGGTTAAAGGTTAGAGTGAAGTCTCACTTTTACTGTGCTCTATGAAAGCGTTCAGGCTAGGTTTGGTCGGATCCGACTTATAACGAGTCTTACTTAGCATGTAGCTTTCGCGAAATGCTTCGAACCAAAGTTGTAAAGTCTTCGCGCCCTGCTCTTCACCTGCTTGTCTTAATACCAAGCTCGCTACTTCTGCTGTAGATAGATGTTGGTCGTTGTCTGACTTACGCATCATGTATTGAGAAACCGACTCAGGCTCAATCGATAACACAGGTAAATCTTGAAGGTACTCAGAACGTCTAAAGATGCGTCTTGCTTCACGCCAGCTACCATCGATGAAAATCAGCAGCAGCTTTTTATTTGGGTCACGCATTTGTGGTAAGTCTTGCACCACTCGCGTTTTGTCATCGGTGTAGTCTTCAGGGAACACAATGACAGGTTGATAATTATCGTCTTTCAGTACATCTAACATCTCTGCGTTGGGTTCAGTTCGATGCCAAAGGTAAACATGGCTGTCTTTCACGGTATCCACAATCAAACGCCCGGTGTTACTCGGTTTTAAGATTTCGTTGTCTGACAAGATCAACATGGTCGCGACGTTCGTATCTATGTCTGGTTGATGTTCACAGATACAACTGTCTTGTTTGATTTTGCAGTACTCACATCGCACAACTTTACACCCGCGCGCGTTAAACGGTTTGGTAGAAAGAGATAAACGGTGTTGGTATAAACGGTGGAAAGCGTGGATTCTCATGGACAATAACGACAGATAGAACTAGAAAAGTGGCACGATTGTACTTACAGTGGCTTGATAATGATAGAAGGAATTCTTATGCAGGACCCATCGCTACTTCGCCTTGTCTGTTTTATCACCGCTTTCATCTTGTGTGCGTTTTGGGAGTACCGTGCTCCTCGAAAAACACTGACCCAAAACAAGTGGTTTCGTTGGGGAAATAACTTTTCGTTGATGGCGGTTAACAGCGTTTTATTGGCAACATTGATTCCCGTAGCAGCGTTTCAAGCCGCTTTGATTGCTGAGCAAAACCAATGGGGTCTGTTTAATAACATCGCGCTTCCTTTTGAAATCACCGTGTTTCTCTGTGTCGTGTTGTTAGACCTTGCCATTTATACTCAGCATCTTGTCTTCCACCGCATTCCTCTGCTTTGGAAGCTTCATCGTGTTCATCATGCAGATCTGGATATTGATGTAACGACAGGCACACGCTTCCACCCGATTGAGATGATCTTATCGATGCTGATTAAAGTGGCATTGATTTTTGTACTCGGTGTTCCGGCATTAGCTGTAGTGATCTTTGAAGTGGTGTTGAATGTGAGTGCTATGTTCAACCATAGCAATGGTCGTTTGCCATTATGGTTCGACAAACAATTACGCAAAGTGATTGTGACGCCTGACATGCATCGAGTACATCACTCTGTGATCGTCAAAGAAACACAT
Organism: Vibrio pomeroyi; assembly: GCF_024347595.1. Lineage (NCBI taxonomy): Bacteria > Pseudomonadati > Pseudomonadota > Gammaproteobacteria > Vibrionales > Vibrionaceae > Vibrio > Vibrio pomeroyi. Next base: position 1,829,725 of record NZ_AP025506.1, on the reverse strand, counting down.
TCGAATTTTGGTTTCTTTTTATCGGTGTGGGACATTTGGTTCAAAACCTATCGCGCTCAACCTAAGCTTGGTCACGACAAGGTAAGCATTGGCGTTCCTGAAATACGTGATGGAAAAGAACAAAGGCTAGATAAGTTGATTACCCAGCCATTTAGATACAACGAGAAACCGAATAATTAGACGGGAACCAATATATCACGCTAAACCAAGAGATTACGCTTTGAGTTCGCGCAGGTAGCGGTAGATGGTATGGATAGAAATATCGAGCCCTTTAGCCGCGATTTGCGCACTGTCTTTCAAATCAAAAATACCCATTTCATGCAATCGAGTCACAATCTCACGGCTCTTCTTCGACGGTGCGATGTCAGCATCTCCAGTCACCTGCTCTCGCACTGTTTCAATTGAGCTGTGCATCATCTCTTCGTTACTACGCGCAAAAGTTTCAGGTGTGGTTTGAGGTCTTTCTAAGTGTGGTAGCAAACAAGGAACCAGTGAATGCATTACTTCTTGGAACGGTGCATCGAGGTTGGTGTTAATGCATAGCAAACCGATGGCTTTTTGCTGAGGGTTACGAATTATAGTGGTCATCGAACGCAAGGTTTTGCCATCGGGACATTTGGTCATGTAAGCGCCCGACACGTCTTTACCTTGAGTCAGCTTCATCAGTGCTAAGTTAGTAATAGGTGCGCCAACGTCTCGTCCTGTGACATGACTGTTCGCGATTTTGATAATCGAAGGGTTACGAACATCTAAACTGTGCAATAACACTTCCGTATGCTCGCCATACATTGCAGCAATCCCGTCAACGATGTTTTCGATTGAGTGCAAAATATCATAATCACTTTGAGCTAATTCGAACACTGAGTCCTTCCTCTTCTGGCGAAAAAACCGCTAAGTAGAAATTACCAAGCGGTTTGATTTGTTAAAATCGTTTGATTCTAAAACATTTGATTACGCAGACATTATATCAATAATCGTTGAGTCTGTAACACTCATACCAGCGGTAACCAATTTTCCAATATTGCGAATACTGGTCTCGACATCATCAGCCACAATGCCTTGGTTGTGCGCTTCATTACAACGCATCGCCATTAAGAACCCGTTTACCGCGGCACTGGTCGAGGTTTTCACTTTCATCGCACATGTCGACTTAGCACCGTCACAAACCATGCCAGAACAGTCACTTAGAACGTTTTGAATTGCGTAGCAACTCTGTTCAAATGAACCCTTAGCCAGATACACCATTGCCATCGCAGCAGCAGCACTGGTCACCGTGTTACCACAAAAAGCAGAAAGCGGTGGATAGTACGATTTAATGTAGATCGCGCCAAGGTGACTCATGATAAGTGCACGCGCCAGTTGCTCTTGAGACGATTTGAAGTGCTCAGCAATTACCGCGACGGGAATCGTTGCAGCAATGCCTTGGTTGCCGCTGCCAAAGTTACTCATCGCAGGCAGAGTTGCACCACCCATTCGAGCATCAGACGCGGCTGCAGTTTGCATGATGATCTTGTTCATCAAGTCTTCACTCATCAGGCCGAGTTGAATACCCTGCTCCATGGTACGACCAACCTCAAGCCCATAAGCGTGAGCAAGGCCTTCTTGCGATAGCTTGCCGTTAAGGTCAGAAGCTTCGAGGATAAACTCAATGTCTTTGAATTCAGCACTGGTGGCATAGTTATAGATGTTACCGATATCAATATCGATTCCTTCACAAATCGACCCTGTTGAAACGGTTTGGTCGCAATCTTGACTGAAAAGAACCGTACCATTTAAGGTTTTTTTGATGATTTGTGTATGGCCGCCGCTGATTTCAACGGTCGCGACTTGACCTTCACATTCCACTTCAGCGTAACAATAGATGAATTCATCTACCTCTTTACGATGAGCACTCACCTGTCCGGCATCGATAAGAGCTTGCGCTTTCTCAACATCTTTCGTGCTGATCTTGGCTAACACTTCTAAACCAGCGTGTGGGTCCCCACCAATCGCACCAACAGCTGCAGCAATGGGTAAGCCTATCTTTCCTGTCCCCGGAACGAACACGCCCATAGAGTTTTTGTATAAATTGTCCGACACATACACTCGAACTTTATCCGGTGTACCCACAAGCATCTTGGCAGCGACTGAACAAGCGTAAGCTGCGGAGATGGGTTCTGTGCAGCCAAGAGCGGGTTTAACGACGGTATTTAAAATCTCTTTATACTGTTGCCATTGTTGTTTCATAGTAAGGACCTCACACTATTCTTTGTTTACTGACGACTAGCTATTTACGACGAGCTACTTACGACCAGCAATCGCTTCAATTTCGATTTTCACACCTAGAGGAAGATCCTTCACTGCAAAGCAGCTACGAGCAGGACAATCCTTTTCAAAAAACTCTTTGTAGACTTCATTGAAAGCCGCAAAATCGCTAATGTCTGATAAGTAACACGTTGTTTTTAGTACCGCGTCTAGGTCACTGCCCGCCGCTTGTAAAACATATTGAAGGTTTAGTAACGACTGACGGGATTGTTCACTAACGCCACCTTCTACAACACCGCCTTTTTCTCTACACACGGGTAATTGACCTGATGTGAAAACGAGGTTTCCGAATGCGTTGCCGTGCGAGTATGGGCCGATGGCTTCTGGTGCTTTGTCTGCTGTAATGACTTCTTTCATGTTTATTCCTGTTCAGAGTTGCTAAATATTTCAACTACAGTTTAAACATTGAAATCGTTAAAATGCAAAAATAGTTGCAATAATTATCATAAAATACCTTCAATCAAAGATCTCAAAAATGAAAGCTATCCTAAATCATTGATTTTTAGGTTTTTATTTAATTAGCAATGATTTGCTGATTTGAGAATAACGATCTAAATCAAATAAATTTTAATCTTGGTTTGAAAAGTTTTTTAATCAGCAATACGATTCTCGCCATAATTTGCAAATAAATTTGAATTTTTAATTTAGGGTGAGCAGTCATGAATAAACAACAGATCCAGGCAGGGTTAAGAGCAATCTTCCCTTTATGTGTAGGCGCATTTCCATTTTCGTTTATCGTAGGAGCAGTCAGTATCACAGCGGGAATGACCGTTACGCAAAGTACTTTATGGTCGTTCACTGTGTTCGCAGGTTCTTCGCAAATGGTAGCGTTAGGGTTAGTTCAATCCTCTGCGAGCATCGTCGTTATCATGTTTACGACCTTCATCATCAACCTACGACACATGCTCTACAGCGCGTCGATGTCTGAACACATGAAGGCGTATCCCATTCATATGCGAATGCTGATGTCTTATGGCTTAACGGATGAGGTTTATGCCGCGACCATTAACGACATGAAGCAAGAGAAACAAGGTCGCCATTGGTTTTACGTAGCAGCGATGGGCGGGTTTTGGTTGAACTGGGTAGTAGCTGATTTCCTTGGTGCTTTGATTGGCTCGTCGTTCCCAGAGATCGCAAACTACGGCTTAGATTTCGCGATGGTTGCAGCCTTTATCGCCATTGTGATTCCACAAGTGAAAAGCCGTGAATGCATTGTGGCGGCGATTGTAGCGACCTTCACCGGTGTGCTTCTTGCTGAACTTCCCTACTCGCTTGGTCTCGTTATTGCGGCTGTGGTTGGTGTTTATGCAGGCTACCGCATGGACTTGTCGACAGAGAAAGCAGAACAAGAATCCGCACAAACAGGCCTATTAATTGAAGAAAACGGAGTAGCGTAACCATGAATACTACAACTTTTATTCTTATTACATTCGCGATGGCGGCTGCGACCTTCATCATTCGTTTTTCTGTGATTGGTATGGCGGGCAAGTTTGAGATGTCAGAACGTTTTAAAAAGACGTTGCGCTTTGTACCCGTTACGGTTTTACCTGCGATAATTGCAGTAGAGATTCTAGGCGCTGGACCTGAAATGGAATTCGATCTACACAATCCAAAGGTATTGGCTGCGATTGTTTGTACGCTGGTCAGCCTTCGTTTCGATCTGATTTGGGTGGTGATCAGTGGTGTAGCATCACTTATCTTCTTCCAACACATCATGCCTACTCTGTTTATGTAAACACGCATCATAAGTAGGTAGCTAACAAACGAAAGGCAGAGTATCGAACTCTGCCTTTTGGTTTTTCTTAACGAGTGAATACTGAAACTGTTAGACCTTGTGGCTATTTCACTGCATCAAACTGGTACTTATGAAGCATAGCTTGTTGGTGTCCTGCGATTTCTGCCACTTGTTCTGAACTTTCAATCATGGATTCAAGCTGTAATTTAGTATTCTCACCTTGCTCAGAAACACGAGTGATTGAATGCGTCACGTCCACTGTTGCACGTGCTTGTTGCTCTGTCGCTACCATGATTTGTTCAACACGACCTTTAATCTGGCTAACCGCGACCTCGATTTTTTCAAAAGCTTGCTTCACATCGCCACTGGTTTGCAGTGCATTGGCCATTTCACTTCGAGATTCAGTAACAGACGTTCGTGAGCGATCAGCCGCAGCCACCAGCTCATTCATCATATTGCGAATGTTGGTGGTTTGTTGAGATGTGCCACTCGCCAATTTGCGTACTTCGTCAGCAACGACAGCAAAGCCGCGTCCTTGCTCGCCTGCTCGCGCTGCTTCAATTGCCGCATTCAGTGCTAGCAAGTTGGTGTTTTCTGCAATGCCACTGATCATATCGACCATTTCACGAATCTGTTTCACGCGGCCATCAAGGTCGGCCATTGATTCTTCGTTCATGCTTAGTGAATGTTCTAAGGCTTGCAAACGTTGCTGGTTAAGCCCAACCACCTGACTACCATTGACCGACTCGTCTTCGGCAACTTGTGCATCGTCATTGGATGCATTCGAAATACGTGCAATTTCACCGATTGACGCTTCCAGCTCAGTAATCGTGGTGATCATGTTTTGAAGCGATTCGTTTTGTTCGTTCAAGCTTGAGTTCGTTTGCTCTGCAGCATCGTGGCTTACTTCAGCCGTTTGGTAAAGTGTTTCACAGTTACGAGTCACCAAGCGGACCGAGTCGGCGGTTGAATCGACAACGGTATTCAGTTTCGAGGCAATCACTTGTAACTCTAATGGTCCCAGCAATGCACTGTGCTTCGAGAAATCGTGCTCTGCAAGCAGGCTCAATTGTCGAGTAATGTTTTTCAGTCCTTTGTTTACCCAGCGGCGTAGTACTAACCATGAGATCACAATGATCACGGCGATCACTAGTCCACTAATAAACAACACACGGTCAATGTTGGTGATGGTTTGATTTACGACCAGTTCGCTTTCATCAATCAGGTGAGCAGCGGTCGAAGATAACTGGTTCAATGTATTAATAACGGTATTCGCCAAGGTAATCACTTGGGCTAGGTTCTGCTCTTGCTGCTTAACCAGTTCCAATTTAAGCAGTATTTGTCTAATTACGCCTTCTTCTGTGAAGCCCTCTTTCACCATCTCATAAGGTGCGGTAAGGCTTGCGAACTCCGCGATGTCTGGATGCCAATCAGCAAAATCACTGTAAGCTAAGTTAAGGCCAGCGATTCGGTTTCTCAGTTGGCGGTATTCGTCTTGTGCTTTATCGATGTCAGATTGCATCATTAGCATTAGGAAGGTGTTGGCCATTGCTGACGCGCTCGATGTAAAGCGGTTTGCAGCGTCACTGGCTTCTGGGTTGTCTTCGACTAAAAACGAACTAATACGGTTCATTTCTGGTCCGATAGAGCCGACACCGTAACGAAACTCGCCCATTTTGCTGTCGATCAGATTCTGTTTACTTTGAATATCAATTTGCGCCAACAGAACCGTATTAGTCATCTGTTGAAGCTGCGCCATATCATCAATAAGGATTTGTTGCTGTTCTAACGAGATCGCATCAGGAAAAGATTGGGAGATAAAAAGGAGTTCCTCTAGGATGGCGTTACTCTCGGAAGCGAGTTGATCAATGGAGCCTCGTGTTGCGTTTAGTGTGTCTAAATCGGTTGATTGGGTGCTGTAAGTGAGAAGTTTGACTTGTTCTAATACGCTTTGCGTTAATTCTGCGTTGTGAAGTGCGAGTGGTAACGCCTGTTCCGATAGCGTATCGAAATACCCTCCTACTCGCTCAACACCTCTTATACTGACCATAGATAAAAAGCTGACAAGTAACAGAATGGAAATAAAGACAGCACTAACGGTTTGGATGAGCGAGAATGTATAACGTGAGGGTTTTATTGATAAATTTGTGTCGGGCATGTGAAATCCAGTTTGACTACGAAAAGAGATATCCTTAAGTTAGTCCGTATACTAGAAGTCCTTGATGACGTTTTTATTTCATTTTTTTTTCAGAAGAGTTACATATGAAATTCAGAAAAATGCTTGCAGTTACAATAACTTTCGCAACATTAGCTGCATGTAGCTCGACCCCGTCTCCTTCTCTGCTTAGTCAAACCGGACAGAAACCTCTATCAAAGTCAGAACAATTGACTACAAATGCTTATATGAGCGTGTATGAGCAGTGGAAAGGTGTGCCGTACCATTTCGGCGGAACGTCATTTAGAGGTGTCGATTGCTCCGCTTTCGTACAGATTGCCGTCCAAAATGCGACCCAACAAGCCCTACCAAGAACTACAAAAGATCAGAGCCAAAAGGGAAAAGAAATTGCGTATGAACAGGCAACGAGTGGCGATTTGGTGTTTTTTAAGACATCGATGACAGTGCGACACGTTGGCGTTTACTTAGGAAATAACCAATTCCTACATGCTTCTACATCGAAAGGTGTGATTATATCGAGGCTGGACAACCCTTATTGGGCTTCCAAGTTTTGGCACTTTAGGCGTTTATAGCGGTTCAAGAGATTCACCGCTGAACGACATAACATCAAATGTTACGGCTTAAACGCCCTTTAGTATTTTAGATTGATACGCGAACAGTTAGTCGTATTTAGCGACAGCCGTATCAAACAGGTTTTTCACTAACGCGATGTATTCGTCTAGGAATACGATCTGTTCGTTAGTCGCCTTCTTAGCCCATACACCGGCTAATACTTCACCTAAATCCGCAACAACGGCGTCTGCTTCTTTAAGCAGTTGAAAACGTACACTCGCGTGCAGTTCAGGGTTTTGTTCGAAGATAGCCATGATGTTCGTTGAAATCATATCTGTAATAATGTCTTCGACACTTTCATTTCCTGTATCACCATTACCATTGGTAAATACATCTAGGTTGAATGATAGGTGCTCGATTAAAGCTAGATAGCCATCGGTTTCTACAACCACAATAAATCTCCGTTTTAAGCTCTTAAGCAGATTAACACGTTCTAGGCTAATACTATGTAAATGAAGCCATTTGTCATCATTTTATTGCTAAAAGTAATATTAAAATGATCTTTGCTAGCATTTAAGCTCAAAATTGAATCAATCTACAAACAAAGCAGAGAAATAGGACTTAACAACGGTTTCAGTGCGATCTTGATGAGCACTTACCCCGCCTTCCACATGACGCAATTAGTGGACTATTAGTAATAGCTAAAGTTTAAGCGTAGACAATAGCAACCTACCTGCGATTTTCTAGTGAACGACCTCGAATTCGATGTCGAATGTGAAGCTAGTTCCAAACTGAAACTCATTGCCACTCTGCATTTTTTGTCGATTAATCAAAGGCATTGAAACAGTGCGAGTTCACAAATCCACCAATTGATTCATATTGATATGAATTAGAGCTGAGAACATTGACCAGTACGTCTATAAATTACTCAGATTTATCCTAAACTATTGCTATTAAACGATAGTATTTCAAATCAACAGTTCTGTGAGGATTTCCTATGTGGCAGGCCATTTCTCAACAGCTTTCAGATACGCTTTTGTTCAACTTTCAGATTACTGAACGTACGAAGGTCTCTGGTGGTGACATTAACGATTGCTATATGATCAGTGATGGTAATGAACGTTACTTTGTTAAAGTGAATCAGCGTGAATTTCTACCCAAGTTTGAAATTGAAGCTGAGAACCTGCGTTTATTAAGAAATACTTCCACCGTGTATGTGCCCGAGTTGGTTCTTATTGGGAAAACCAAAGAGTGCTCGTTCATTATCCTCAATTACTTACCAACCAAACCACTAGAAACAGGCAACAACAGTTTCGATTTTGGTGTTCAACTCGCTCAGCTTCATCAGTGGGGAGAGCAAAAAGAGTTTGGTTGCGATCAAGACAACTACATCGGCAGTACCCTTCAGCCTAATCCGTGGCATAAAAAATGGGGACGCTTTTTCTCAGAGCAACGCATCGGTTTCCAACTTCAATTGTTAAAAGAGAAAGGCATTGAGTTTGGTGACATCGACGATATTGTCGATGTGGTGAATATGCGACTTGCAGGCCACAACCCCCGCCCTTCTTTGCTTCACGGCGATCTTTGGAATGGCAATGTCGCGAACTCTGCGTTTGGCCCAATTTGTTACGACCCGGCTTGTTACTGGGGTGACCATGAGTGTGATTTGGCGTTAACCGAATTGTTCGAAGGCTTCCCTAAAGAGTTTTATGAAGGTTACCAAAGCGTCATGCCGCTCGACGTTGGCTATACTGATCGAAAAGATATTTATAACTTGTACCATCTTCTCAATCACTGTAATCAATTTGGCGGTCATTACTTGGCACAAACCGAAGCGTGTATTCAGAAGATTCAAGCAGTTTAATACCAATTACAGCTGTTTATAACCGAATACGATTGGTATCAGTTACAGTGAGGAGAATTTGCCATGCATAAATACACAGAGAAACATGTCTCCTGTCCGCATTGTGGACACGGTATCAACATCACGCTTGATGCATCTAATGGTAGCCAAGACTTCTATGATGATTGTCCCGCGTGTTGCAATGCCATTCATTTGGATATGCAGGTCGACGAGGTAAGAGACAGAATCAACCTTTCGATTGATGCCGATGATGAACAAGTATTTTGACAATCAGTTTCTCGTTTAAACCAAGATCAAAAAAGAGCACCTCATGTGCTCTTTTTTAATTTGGTCATCGATATGATTTTATCGCCACCGATTCAATGCGCTTACTGGCTATTTCTGGTTCGCTAATACACGCTCTACCGTATCAACGATAGCTTGAGTTTGTGGGTCGAATTCGATGTTTACTTGGTCACCGACTTCACGGCCGCCAAACAGAGTACGATTCAGCGTTTCTGGGATCAGATGGACAGAGAAACGGTTCTCTTCCACTTCACCTATCGTCAATGAACAACCATCAACGCCAATATAACCCTTGCTCAACACGTACTTCATCGATTCTTCTGGCAGTTCAAACCAAAGTGTACGGTTGTTCTCAGTCTTAATCACATCAACTAGGTCAGCCATCAGAGTAATATGGCCAGACATGCTATGGCCGCCAATTTCGTCACCAAACTTTGCTGCACGCTCAACATTCACTTTATCACCAACATTCAGCTGGCCTAAGTTCGTCAATCGCAATGTCGCTTGCATTAAATCAAAAGCAATCTGGTTTCCTGAAATTTCCGTTACCGTTAAGCAACAACCGTTATGAGCTACTGAAGCACCAATCGCTAACCCTTCAATCATTTCGTTACTTAGCTCAATGGTATGAGTTTGAAACGACTTTTTTTTGTTGATAGCAACCAGTGTTGCCATGCCTTGAACGATACCTGTAAACATAAGATTCCTATTTAGCATTCTAGGGCGTGTTGACCTTTCGTGGTTAAATTTTGTTCGAGATAAAAGCGTTTTAATCGCGGCGAGGGGGAAGTAGCCTAGTCATTCTAAGTAAATCTCCCTCAACAAAGAGTAAAACGCTTTTAGCCGAACCCTTCGGGCAGCGTTTGCTGGTCATTTTTACTACGTTATCGGCTTCTCATGTAGGCTAGCTACACATCGACGCCTCTGCCTTGTATAAATCCCCAGCAACTCGCTGCAAAAATCAGCTCGAAAGATCAATACGCCCTAATAACAGTTTTTCATAGCAGTTATTGTGACATTTCTTTATGATTCGTCCAGTGGAAGCTTAAGATCATTGTCTCTGATTCCTTCAGAATGTCCTTTCCTACACTATTATTCTAATTTTCCCTCTTATTTGGAGTTGTTTGTGCATCGTTACAAAGAAGAATCCTCGAATCTAATCAAACTTGCGACCCCAGTATTGATCGCATCCGTTGCACAAACTGGTATGGGTTTCGTTGATACCGTAATGGCCGGTGGCGTAAGTGCTATCGATATGGCGGCGGTTTCGATTGCAGCAAGTATCTGGCTACCATCAATCCTATTTGGTGTTGGCCTATTGATGGCGTTGGTTCCTGTCGTTGCACAACTGAATGGTTCTGGTCGACAAGTAAAAATTCCATTTGAAATTCAACAAGGCGCATTTTTAGCGCTCGTCATCTCCCTTCCAATCATTGGCGTACTGTTCCAGACACAATTGATATTGGAGTGGATGGACATTGAACAACTCATGGCGGAAAAAACCATCGGCTATATGAATGCGGTGATGTTTGCTGTACCTGCTTTCTTACTGTTCCAAACCTTGAGAAGTTTTACCGATGGAATGTCTTTAACTAAGCCTGCAATGGTGATTGGTTTTATTGGCTTGCTATTAAACATCCCGCTTAACTGGATGTTCGTATACGGAAAACTGGGTGCTCCTGCACTGGGTGGTGTTGGCTGTGGCGTTGCAACGGCTATCGTGTACTGGGTGATGTTTGCACTGCTGTTCGCTTACGTTTTAACTTCAAAACGTTTAGCGAAAATCAACATCTTCGGTACGTTCCATAAGCCGCAACTTAAAGCTCAAATTCGCCTGTTTAGACTTGGCTTTCCTGTCGCAGCGGCTATCTTCTTCGAGGTAACCTTGTTTGCCGTTGTTTCCTTGTTGGTTGCCCCACTTGGCTCATTGATTGTTGCCGCGCACCAAGTCGCGATCAACTTCTCTTCACTGGTCTTCATGATTCCAATGAGTATTGGTGCCGCCGTGAGTATTCGTGTTGGCCATAAGCTAGGTGAAAATAATACCGAAGGTGCGAAGATCGCGACACACGTGGGTATCATTGTTGGTTTAGTGACTGCATTAATGACGGCAGCATTGACGGCAATTTTCAGAGAGCAGGTTTCATTACTGTACACAGAGAATACCGCGGTAATTACCGTTGCAATGCAATTACTGTTGTTCGCAGCGGTTTATCAATGTACCGACGCCATTCAAGTTATCGCTGCAGGTGCTTTGCGTGGCTACAAAGATATGCGTTCGATCTTTAATATTACCTTTGTGGCTTACTGGTTGCTTGGTCTTCCTATCGGCTACATCTTAGGAATGACAGATTGGATTGTTGAGCCTATGGGAGCACATGGTTTCTGGGTTGGCTTCATTATTGGTTTATCTTCAGCGGCGACCATGCTTGGTATGCGCCTTCATTGGATGCATAAACAAAGTGATGAAGTACAACTGGAATTCAGTTCTCGATAATCTAGCCAGAAACAATTGTCATAACTAGCATTGGTGGAACCCGCTAAAACATAAAACATAAAACAAAAAAGAGCTCTGATCATCAGGGCTCTTTTGCTTTCTAAATTATTAAAATCAAATGATTAAACAACTCAATAGTCACTCTTCTCTCTGACAAACCTTGCAAACTTTGGCTTTCCGTTTTGAGTCAGGCCGTTGTAGCGAAAAGTAATACGACTACCAATCTCGGGTGGCGACAATCTCATTTTGTCAGTAAACCCGCTGCCAATGTAAAACTCTACGCCCTGCTCGTTGTGAACTAAGATTGAGCCCATCATTCCTTTGTATTTGCCCGTCCCTGTTTTATAACCAATCACAGTGGCTTCAGCATCATGGTGTCTT